>NZ_CP086106.1:2964166-3272083 GCF_016765655.2 Skermanella mucosa
CCTCAAGTACGGCAGTGCCATGGCGGCGTTTGCCACGGTTTCGACCTCCCTTCCGGCGATCCTTTCAGCGCAGACCTCCGAGGATGCGCCGACCGGCGAAGAGGCCGATTTCGACCTGGAGATCGTCGATGTCGATGTCGAGCTGATCGACGGCAGCATCGTCCCGATGTACGCCTTCGCCCCCACCGGCAAGGAGCCATCCATTCCCGGCCCCATTCTCCGGGTGACCCAGGGCGATACCGTCCGCATCGATATCCGAAACTCCAGCACCCGACCGCACGGCTTCCAGATCGTCGGCCAGACCAACGCGGTCGTCTCCGGGCTGGCTCCCGCCGACGGCGACGGCGAAGACAAGATGCGGATCGAGTTCGTCGCGACGAAGCCGGGAACCTACTTCTACGTCGATGGCGACAATTCCCCGATCAACCGGGTGCTCGGCCTGCACGGGGCGCTGATCGTGGAGCCGAAGAACGGCTATGCCGACGGCAAGAACCGAAAGAAGCCGATGCCCTACGCGCCGGGCGCCGCGACACCCGCCATGAAGTCGCTGTTCACGGCGCTCGGCGAGTCGACGATCGACGGCGAACCCGCCCGCTTCCCGGGCAAGCCATGGCAGAAGGGACGGGAGTATGTCTGGATCTTCAACCAGATAGACCCGGCCATGTGCCGTCGGATCGGCGGCGGGGAGCTTGTCACCCCAGCCGAGTTCGAGAGCCAGTTCCATCCTCGGTACTTCACGATCAACGGCCTGTGCGGGCTCGACTCCGCCCATGACAAGGCGACCTGCCCGACCGGGCACGCCGGCGAGCCGGCGCTGATCCGCTGCATGAATGCCGGACTGGCGACCCACAGCCCGCATATCCACGGCAACCATGTCTTCGTGCTGACCGAGAGCAACAAGAACGGTCTGCCGATCTACCAGACCAGCCTGAACGAGCACGATGTCTGGACCATGCCGCCGATGATGATCAAGGACGTCCTGCTCCCCTACACGGCGCCGCCGGACGTGCCGCCGGCTCCCTGGAAGATGGTCCAGGAGAAGTACCCGTTGCGCTACCCGATGCACTGCCACAACGAGATCTCCCAGACCTCCGCCGGCGGCTCCTATCCGATGGGGTTGGTCACGGACTGGCATATCGACGGACCGGTGGCCACCAGCTGAGTCACCGTCCCCGCCGATACGCAAAACCCTGGTTCAACCGACAGCACGGCTGCACGGACATTCCGACACGCCGAGCGGCGAAGTCCCGAGCGCCCTGGAGAGCTGAGAATGACGACCATCTACCGCCCCATATCCGATCCCCTGGAATTCGATACCTTCGGCTGCCACCCGTTCGAGAACGATCCCGCGACGCCTGACCGGACCAACCGGCAAGTCTTCCTTCGCCGCCAGGTCGCCGACTGGAACGTGGACATGAAGGATGGCTCCCAGCTTCAGTTCTGGGGCTTCAAGGACCCGGACGTTTCCGGAAGCGACTCCCCCTGGCCGTCCAAGCTCATCCGGGTGAAGCAGGGCCAGGTCTTCCATTGCGAGTTCAAGCCGACCAAGGGTGCCCACACCATCCATTGGCACGGCATCGAGCCCACGCCCATGAACGACGGCGTCGGCCACACCTCGTTCGAGGTCAAGAGCAGCTACGTCTACCAGTGGTGCGCCCACCAGGCCGGGACCTATCTGTACCACTGCCACAAGAACACGGTCCTTCATTTCGAGATGGGCATGTACGGCGTGCTCATCGTCGATCCGCTGACCAAGAGCCCGGACACCAACAACCCCAACTATCTCTACGATCCCTTGCCGCGGGACGAGGTCTCCGACATCACGCCCGGCGCGCCCTACTCGGCCGAATCGATCCTGGTGTTCGACGACGTCGATCCGGTGTGGCACAAGCTCGACCACAATGCCGGCATGTGCGGCGACGATGTCGGACTGGACAAGTTCAACCCGACCTACTTCCTGATCAACGGCGTCCACAACGGCAGGACCCAGACGGACTCGCGGACGGTCACCCGGATGACCGCCGGGCGCAACCTGATGCTCCGCGTCGCCAACGCCTCCTACAGCCGGCTGCATATCACCCTGCCGTTCAACTGCTACATCGTCGAGGTGGACGGCCGTCCCCTGCGGACCAATCGTGCCAAGGGCTGGTTCTCGGCTCCGGAATTCAAGGCGGCCGGCAGCAGGCTCGAGGTCGCCGTGGCCCAGCGCTACGGCATCTGGGTCCCGGAAGTGCCGCGCGGCGACCATCGGATCATCGGCAACTTCCATCACTGGATCACGAACAAGCGGCACTTCGACGGCACCGCCATCGCCAAGATCGTGGCTCTCTGAGCGGAAGGAATCTCGACCATGCGGACCATCACTTTGCCGAGGGGTGCCGGACGCGCGGCGGTCCTCGCCGGGCTCCTGATGGGCGGTGCCGCCCTCCTGCTCGGCACGGCCCCGCTCTCCGCCCGGGCGGAGGGCGGCCACGCTGGCCATTCGGAACGGGGCCATTCGGAACGGGGCCATTCGGAACCGGGCCATTCGGAACCGGCCCAAACGGAGCCGGCAAAGGCCGATGCCGCCCCGGCCGCCGCGGGCCATGGCGGTTACGGCGCCCACAGCGGCTGGCCGGAGCCGAAGAAGCTGGGCGGCGACTTCAGCCTGACCGACCATACCGGACGCAAGGTGACGCTGGCCGACTTCAAGGGCAGGGCTACCGCCTTCTACTTCGGCTATACCCAGTGCGACGATATCTGCCCGATCATCGGCACCAAGCTTGGCATGGCGGTCGACCTGATGGGGGAGATGGGGGATCAGGTCAACATCGCCATGATCAGCGTCGATGACCGCAACGACGGGCCGGAGCAGCTCGCGACCTTCGTCGCCAAGCAGCACCCGCGCCTGATCGGCCTGTCCGGCAACCGCCGCGAAATCTACGAGGTCGCGGCCAAGTACCGGGTCCGCCGCGACTACGTGATGCAGAACCAGGTGGCCAAGGAAGGCGACGAGCCCGCCGGGGAGCATGCCGGCGGCCACGGCGCCCACGGCAACGGGGATCACGGCAACGGGGATCACGGCCAGGAGCAGCACGAGGCCACTCCGATCTCCGCCGAGGCGACCTCCGAGGAAACGACCGAAGGACCTCGGACGCCGGGACAGCGGATCAGGATCCGGTCGGCTTCCGACGATGCGACGCGGCTGCACAACATGGCGATGGCGCATACCACGCACATCTACCTCCTGAACAAGGAAGGCCAAGTTGTCCGATATATTTACCCAAGTATGTCGCCAGAACAGCTTGCCAAGCGGCTCACCGACCTGATCAATGAAGGCTGATCGCCGCCGGCGGGAAACGGCGGGTGATCGCGATTGGAGATGCTGTTCATGGCCGCGACGGGCACGCTTACCGAAAACGCACTGAAGGGCTGGCGCTGGTGGACCGGCGAGCTGAGCTCCTGCGTGCCGCGCCGGCTGCGCACGCTGGTCCAGCCCAAGGACCTGCGCGTCGAACTGGCGGCCGACGCGATCACCGTCCGCCGGTCGGCCCGCTCGTCCTCGACCTTTCCGCTGCCGCTCGGCGCCGCCGACCGCGAGTCCCTGAAGCGGCTGCTTAAGCGTCGCCGCATAGCGGTCGTGTTCGCGGCGGGCCGCGCCGTCACCAGCACGGTCGAACTTCCGCTCGCTGCGGAGCGCTCGGCCCTCCAGGCCCTTCGCTTCGAGGTCGACCGGCGCACCCCGTTCAAGGCGGACCAGGTCCATCTCGGGTATCGCGTCCGGCAGCGCGACAGCGCCGGACGCCGCCTCGTGGTCGACATGATCTGCGTTCCGAAGCGCCTGCTCGTGCCGATCCGCGATGTCCTGGCCGACGCGGAGGGATCCATCGGATCGCTGTCCGTGGACCTTCCCGACGGCAGCGTCGATCTCGGTTTCGGCGCCGCCCGCCCCGCCGTCGGCGGTGCGGGACGGATCGTGGCGTTGGGCTGGGCGATCGGCCTGGGCGCCGCGCTGGCTGGTGTCCTGGTTCCCCTGGTCCGCCTCGAGACGACGGCCGAAAGCCTGGAGGCCGAGGTTGCAGACCTGCGCCTGAGGGCCGGAAAGGCGGGTGAACTCGAACGCCAGATCACCGAGATCGCCGACCGCGAGAAGGCGCTCGATGCGTTCCTGGCCGACAAGGTTCCCCTGGTCCTGCTGGCGGAACTGGCCCGCATCACCGGTGACGACACCTACCTGACGGGCTTCCGGTTCGATGGCCGCTCCGTCCAGATCGACGGCTCGGCCAGATCGGCCGCCGGCGTCGCCGAGGTGATCGAGGGATCGCCCCATTTCCGGAACCCCGTCTTCCGCACGGCCGTCGTTCCCTCGACCGATGCGGGCGAGGATTTCTCCCTCAGCTTCGAGCTGGAGCGCGCGGCACCGGAGGTCCGATGAACACCCTGACCATTTCACCCCGTCTCTCGAAGCTGCTGGCGCTGACGATCCTCGTCACGCTGGTCATGGGATCGGTCAACCTCGTCGTCCTTCCCCTGCTGGACCGCTTCGAGGCGGCCCAGGCCAGGCTGGCCGACGCGGCGGCCTGGCGTGCGCGCCTGACGGCGGCGGTGCAGCGCATACCCGCGCTCGAACAGACGCTGCAGGAAACCAAGGAGGCCGCCGGCAGCCGGAAGGGCATCCTGCGCATCGAGAACGAGGCGCTCGGGTCCGCCGAATTCCAGAAGCTCATCCAGAAGCTCGTGGCGGAATCCGGCATCCAGCAGCGCAGCATCCAGCCGGTGCCGGCACGGCGGGAGCATGATGCGGTCCAGCTCGGGATCCGCGTCAGGGCCACCGGCGACGAAGCGTCCCTGGCAAGGCTTCTCGGCGCCGTCCAGCAGCATGATCCGTCGCTTGCCGTGCGCAGCCTTCATATCGCCGCCGACTCCGTCCGCGGAGACCCGTCGGCACAGGCCCCCCAGATCGACCTGCAGGCGGATTTCGACATCCTGGCCATCGAGGACCGTAAGTAATGAGCCCTTCGTCCCCCCTTCTCATGTCGTTGTTCGCCATGGCAGCCGGCGGCATGGTGCTGGCCCAGGGACTGGGCTGGCAGCCGGAAGAGCCGGCGACGGACATCCCGGCGGCGTCCTTCGAGGTGGAACGGGTGCAGCCCCACGACACGGGCGACCAGGTCGCGGCCGATATCGACGTGCTGCTGCAAAGGCCCGCCTTCACGCCCGGCCGACGTCCTTCCGTCCCGGCGGTCGCCGGGACCGCCACCACGGAGGAGGAACTGGCGCAGGCCGACGTTCCGGTGCCGAAGGTTCTCGGGGTTGCCGTCTCGTCGGTCCGGGCGGTGGCGGTGGTGACGGAGGCCGACGGCGGCCCGACCCGCCGGGTCGCGACCGGGGATGAGCTCGCCGGTTGGCACGTCGTCGCGATCGACCGCGAGAGGGTGACCTTCGGATCGAATGCGGTGCAAGCCGTCGTTTATCTGAAGCGATCGGGGGACCGGCAGCGGGTGGAGGTCACTCCCCTGGTCTCCGAGGTTGCGGAACGGGATGCGCGGGAACAGTCGCAGAAGCCCGAACCCGATCCCCTTTTCTGACGTTCGGACAAAGCAGCACCGGAATCGCGAAGAATAGGCGTATCTCCAAAGCGTGCTCGACGCTCCCGGTTAGGGATAAGCCGAATAAAAGGAAAAGTGCCGGGAATTTATCCGCAGTGGAATCGTCATCCCCCTGAACGCGTCCCCGGTTCGAAAGCCGTCGCGGACGCACCCGATGAACAGGCTTCAGGGAACGTCATCCAATGCGGCTCGGTCCACGCCAATGGCTCTTGTCAGCCTCGACTTGTCTCCTTACCGCTGCGACGGTGACCAGCCTCTGGTCGTCCCTGGCAGTCGCCCAGACCACGCCGGAACAGGAGCCGACCACCGAACTCGAGATCATCGAGGATATCGAAGATACCGAGCCCGAAGACGAAGTCATCGACGTCACCGAACCCGATGACCGTCCCCTGGAATCCCTCAAAGGCAAGGCGCCGCCGCTGCCCGACCTGACCGGCATCGTCAAGAATGCCGCCTGGGCCAAGGCCGCCGGCAAGGCGCTGTTCTGGGACCAGCAGATCGGAAGCGACACGGTGGCATGCGCCAGCTGCCATTTCCGGGCCGGGGCCGATCCGCGCGTGACCAACCAGCTCAACCCCGGGCTCAATGCCGGCGACAAGATGTTCGGCTCCACGGCGGGCACCGGCCTGATGGCGTCCGGCCAGGCCGCCGGCCCCAACATCACGCTGAAGCCGGAAGATTTCCCGTTCCGCAAACTGCAGAATCCGAACAACGCGAAGAGCAAGGTGCTGTTCGACACCAACGACGTGGCGGCTTCGGCGGGCACCTTCGCCGGCGACTATGTCGGCACGATCGAACGCCCCAAGCAGCGGCCGCGGGCCACCAACACCGACCGTTGCAGGATGTCCACCCACGAGGTCTTCAACGTCCTTGGCCACGGCACGCGCAAGGTCGAGCCCCGCAATAGCCCGACCGTCATCAACGCCGTGTTCTACCACCGGAACTTCTGGGACGGCCGGGCGAACAACCTGTTCAGCGGCGTCGGCGTGTTCGGCCGCCGGGATATCCGCAACGACCCCGCGGCGCGTCTTCTGGTGATGAAGCCCGACGGCTCCGTTGCCTTGCAGAACGTCCGCCTGGAGAACGCGAGCGCCGCTTCCCAGGCGGTGGGACCGCTGCTCAGCGATTTCGAAATGTCCTGCACCGCGCGCACCTTCGCCGACATCGGCCGCAAGATGATGGCCCAGCAGGCACTCAAATTGCAGACGGTCCATACGGAAGACAGCCTTTTCGGCACCGGCGGACCGGTGGGCGACATCATCACCGCTTCCAAGATCGGCCTGAAGCATACCTACGGGGAAATGATCCAGAGGGCGTTCGCCAAGCGCTTCTGGGGGTCTCCCGACCGCTTCAGGTTCGAGACCGGCGCCGACGGCACCGTCAGCGTGGTGCAGGACCCCAACGGCTACACCCAGATGGAGCTGAACTTCCCGCTCTTCTTCGGCCTCTCCGTCATGCTGTACGAGGCCACCCTCATCTCCGACGACAGCCCGTTCGACCGCAACCAGCTTACGGCACAGCAGAAGCGCGGCAAGGAGATCTTCGAGGGCAAGGGCAAGTGCATCGCCTGCCACGACGGCCCGCTGATGTCGAAGGCCGCCCATGTGTCGGACCAGGGAAAGCAGCCCAAGCTGGTGGAGCGCATGCCCATGAGCGACGGCAATCCCTCGCTCTATGACAACGGCTTCTACAATATCGGCGTCCGGCCTGTGCAGGAGGACCTGGGCGTGGGCGGCACCGATCCCTGGGGCAAGCCGCTCTCCTTCTCCCGCCAGTGGGTCCAGGGGCGCAAGCTCGACTCCTTCCTGATCAACGCCTGCGATTTCGAAGTTCCTTTCCCCGGCCAGGAAGCAGTCGGGTGCGATGGGGACGTCGTTCCTCCGGGCATCAACCTGAGGGACGAGCGCCTGGCGGTGAACGGCGCCTTCAAGACCCCCACGCTGCGGAACGTGGCGCTGACCCCGCCCTACTTCCATAACGGCGGGCAGGCCACCCTGCAGCAGGTCATGGCCTTCTACAACCGCGGCGGCGACTTCAGCAGCGCGACCAAGTCCCCCGACGTGACCCCGCTGGGCCTGACCCTCGCCGAGCAGGATGCGCTGGTGGCCTTCATGCAGTCGCTGACCGACGAAAGGGTTCGCTGCTCGCGCGCGCCCTTCGACCACCCCGAACTCCTGATCCCCGACGGCCACAAGCCGGACACCGTGAAGGCCGACGGTCGCCTGGCCGACCGGCTGCGGGTCCTGAACGCCACCGGCGCCGCCGGTTACCCCTCCGACAGGTGTCCGTCCAACACCGGCAATCTTTTCGACATGGCGCGCAACATCAACGGCATGCCTATCCGGTAAACTGTCCGTGGCGGATCACTCCGGCAATGGCCCGGGCCAGGCGGCAACGCCCGGCCCGGGCCTTTCGTTTTGATGTGAGGGGATGGCCGAGGCCGTCTCGCGCGCGGATCGCCTCCGCTCGATCGCGGCCGCGGCCGAGCCCTGGCCTTGGGCCTTCTACCCTGACGCCGCCGCCGGCGACGACAGTGCCTGTCGCAGGACACCATCTTGAGCCATGCTTGAGCCATGCCGTAGCCGCCCGATGGATCGCCGCTGTCGTCCGGCGCCGCCGTGAGGAACCTGGCCCGGAGTGCATCCCTCCAATCCCGCCGGAACAATGCACCATGTGACCCCGGGACCGGACTAGAGCAGACACACGAAAAAGGGGGTGCAGCCGTAAAGGCCGCACCCCCGTCTTTTCTACTTCACCGATACGAAGCCGCCGGTTTTCCCGAGACAGCCTTGAGCATCAGTCGATGCGGATCTCCACCTCGACCAGGGGAGAGTTGGCGCCTGCATACTGCGCGCGGACCTTCGCGGGGCATCCCAGCGTCGTCGTGATGCGGGCGTCGAAGTCATACACGCCGAATGTCCCGACGTCCGCGACAGCGGGAGTCGTACCGTATTCGGCGCGCGCGATCCCGTTCAAGGCGGGCTTGAAGATGTTGACGTTGCCCGTCGCATTGCCGGACGGGTTGTGGACGCCTCCCCGGACTTCCAGGTCGATCGTATTGGCGTCACGTTCCCGGCACTGTGCCCTCTGGATGCTGACGGCAGGATTTGCCGCCACCGCGTCGACCAGTTCGCCGCCCGTGGCTTCGACGACGAATGCGAACAGAACCTTCTCGTCGTTGGGCGGCGTGCCGATTTTGCCGTAGTGCCCCTCCGCCGCGACGAGCGTACCCGGCAGAAGCGTCGTCGGCTTGATCCGGAAACCGTACTCGTTGAGCATCGGCGAGCCCTTGTAGCGGGCATCGTAGAGAGGGTGAGTGCCGTCCAGGTTTTTCTTCATGGCGGGATAGGACTGGCCGGTCGGAGTGCTGGGCAGGAGGATGACCTTGCTGCCTTCGATGTCAAACCAACGCTCACCTGCCGTGTTCACGTTTTTCCGGACCGTCCCAAGAAGGACGTTTTCAGCCGTGTCGGCGTAGAAGGTGTCGGCCGTGACATTACCGAATTGGTCGCTCGTGCCGGTGACGATCGAGGTGCCGCCGATGAACCCCCGTTCGCTGCCCGTAAAGCCGGGAATGGCCTTCGTGCTCCACAGATCCTCGGCACTGATCGTGCCCGAGGCAGTCGTGATGATCGTTCCAGGAACTATATCGACCCAGACCCCCATCACCTTCGCTCGGCTGTTGTCCTTGTCCAACTCCTCGAGCTTGCCTTCGATCTCGACTTCCTGCGTTGTTACCTGGGCCACGGCAGGCGCAGGAGCCATCACGACGGTCGCTGCCAACATCGGCTGGGTCAGCAGGGCTGTAGACATAAGAATAGTGCGAGTGAGATTGCGCATGAGCACGTCCTCGGTGCCGCTCTCCTATTAAGAGCGTTATGTTACAGATGCAGGCTTTCGGGAAACCCTCAAGGTAACTGTCTTCAACTATCGTATCGGACAGGCATGGGTTATTATTACTTGAAAGTCAGCAAAGCGCTCTTCGGCATATGGCATGGACTTTGGTCATATATTGAATGAACCAGCCTCTCCAGCCACTACGGACTCTTGTTATTTTCTTCTCCGGGCCGACGGAACGACGAATTAGCACCTCCCCTATCACTGCTTTCACTGCGATGACGGTTGGGAGAAGCCGATATTCCTCAGAAAATAGCATCTTGAAGGAGTAAACCTTTTCTGCAGGGGCGGGGGCTGGAATACCCGGCCTGCAGGTACTCCGCCCGGCTTCCGACAGCATCTTCGGCAGATCGCGGAAGTAGACAGGTGCGGTGGAGAAGACCATGGAGTGACGAGTCCGGAAAACTCCATGCATATCTCGGATTCGTCGACAATGTTTACCTGGATCAAGGCGCACCCTCCCCCGGTCGGCCAGGATTTTCCGAAATGCGCCTGCGGACGGCTCCGCGGGTTCCGAGGGAGGAAGACGGCGATGACTTTTCAGGACATTCTTGTTCATGTGCGCCCCTACGGATCGATCGAACCCGTGGAGGTGGCCCTGCGGCTCGGCGGGCGGTTCGACGCCCGGGTAACGTGCCTTTATCCGTTGGAGGACGTTGCGCGCATGAGGGCGATCCTGACGGAGAACTCGGCGCCCTTGCAGACGCTGATCGATCGCGACTACGCCGCGGCCACGGAGGCGGAGCTGCGGATACGCTCCCTGGCGGAGCGCGAAGGCGTCGATCTGGCCTGGTGCGCGTACGAGGGCGAGGCCGCCGACCTGATCGCGATCGTCAGCCGCCTGCAGGAACTGGTCGTCGTCGGCAAGACCGAACCCGGTGAAAGCTGGGGCGTGGTCGAGCGGATCGTGACGGTGCCGACCGGCCGCCCGATCCTGGTCGTGCCGTCCACCGGCCCCTTCTTCGACACGGGGAAATGCGTCCTCGTCGCCTGGAACGGCAGCGCCCAGGCCGCCGACGCCGTGCTCCGCGGCCTGCCCCTCCTCGCCGAGGCGGAGCGCGTCGTCGTGCTTTCAGGAAGCGAGGACCGCGAGAGGCTGCCTTCGGCGACTCCCCGGCCCCAGCTCGACGTCGTGGCGTTCCTGAAGCGTCACGGGATCGAGGCGGAAGTGCGCGGCACCGATGTCTCCGGTGCCGCCGCGGGAATGGCGATCCTGGATGCGGCCCGCGACGTTTCGGCGGACCTGGTCGTGATGGGAGCGTTCGGCCGATCCCGGCTGCGCGAGTGGGTGCTGGGCGGAGCCACGCGCACCGTGCTCGACTACATGCACATCCCGGTCCTGATGGCGCACTGATCCGCCGCCGGGTACCGCCGCCAAGTACCGCCACGGGTCACCGCGTCAGGCGGAATCCCGTGGCTCGCGGCCGAGCCCCTGTTCCAGGTCCACGACCGCCCGCAGCGTCTTCAACACGCTGTCGGGCGTCAGGCTGATGGAGTCTATGCCCAGCCGGACCAGGAACTCGGCGATCTCCGGATAGTCCGACGGTGCCTGCCCGCAGATCCCGCAGGGCCGCCGGTTCCGCTTCGCGCCTTCGACCGCCTGCCGCAGGAAGGCGAGCACGCCGGGATCGCGCTCGTCGAAGTCGAAGGCCACCAGCGGGCTGTCCCGGTCCACGCCGAGGGTCAGCTGGGTCAGGTCGTTGGAGCCGATGGAGAAGCCGTCGAACAGCTTGGCGAACTCGTCCACCAGAAGCACGTTGTTCGGGATCTCGCACATGACGTAGACCTCGAGCCCCTTCGCCCCCCGCTCCAGCCCGTGGCGTCCCATGGCGTCGATCACCCGCTCCGCCTCGGCCAAGCGGCGGCAGAACGGCACCATCACCTTCACGTTGGTCAGCCCCATGTCGTCGCGCACGCGAGCAAGCGCCCTGCACTCCAGGGCGAACCCCTCCTCGTAGGCCGGATGGGCATAGCGCGCGGCGCCTCGGAACCCCAGCATCGGGTTTTCCTCGACCGGCTCGAACCACCGCCCGCCGACCAGCGACGCGTATTCGTTCGTCTTGAAATCGGACAGGCGGACGATGACCGGACGCGGATAGAAGGCCGCGGCGATCGTGCCGATCCCTTCCGACAGGCGCTCCACGAAATAGGCGCCGCCGTCGGCATGGTGGCGGATCAGCCGGTCGATGCGGCCGCGCTCCCCGGCATCCTCGATGCGCTCTGGATGGATCAGCGCCATGGGGTGCGCCTTGATGGACTCGGCGATGATGAATTCCATGCGGGCCAGTCCGACGCCGTCCACCGGAAGCCGCGCGGTCTGGAACGCCTGGTCGGGATTTCCCAGGTTCACCAGGATGCGCGTCCGGGGCCGGGGCAGCCGGCTCAGGTCGACGCGCTCGACCCGGAACGGCACGGTGCCGTCGTAGACGATGCCCGTGTCGCCCTCGGCGCAGGACACCGTAACGGTCTGCCCGTCGGTCAGCGCCTCGGTCGCGCGCTCGGCCCCCACGACGGCGGGAATCCCCAGTTCCCGCGCGACGATGGCGGCATGGCAGGTGCGGCCGCCCCGGTTGGTGACGATGGCGGCAGCGGTCTTCATCACCGGCTCCCAGTCCGGCGTCGTGGTGTCGGCGACCAGCACCTCACCGGGACGGAACGACGACAAGTGGTGGGCATCGGTCACCACCCGCACCGGACCGCTGGCGATGCGCCCGCCGACTGCGCGGCCGGAAGCCACCGGCCTCCCCTTCCCCTCGGGCACGAAACTCTCCAGTTCCAGCGCGTTGCCGCGGGACGCGACCGTTTCCGGCCGCGCCTGGACGATGTAGAGCCCGCCGTCGAGCCCGTCCTTGGCCCACTCGATATCCATGGGCTGGCAGTAGTGATCCTCGATCCGGATGGCGGACTCGGCGAGCCGCAGCACCTCGGCGTCGGTCAGGCAGAACCGCTCCCGGTCGGCGTGCGGCGTGGGTACGATCCGCGTCGGCTCCCGCGGGCGGCCCGTCCGGTAGACCATCCTCACCTGCTTCTCGCCGAGCCGGCGCCGCAGGACAGCGCGGTAGCCATCCCGGAACGTGGGTTTGTGCACGTAGAACTCGTCGGGATCGACGGCGCCCTGGACCACCGTCTCGCCCAGGCCGTAGGCGCCCGTGATGAAGACGGCATCGCGGAATCCCGATTCCGTGTCGAGCGTGAACATCACCCCGGCCGCCGCCAGATCGGAGCGCACCATCTTCTGCACCCCGACCGAGAGGGCCACCTTGAAATGGTCGAATCCCTGGTCCACCCGGTAGGAGATCGCACGGTCGGTGAACAGCGAAGCATGGCAGCGCCGCACCGCGTCGAGCAGCATCGCCTCCCCGGACACGTTCAGATAGCTCTCGTGCTGGCCGGCGAAGCTGGCGGTGGGAAGGTCCTCCGCCGTGGCGGAACTGCGCACCGCGACCGTCAGGCCGTCGCCATACTCGGCCAGCAGCCTGCGCCAGGCGGTCCTCACCTCGGCCTCCATGCGCGGGGTCAGTCCCGCGGCATAGACGATTTCCCGGGCCTGGGCCCCGGCACTGGCGAGGCCGGAGACGTCCGTCTTGTCCAGCCCGTCGAGCAGGCCGTGCAACCCGTCCCACGCCCCCGCCTCGGTCAGGGCGTCTCGGAACGCGGCCGCGGTCAGGGCGAAACCATCGGGAACCTCGACGCCGAGCGGCTTCAAGTTACGGTACATCTCCCCGAGCGAGGCGTTCTTGCCACCCACCGACGGAACGTCGTCGCGTCCCAGTTCGGAAAACCAGCGGATATAGCCCTCGTCCGGCATGGCAGCCCCCCATCATCATACTTCAGCCCGGCATCACACTTCCGTATGTCCACTGGGGAGGATAGGCGGGGCGATCGGCGATGCCTTAACCTCGATCAAGGACGGCCATGATCCGGTCTGGTGCCGTCGCCCGGTGCGGCCAGGCAGGCGCCGGACGGAGAGAACTGGAGAGACCTCATGATCGACGCATTCACGCGCCGCAGCCGGATCGCCTATTTCTCGATGGAAATAGCGCTCCGCCCCGAGATCCACACCTATGCCGGCGGCCTCGGCATCCTCGCCGGCGACACGGTGCGGTCCTGCGCCGACCTGGAGCTTCCGGTCGTCTTCGTCACCCTGATCAGCCGGCTGGGCTATCTTCGGCAGGAGATCGACCCAGGGGGCCGGCAGGTCGAACATCCCGACCCGTGGGAACCGGAACGCTGGGCCAGGAAGCTGGGCGCCAAGGTCGCCGTCGTCATCGAGGGCCGGGACGTCTGGATCCAGCCCTGGCTGTACCGACACCGGGGAAGTCTCGGCTACGAGATCCCCGTCCTTCTCCTCGACACCGTCCTGGACGAGAACGCGCCCGAGGACCGGGACATCTGCGCCAGACTGTACGGCGGCGACGACGCCTACCGCCTAGACCAGGAGATCGTGCTCGGCATCGGCGGCTACCGCCTGCTGCGGTCGCTCGGTTTCGAAATCGAGACCTACCATATGAACGAAGGGCATTCGGCCCTGCTGGCGATGGAACTGCTGCACGGGCACCGCAAACCCAACGGCGGGCCGGCGGAACATGCCGGGTTCGACCCGGAAGTCGCGCGGCAGCAGTGCGTGTTCACCACCCATACCCCCGTGGAGGCGGGCCACGACCGCTTCCCCTACGATCTCGTGGTGCGCAAGCTGGACGGCACGCTGGACATCGCGGCGCTCAAGGCGTTCTCGGGTCCCGATTGCCTCAACATGACCCGCCTTGCGCTGAACCTCAGCGGTTACGTCAACGGCGTCGCCAAGCGGCACGCCGAGATCTCGCGGAAGCTCTTTCCCGGTTACCGGGTCCATGCCATCACCAACGGCGTCCATGTGGAGACCTGGACCAGCGAGAGCTTCGCTCGCCTCTACCAGGACCATTTCCCCCAGTGGCGCCACGAGCCGGAAACGCTGATGCGGGCCGACGGACTGGACGACCGGAAAGTCTGGGAAGCCCACCGGCAAGCCAAGCAGGCGCTTCTGGATCGCGTCGCCCACGAGACCGGGACCCGGCTGTCACCGGACATCCTGACCCTCGGCTATGCCCGGCGCATGACCGGCTACAAGCGCCTGGACCTCCTGTTCAGCGATCCCGACCGGCTTCGGTCACTGGCGCGCCGCCATCCCTTCCAGGTCGTCGTCGCGGGCAAGGCCCATCCGCGCGACGAGGGCGGCAAGCGCATCATCGAGGCGCTCCACCGCTGCCGGGACGCCCTGGCCGGCGATGTCCCGGTGGTCTTCCTGCCCAACTACGACATGGACCTGGCCCGGCCGCTCACCTCCGGCCCGGACGTGTGGCTGAACACGCCGCTGCCGCCGCTGGAAGCATCCGGGACCAGCGGCATGAAGGCGGCGCTCAACGGCGTGCTGAACCTGGGGGTGCTGGACGGCTGGTGGATCGAGGCGTGCATCGACGGCACCACCGGCTGGGCCATCGGCGACGCCGACCTCGGCACCGCCGACGACGACGCCGAGGACTTGTACAGCAAGCTGGAAACCGACGTCCTGCCGCTGTTCTACGCCGACCGCGCGCGCTGGATCTGGATGATGAAGCAGTCGATCAGCAAGATCGCCAGCCATTTCAACAGCCAGCGCATGATGCGGAGATACGCGTCGGAAGCCTATCTCCGCTGAGGTCTCCCGGTCGGCCGCGCCGATGCGTCGGGCGGAGGCCGAGCGCGTAGCGGCGAGTGGAATGGCGGACTATATTGGCGACACGGTCGCCCCGGAATGAGGAAGTGGCGGATAGGGTGGGATTCGAACCCACGGTGAGGTTTCCCCCACGCAGCTTTAGCAAAGCTGTGCCTTCAGCCTCTCGGCCACCTATCCAGCGCGGCGCTCTGTATAGCGAGCGGGGCTTTGTTCGGCAAGCCCCTATCGTGCGCGTTCCATTACCTTTTTACCGCAACGCCTCAGACCGCCGAACGGCTCTTCTCGATCGCCTGGATCAGGTCGCGGATCAGGTCCTCGGCATCCTCGATGCCGACCGACAGGCGCAGCAGGTCGTCCGGGACCGGCGTGTCCGCGCCCTCGATGCTGGCGCGGTGCTCGATCAGGCTCTCGACCCCGCCCAGCGACGTGGCGCGGGTGAACACTTCGGTGTGGGCGGCCACCGCGACCGCGGCGGCGACACCGCCGCTCATGCGGATCGACAGCATGCCGCCGAACCCGTCGGTCATCTGGCGGCGGGCGATATCGTGCTGGGGATGGCTCTGGAGGCCGGGATACAGCACCTCCGAGACGCCGGGATGCCCCTCGAAGTAGCGGGCGACGTCCAGCGCGTTGGCCGAGGCGGTCCGCACCCGCGGATAAAGCGTGCGCATGCCGCGCAGCAGCAGCCAGCTTTCGAACGGTCCCAGCACCGCTCCCAATCCCTTGCGGACACCCTTGATCCTGTTCCAGTGGTCGTCGGCGGCGGCGGTGACCAGCGCGCCGGCGATCACGTCGCTGTGCCCGTTAAGGTACTTGGTGCCGGCATGCATCACATAGTCGGCACCGAACGCCAGAGGGCGGGTGATCACCGGGCTGGCCGAGGTGCTGTCCACGGCGAGCCGCGCCCCGGCGGCATGGGCGATGTCCGAGGCGGCCTGGATGTCGGTCACGTCCCACATCGGGTTGCTCGGGGATTCGATCCAGACCAGCGCCGTCTTGCCCGGCCGCACCGCGCGCCCGAGAGCCTCCATGTCGGCGCTCGGCACGAACTCGACGTCCAGCCCCCAGGGTCTGGCGAAGTCGATCAGCCAGTTGCGGAGCGACCAGTACATGACGCTGGGCGCCACCACATGGTCGCCCGGCTTCAGCGCCATGAACAGCGCGGTCGCCGCCGCCATGCCGGAGGAGAACACCAGCGCCCCCTGCCCGCCTTCCAGCCGGTTCAGCAGCGCCTCGACCTGGTCGTAGGTGGGGTTGTCGGCCCGGCTGTAGACCCGCCCGTGGGTCCCGTAGCTGTTGTCGGGGTCCCGGAGATATGTCGTGCTGGGATGGATCGGCGGAACGATCGCGCCGGTGTTGGGATCGATCCAGCCCAGGGCGTTGGCGGCAAGGGTCTCGGGCTTCAGGCTGTCGGGCTTGCCGGCCATCGCGGGGATCTCCTGGAATTGTTTTTCTTGATGGATGAGAAAGGATGCCGGACCCGAAGGCCCGGCATTCCCGCCGCGTCGCGTCAGCCGTTCAGCTTCCTGGTCAGGATCTCGTTAACCATGGCCGGGTTGGCCTTGCCCTGGGTCTGCTTCATGACCTGGCCGACGAAGAAGCCGAACAGCTTCTCCTTACCGCCCTTGTACTCGGCGACCTTGTCCGGGTTGGCCGCCAGCACGCCATCGATCGCGCTGTCGATGGCGCCCGTGTCGGTCACCTGGCGCAGGCCCTTCTCCTCGACGATCAGGGCCGCCGGCTTGCCGGTCGCGACCATCTCGGCGAACACGTCCTTGGCGATGCGGCCGCTGATCGTATTGTCGGAGATCAGGTCGATCAGGCCGCCCAGGTCCTCGGCCGAGACCGGCGACTGATCGATCCCCTTGCCCTGCTTGTTGAGCGCGCCGAACAGCTCGCCCATGGTCCAGTTGGCGGCCAGCTTCGGATCGCGGCCCTTGGCGACGGTCTCGTAGAAGTCGGCGCTCGCCCGTTCCGCGACCAGCACGCCGGCGTCATAGTTCGACAGCTTGTAGTCGCTGATGAAGCGCGCCTTCTTGTCGTCGGGCAGTTCCGGCAGGGTCGCCTTGATCGCATCGACCCAGGACTGCTCCAGCTCCAGCGGCAGCAGGTCGGGGTCGGGGAAGTAGCGGTAGTCGTGCGCCTCCTCCTTGCTGCGCATCGACCGGGTCACGAACTTGGTCGTGTCCCACAGCCGCGTCTCCTGAACGATCGTGCCGCCGCCCTCGATCACCTCGATCTGGCGCTGAACTTCGTAGTCGATCGCCATCTGGACGTAGCGGATCGAGTTGACGTTCTTCGTCTCGGTCCGCGTGCCGTAGGGCTCGCCCGGCCGCCGCACCGACACGTTGACGTCGCAGCGCATGGAGCCTTCCTCCATGTTGCCGTCGCAGGTGCCGAGATAGCGAAGGATCGCCCGCAGCTTCCGGACATAGGCCGCGGCCTCCTCCGAGGTGCGCATGTCCGGCTCCGAGACGATCTCCATCAGGGCGACGCCGGACCGGTTGAGGTCGACATAGGTGCGGCTCGGATGCAGGTCGTGGACGCTCTTGCCGGCGTCCATCTCCAGGTGGAGGCGGGTGACGCCGACGGTGCGGCTGGTGCCGTCCGGCATGTCCAGCACGATCTCGCCCTTGCCCACGATCGGCTGCTGGAACTGGCTGATCTGGTAGCCCGACGGCAGGTCGGCGTAGAAGTAGTTCTTGCGGTCGAACACCGAGAACAGGTTGATCTGCGCCTTCAGGCCCAGCCCCGTGCGGACCGCCTGCTCGACGCAGTGCTCGTTGATGACGGGCAGCATGCCGGGGAACGCGGCATCGACGAAACTCACCTGCGTGTTCGGTTCGGCACCGAAAAGGGTCGAGGCTCCCGAGAACAGTTTCGCGTTCGAAATGACCTGGGCATGGACTTCCAGCCCGATCACCACTTCCCAGTCGCCGGTCTCGCCCTTGATCAAACTAGTCATTGTCCAACTTCCTCAAGATCAGGGTCGGCGTCAGCCGCGGGCGGCGACGAAGGGCGGCAGGGCGTCGAAGCCGGCGGCATTCTCCAGCACGCCGGCCACCCGCAGCACGGTCGACTCGTCGAACGGCCGGCCGAGGATCTGCAGGCCCAGCGGCAAGCCGTCGGATGCCAGCCCCGCCGGCACCGAGATGCCGGGCAAACCCGCCAGCGATGCCGGCACCGTGAACACGTCGTTCAGGTACATGGCGATCGGATCGTCCATCTTCTCGCCGATGGCGAACGCGGTGCTGGGCGCCGTCGGCGTCAGGATCACGTCGCACTGCTTGTAGGCTTGCTCGAAGTCCTGCGCGATCCGGGTCCGTACCTGCTGCGCCTTGCGGTAATAGGCGTCGTAGTATCCCGCCGACAGCACGTAGGTGCCGATCATGATGCGGCGCTTGACCTCCGCCCCGAAACCCTCGGCGCGGGTGTTCTCGTACATGTCCTTCAGGTCCTTGCCCTCGACCCGCAGGCCGAAGCGGACGCCGTCGTAGCGCGCCAAGTTGGACGAGCACTCCGCCGGCGCCACGATGTAATAGGTCGCCAGGGCGTACTTGGTATGCGGCAGGCTGATCTCGACCGGCTCGGCACCGGCCGCCTTCAGCCAGTCGATGCCCTGCTGCCACAGCTTCTCGATCTCGGCCGGCATGCCGTCGACGCGGTATTCCTTGGGGATGCCGACCTTGAGGCCGCGGATGTCGCCGGTCAGCGCCGCGCGGAAGTCCGGCACCGGCATGTCCACGCTGGTCGAATCCTTGGGATCGAACCCGCACATGGAGCCCAGCATCAGGGCGGCGTCCCCGACCGTGCGGGTCATCGGTCCGGCCTGGTCGAGCGACGAGGCGAACGCGACGATGCCCCAGCGCGAGCAGCGGCCATAGGTCGGCTTGATGCCGACGATGCCGACGAACGAGGCCGGCTGGCGGATCGAGCCGCCGGTGTCGGTTCCGGTCGCGGCCATGGCGCAGCGCGCCGCCACCGCGGCGGCCGAGCCGCCCGACGATCCGCCGGGCACCAGCTTGCGGGTCCACTGCCATTCCTGCACCGGGCGCGGCTGGCGCACGGCGGCGGTCAGTTCGGACAGGAAGCCGCCCTCCTCCGCCAGGTCGCGCTGCACCAGGGTACCCTCGCTCCAGGGGCTGACGACCGGGCCGAAATGGCTGGTCACGTTGGACGAGCCCATGGCGAACTCGTCCAGGTTGACCTTGCCCAGCATGACCGCGCCGTCCCGCCACAGGTTGGACGTCACGGTGGATTCATACGGGGGCTTGAAGCCTTCCAGGATGTGGCTGCCGGCGGTGGTCTGGAAGCCTTCCGTGCAGAACAGGTCCTTGACCGCGATCGGCAGGCCGTTCATCGGGCCGGCCTCGCCCTTGGCGCGCCGGGCGTCGGCCCGTTCGGCCATCGCGATCGCCTGGTCCGGTGTCTCGGTGATGAAGGCGTTCAGGGGGCGCGACGCTTCCACGGCGCGGACATGCGCCTCGGTCAGCTCGACGCTGGTGAACTCGCCCTTGGCCATCCCGGCCAGGGCCTCGGTCATGGTCAGCTTGGTCAGATCCGTCATCACTCGACAACCTTCGGCACGACGAAGAAGCCCTCGGCACTGTCCGGGGCGTTGAGCAGCACGGCGTCGCGGATGCCGCCGTCGGTGACGGCGTCGGGTCGGCGGCGCAGCTTGTGGGGTGCCACGCTGGTCATCGGTTGCACGCCGACGGTATCGACCTCGTTCAATTGCTCGACGAAGTTCAGGATGTTGCTGAGTTCGCCGGCCAGGTGGTCCTGGTCGGCCTCGGGCACCTTGATGCGGGCCAAGTGGGCGATCTTCGCCACGGTGGCCTTATCGAGCGACATGGGGTAAGTCTCTCCGTCCGCGAACGCCTCGTGCCGGAGCACTGCCCCGGCCGACGGCAGAAAATGGTAATTTTCCGGCAGTGTGCCTTTATGACTGTGTGCCGAAAGTAACACCCGATATGGCGATCCGCAAGCTCACGGACCTTCTCGACGTCGTACCCCGCGGCAAGCGGCTGCTGGGGCTCGACCTGGGCACAAAGACCATCGGCATGGCGATCTCCGACCCCGGATTCTCCGTGGCGTCGCCGATCGGCACGATCAAGCGCACCAAGTTCACGGTGGACGCGCGCGAACTGGCCCGGATCATCAAGGACCGGGAGGTCGGCGCCGTTGTGATCGGACTGCCGGTCAACATGGACGGCAGCGAGGGGCCCTCGGCCGAGCGCGCCCGGCAGTTCGGCGCCAGCATGCTGGAGCACAGGGACATCCTCGGCGGGGAGCAGGAGATCGCGTTCTGGGACGAGCGGCTGTCCACCAGCGCGGTCCAGCGCATGATGATCGACGCCGACATGCCCCGGAAGCGCCGCGCCGAAGTGGTGGACAAGATGGCTGCCGCCTACATCCTCCAGGGCGCGCTCGACGCGCTCGCGGGAATGCGCGCGGCGGCGCGGCTGGCCGAGGAGGAACGGCTCGAACAGGAACGTTTCGACCGGGAAAGCGGCGGGGAGGAAGGGACCGAAGACGGCAATTCCTGAATGTCCCAGATCTTCATCGTCTTCACCGCCCTCACGCCGATCTTCATCCTGATCCTGCTGGGATACGTGCTGCGCCGGCGCCGGTTCGTCCCGGACGAAGCCTGGGTGCCGGTCGAGAAGCTCACCTATTACATCTTCTTTCCGCTCCTGCTGCTGGACAACCTGTCCAGGGCGAACCTGGGCGACCTCGCGGTTCTCCCCATGGGACTGGCCCTGGTCTCGGCGATCCTGACCACCACCCTGTTCCTGCTCCTGCTGCGCAGGCACCTCCATCCCGACGGTCCCGCCTTCACCTCCGTCTTCCAGGGATCGGTGAGGCCGAACACCTTCGTCGGGCTGGCGGCCGCCGCGGCACTGTTCGGCAAGCCCGGCGTCACGCTGTTCGCGATCGGTCTGGCGACGGTCGTGCCGCTGGTCAACGTGCTGTGCGTGATCGTGCTGTCCCGCTACGGTTCCGGCAACGGCAGCTCGATCCGGGCGGTCGCCCTGGGCATCCTGCGCAACCCCATCATCATCGGCGTCGCGGCCGGAGCGGCGCTCAACCTCAGCGGCATCGGCCGGCCGCCCCTGATCGGCCCCGTCTTCGAGATCCTGGGCGACGCGGCCCTGCCGCTCGGCCTGCTGGCGGTCGGCGCCGGCCTGGACCTCGCGGCGGCGCGTTCCGCCGGAGGGGCCGTGCTCCAGTCGTCGCTGACGAAACTGCTGGTCGTCCCGGGGCTGACGGCGCTGTACGGCGCCGTCTTCGGGGTCCACGGCCTGACACTGACGGTGGCGGTGCTGTTCAACAGCCTGCCGGCCGCAGCGTCCGCCTATGTGCTGGCACGCCAGATGGGCGGCGACGCCCGGCTGATGGCCGGCACGATCACCCTCCAGACGGTCCTGGCCCTGCCCTCCATTCCGCTCGCATTGCTGCTGTTCGGATGAAACCTCAGTCCCTCCCGGACTGTTTCAAGGCAGAACGGGTCATCCGGAGCCGAATGGGTCGGGGGTGGTACAGAGGTTGGATTGCGAAACGCGACAGAGCCGGCATTTGCCGCCCCTCACCGCTATCAGGGCGTTCGAGGCGGCGGGGCGGCATGGCAGCTTCACGGGTGCCGCGCATGAATTGGGCGTGACCCCGGCGGCGATCAGCCATCATGTCAAGATGCTGGAAAGCTGGCTTGGCGTCGTCCTGTTCCGTCGGTTCGCCCGTGGCCTGGAACTGACCGGGGACGGGCGCCGCTACCTGCCGCGGCTGACCAGCGCGCTGGACGAGATCGCCTCGGTGACCGGCGACCTGATCAGCGAACGGGTCGACCGCGACTGAGCCGGCCCGTCGCCCGGCGGGCAGCCGTCAGGCGCGCCAGAACGGCTTGGCCGCTTCCCGTTCCAGATCGGCACGGGACAGGCCGATGTCGCGCAGCAGGTGATCGTCCATCTCGCCCAGGCGGTGGCGCTGCCGAACCCGGTCCTGCCAGTCCAGCAAGGTATCGAAGACGGTCACCAGAAGGCGGCTGATGCTCTTTAGGCTGGCGCTCTTCAGGCTGATGTCGAAAGCAAGGGGTGCGAACTTGCGAATACCGACGGTCATCTTGGCTCTCCTCATGCGAAAGCGGGGTCGGGGCGGCTCCGGCTTCGGCCGGTCATCATCGAGGGACATCATCGTGATGACCGAATATTTGCGCGACCCGGTTCTTGCGCACAAACGACGCTTTCTCATAAAACCAATTAGGAAAACTAATCCGCTTGTGTGACGCTGTTTACAGGAGCGGGACGCTCTTCGTGCTTTACTTCCATTTGCCCGGAAGCAAATCGACGAAGGTGTCGCCATGCCCGAACGATCGCAGCAGCAAGGCACGAAGCCGGTATTCAACCCGCGGGATCCGGACTTCATCCGGGATCCCTATCCGGCATACCGCCGCCTCGGAAGGGACGGTCCGATCCGCTGGGACGCCGCCGGCGGATACTGGCTGGCGACTGGCTACGAGCTTTGCGCCTCCATACTGAAGGACAGGCGGTTCGGCCGCCGGTACGAGCTGGTGATCGAGCACCGCTACGGTCCCGGGATGATGGCGGAAACAGTGTTCCGCAGGCTGGGCGCCACCATGCTCATGCAGGAACCGCCGACGCACACCCGGCTCCGCGGCCTCGTCAGCAAGGCTTTCACCGCCAGGCGCGTCGAACGGCTCCGGCCCGGGATCCGGTCGATGGTGGCGCAAATGCTGGACAGCATCGCACCCTTGGGGACCATGGACGTCATCCGCGACTTCGCCCAGGTACTGCCGGTGAACGTCATCTGCGACATGCTTGGCATCCCGACCGCCGACCGGTGGCGCTTCAGGAACACGGCCGCCGCCAGCACCAGGATGCTCGACCCTGTTCCCATGGACCGGAGGGAGATCGACGAGGCCAACACCATGTTCGATGAACAGTTCGCCTATTTCACCGACCTGTTCGCCCTCCGCCGGCGCGATCCCGCCGACGACCTGATCACCGCGCTCCTGCATGTGGAAGACGAAGCCGGCGGGCTGACGCACGACGAACTGCTGGCCAACATATGGCTCCTGTTCGTCGCCGGACACGAGACGACACGGAACCTCATCGGTAACGGCCTGCTGGCGCTCCATCGCCACCCGGGAGAACTCGCCCGGCTGCGAGCCGACGCCAGTCTCCTTCCCACGGCGGTCGACGAGCTGCTTCGCTTCGATTCCCCGGTCCAGTTCGTCAGCCGGACCGCCTTCGAGGACGTGACGATGGGCGAGGTGCGGATCGCCAAGGATCAGGTGGTTCTCTGCCTGCTGGGAGCCGCGAACCGCGACCCCGTGATGTTCGCCGACCCCGACAGGCTCGATGTCGGCCGGCCCGACGTCAGGCCCCTGTCGTTCGGCGGCGGCATCCATTACTGCCTCGGCGCCCAGCTGACCCTGATCGAGGGGCAGGAAGCCTTCGCGGGATTGATCGGCCGGCTGCCCGGCCTGCGGCTGGACGATATCGACGCCCCGGCCTGGCAGCCGAACTTCACCATCCGCGGATTGGCTAGGATGGGAGCGAGGTGGTGACGAAGCTTGCGCGCGCCGCTCATGGGAACCGCGGCCGGCGGGCTTAGCCTCCTTGCATCCCGGTCCGGCCTTCCCATAGACTCCATGAGCAAAACTAATCATCGAACTGGACCATGGGCCGCCGCCTGCCACCGCTGAACGCCATACGCGCCTTCGAGGCCGCCGCGCGCCATCTCAGCTTCACCCGGGCGGCGGAGGAGCTGAACGTGACCCAGGCCGCGATCAGCCACCAGATCAAGGGGCTGGAGGACGTGCTGGGCGTGCCGCTGTTCCGGCGGCTCAACCGGGCGCTGGTGCTGACCGAGGCCGGCCAGGGCTACCTGCCGCCGCTGCGGGAAGCGCTGGACCAGATCGCCGACGCGACGGCGAAGCTCAAGGCCGCCGACGGCGGCGGCTCGCTCACCATCAGCACCATCGCCTCCTTCGCCGCCAAATGGCTCGTCCCCCGGCTGCCTCGTTTCCAGGAGCGACACCCCCACCTGGACGTCCTGCTGTCCACGACGCCGCAGATGGTCGATTTCACCCAGCAGGACGTGGATGCGGCGATCCGGTTCGGGCGCGGCGGCTGGGACGGGGTGCGGGCGGAGAAGCTTCTGACCGAGGACATCTTCCCGGTCTGCTCGCCCGCCCTGCTCGAAAGCCCCAAACACCTGCGCAAGCCGGAAGACCTGGCCGGGTTCACCCTGCTGCACGACGATTTCCTGATCGGCTGGACCATGTGGCTCCAGTCGGCCGGCGTGCGCGGCGTGGACGCGGCCCGCGGTCCCCGCTTCACGGATTCGGCCCTGGTGCTTCAGGCCGCGGTGGCCGGCCACGGCATCGCCCTGGCGCGGCGCGTGCTGGCGGCCGACGACCTGGATGCCGGCCGGCTGGTCGCTCCCTTCGGTATCACCCTGCCGACCGAGCTGGCCTATTACTTCGTGGCCCCGCCCCGCTACTTCGACCGGCCCAAGGTGGCGGCCTTCTATGACTGGGTTTGCGGCGAGGCCCGTGACTACAGGAAGGCAGAGGATCGCGCGGGCACGGCGGCCGCGCTTGTCAACGGCGCCGGCCAGTCCCTATAACCGGCCAGTCCCTATAAAAGGGCGACGACCCGCCGTTTCCCAGCCCCGTGAATTTCCCTCTCCGCTGCCGGATGCACCGTCCATGACATCGACCACCCGTCCCGCCCCCTCCGGTCCGCTCGCCGGGCTGAAGGTCTTCGACATGAGCCGCGTCCTGGCGGGTCCCAGCGCCACCCAGGTGCTGGGCGACCTGGGCGCCGACGTGGTCAAGGTGGAGCGGCCCGGCCAGGGCGACGACACGCGGAAATGGGGACCTCCCTATGTGTGCGACGCCGACGGCAACGACACGACGGAGAGCGCCTATTACCTGTCGGCCAACCGCAACAAGCGGTCGATCACACTCGACTTCACCAAGCCGGAGGGGCAGGCCCTGGCCCGCCGCATGATCGCCCGAAGCGACATCCTGCTGGAGAACTACAAGGTCGGGACGCTGAGCCGGTACAATCTCGGCTACGAGCAACTGAAGGACGAGTTTCCGGGACTGATCTACTGCTCGGTCACCGGGTTCGGTCAGACCGGCCCCTATGCGCCCCGGGCGGGCTACGATTTCCTGGTCCAGGCCATGGGCGGGATCATGAGCGTGACCGGCGAGCCGGACGGCGACCCGCAGAAGCTGGGCGTCGGCATCGCGGACCTGATGACCGGGATGTACGGCCTCGTCGCCATCCTGGCGGCGCTGCACCACCGCACCCGGACCGGCAAGGGACAGCATATCGACATGGCGCTGCTGGACACCCAGGTCGCCTGGCTGTCCTATGCCGGCCAGTATTACCTGACCAGCGGCGAGACGCCGCCGCGGATGGGCAACGCGCACCCGACGATCGTTCCCTACGAAGCCTTCCCGGCTTCCGACGGCTACATCATCCTGGGTGTCGGCAACGACGGCCAGTATGCGAAGTTCTGCCAGTTCGCCGGCCATCCGGAACTGGCGACCGACCCGCGCTTCGCCACCAACGAGCTGCGGGTGCGCAACCGGCACGACCTGATCCCGACCCTGCGCCAAGTGATCTCGACCAGGCCACGGGACCACTGGCTGAAGGGCCTGGAGCCCCTGGGCGTCCCGTGCAGCCCGATCAACCGGATCGACCAGGTGTTCGACGATCCGCAGGTGAAGGCCCGGGGCATGGAGATCGCCCTGCCCCATCCGCTGGCTCCCGAGCCGGTCCACCTGCTCGCCAGCCCGATGCGGTTCTCCGACACGCCGGTCGATTACCGCCACGCTCCGCCGACGCTGGGCCAGCACACCGACGAGGTGTTCGGCGACTGGCTCGGGCTGGACGAGGCCGAGGTCCGGCGGATGCGGGAAGCCGGCATCATCTGATCACCGCGTCTCGACGTCCGGATCGACGGCGGCCTGGGCCACCGTTTCCGATTCCTCCGCAGCCCGGTCCCAGTCCCGGTAGCGCCTGCGGGCCTCGGTCACCTTCACCAGGTAACGCCGGGTCTCCTCGAAGGGCAGCCGCTCGCTGAGATGGTCGAACACCTCCTCCGGCGGGAGCTGGTTGATTAGGGGAGCCGCCCTTCCGATGTTCGTCGTGCCGTTGAACGCCCGCGCCACGTTGCCCGCCCCCGTGTTGTAGGCGGCGATGGCGCTGTAGAGCCGGCTTTCAGGATGCTCGACATCCTTCAGGTAGCGGGTATCCAGCAGCTTCAGGTAGGCGGTGCCGAGCTTGACGTTGGTATCGACGTCATACAGCGTTTCGGGGTTGAGCATCGGGGCGGACTCGCCGTTGACGAACCGATGGGCGTCCAGCCCGCCGCTGGTCGGCACCAACTGCATCAGGCCGAAGGCCGGGATATGGGAACGGGCGCGCGGGTTGAAGGCGCTCTCCGTCTCGATGACCGCGAGGATCAGCGAGGGCGGGATGCCGAACTCGCCGGATTCCCGGAACACCGCCTCCGCGTACCGCGCGGCCAGTTTCGCATAGGCTCCTTCCGTGAAGGGAATGCGGTAGCTCAGCATGGTGCGCTCCCGGCCGTCCTCGCCGACGACGGCGGTCCTCGTCACCGTTTCGGGCGACAGGCTCCGGGCGGTATCGGCCGGCAGGATCTCGGCCAGCACGGCCCGGCCGCCGGGCTCCTCCGGGCCGGCGGCGTCCGCCCAGTCCGGGGGCAAGGGCATGCCCTGCTCCTCCATCATGCCCATGGCTTTCTCCAGGACACGGTCGCGCCCCGGCAGGTCGGTAGACGTGTCGGTCAGCGCCCTGTCCACGACCTTGCGAAGGCGCTCCAGCCCCGCCGCTTCCCCCGCGCCCGCCTCGTCTTCCGGCTCGACCAGGACCTGGGCCAGGAACTCCCCGTGCTCGAAGTCCGAGACGCCGCGGCTCAGCCAGCCGTCCTCGTAGAAGACCCACTCCTTGCGGGTCGGCAGGAGGGCGTTCTCCTCGCCCCAGAAAGCGGCGCATTGCCCCCACATCTCGGTATGCATGTCGCTGACCGCCTCCGCCAGCATGGCCATGGCCCGCTGCTCCTCCGCGGAGGGTCCCAGAGGCACCGGAGGTGCCGTCGCGGCGATGGGATAGACCGCCTGCACCACGGGGGCTGCCCGAGTTCCGGCGGTGACCCGCGGCTCCAGGGGTTCGCCCTCCCTGCCGGCCAGCCCGGTCACGCAGCCGGTGAGGAGAGCCGCCGTCATGCAGGCCGTCAGGAGCGGTGCCGCGCGGCGCGCGGCCCGGTCGGTGTCATGATGGTTCCTGGACATTGTCGTTTCCTCCGGTTGGATGGCCGCTCCGGCGGACCCGGACTCGGACTAGGCCCCGTGCCGGGCGGCCGTCGCCTTCACTCGGCCGCGCAGGCGACCATGCGGGTGCGGCCCAGCTCCGCGCGCAGTTCCGCCACCTCGGCACGGAGCCGCTCGACGACACCGTTCAGGTCATCGGCCGGAGGCTTGGCCGACGGGTCGCGCCCGCGAAGCTGGGCCAGCCCGTCGAGGATCAGCGTGCGATGGACGTACATCACGCAGCCCAGCTCCCCGCCGGTCCGGTACGCGGCCGCGGCCTCGGCGCGGCGGCGCACCGCCAGCCAGATGCCGGCCCCGACATAAAGCGCGATGAGCACGACCACGGCGGACACCATCGCCGTCATCACGAACCCCAGCATGGCCAGGGTCTGCCGGAGCGGACCGAACCAGCCGGCCGCCGTATCGACCAGGGCGCCCACCGGTTCGCCGAGCTTCCTCACCTCGCCGACCGCCTTGCCGATCTCCCCTTGCGCCGCCTGGACGGCACGGCCGATCGGACCGCCCGGCCCCAGCGGAGCGAAGGCATCGCGCAGCGGGCCGATCGGGATCGTGACCGGCCGGTCGGGAATGCGGATGGCCGGCAGCGTCTCGTTCAGCAGCTTTCCCGTTTCCACGTCGATCTTCGCGAAGCCGCTCCCGAACGAGACGGTGCGCGACGGCACCTGGATCTGGCGCGCGCCGGCGAAGCCGAGCTGCCCCGCCTCGATGCGCAGGTCCTGTATGCTTCCCAGCCGCTGGAAAACGCCGTCGATCTGGCCGTTCAAGCGCTCCAGGCTGTCGGCCACCCCGCCATAGGTCCGCCCGATCGTCTCCAGCCTCGGCATGATCTCCCCGTTCACGGTCTGGACGACGGTCTCGATCCTTTCCCGCGTCGCCCGGCCGGCTTCCAGCACCAGCATGCCGGCGAACAGCACGCCGCCCAGGATCACGGCAGGCGGCGCCAGGGCCAGCGTCAGCAGCGAAAGTCCCTTCAGTCTTACGGTGATGTCGTGCATCTCTTCGCCTCCTTCGTCTTGAGGAGCGCACGAAATCACAAGACTTGAAGCCGGATCAGTGAAGCAGTTCACGCCGATCTACAGTAACCGATACAATCAAATTCGCCTCGTCTACGGTTTTTCTCCAAGTATATATTATATCGATTTAGGTATATTCGGGGATCGGCCCCCGCGCCGCCGCGTGAAAAATCCGCTCCCGGCCGTTCTCCAGCCCTATATGAAGCGCATTGGCAGTCCTGCACCGGGAGATCCCGATGATACTGACAGACAAACGCACCACGCTGGCCGCCGCGGCGGCCCTGGGCGTCCTGGCCGCCACGCCGGCGGCCCTGGCGCACCATGGCTGGGGCAGCTATGACAGCACCGCGCTGACGACCCTGGACGGCACCGTCCAGTCCGTGTCCTTCGGCAACCCCCACACCTCGATCCAGCTGGAGGCGCAGGGCAAGACCTGGTTCATCGTGCTGGCACCGCCCTCGCGCATGACCACCCGGGGACTGCCTGACGGCACGCTGCGCCAGGGACAGACGGTCAGCCTCGACGGCTATGTCCACAAGAACGAGCCGGCGGAGCTGCGGGCGGAGCGGATCCGGGTCGACGGCAAGTCGGTCGAGCTGCGCTGATGGAGCACGCCGGCGCCGGGCCGGCCTGGGCGCTCGCCCTGGAGCATTCCGCGCTGGGCGAGACGCTCCGCCAGGCCCTCTGGCTCTATCCCGCCGCCAACGTCCTGCATGTGCTGGCGGTCGTCGCCATGGTCGGCAGCATCTTCGCCTTCGACCTGCGGATCATGGGCGTCGCCCGGTCGTTGCCCGTGGCGGCGCTGGCGCGGCTCCTGCTGCCGATCGCCGCAGGCGGGTTCGCGGTGGCGGCCGTGACCGGCTTCCTGCTGTTCACCGCCGATGCCACGGCCGTCTGGAACAATCCGGTCTTCGTCTACAAGCTGGGCCTGATCGGCCTGGGCCTCGTCAACATCGTCGTCTTCCACGTGATACCGTGGCGCGGGGTGGAGACTTGGAACGCGGAGGTCCCGTCGCCCGCTCCCGCGATGGCGGGAGCTTTCGTTTCCGCCGGGGTATGGGCGGGCACCGCGACCCTGGGGCGTCTGATCGCCTATTTCTAGGTGATTGCGGGGCGGGAACCACGTCCTTATAGTCCCGCCCCATCATGACCATCCCGCCGCGCGCTCCCGGTCGCCCCCGTCACCTGCTGGCTCTGCAAGGCATGCCGGCCGCGGAGCTGACAATCCTGCTCGATCGAGCCGACGATCCGCCCACGGATCGGCCGCTCGCCGGGCGCCGCGTCGGCGGCCTTTTCCCGGCCGATGCCGAACCCCTGCGCGCGGCCTTCGAGACGGCCGTGCTCCGGCTCGGCGGCGAGGCTTCCGACGATCTGCCGGGCTGCGCCGCGGCACTCGTCCGGCATGCCCGACCCGGCGGCGTCCCATGGGTGGCGAGCCACGCTCCCTGCGCGATCGTCAATGCGGGCGACGGCGGCCACGAGGATCCCGTCCGGGCGCTGGCCGACGCCGTGGAGATGCGCCGCCGCCTGGGCGACCTGCGGGGCCGGGTCGTGGCGCTCGCGGGCGACATCCTGCACCATGGCGCGGCCTTGTCGTCGATCCACATGCTGAACGCGCTGGGCGCCTTCGTCCGCGTGGTGGCACCCCCGACCCTGCTGCCTCCCGAAATCGACCGGCTGGGCGCCGAGGTCCACCACCTCCCGGGGGACGGCCTGCGCGGGGCCGACGCGGTGATCCGTTACCCGCTCGATGCCGGGCAATCTCTTGGCACCCTCGTCCCGTCGCGGCGGGAGTTCGACGAGGTCTTCGAGATCAGCGGCAAGGCGCCCCTCGTCCGGACCGATCAGGCGACCCTGGCCTCGGCGATCGCCGCCTGCCTCGACCATGTCACCCGCGAGGCTGCGTGATGGCGCGGCGCATGGCGTACCGGAATGCGAGGCTGCTGGACCCCGCCACCGGCCTCGACGCGGCGGGGGCGTTGCTGACCGACGGCGAAGTGATCGCCGACCTCGGCCCGGGGCTGTTCGCCGACGGCGTGCCGGACGGGATCGAGGTGATCGACCTCGGCGGCCAGTGCCTGGCGCCGGGCCTGATCGACATGCGGGTGACGGCCGGAAACCGGGAGGAGGCGACCCACGAGGCCGCCGCGGCCGGCGGCGTCACCGCCATGGTCTGCCTGCCGCCGGGCGCGGGCCACGGTTCCGGCTCTCCCGTCCGCACTTTCCATTACGGCCGCGCCACCGACGGATCGGGCGGCCTCGCCGAGATGGCGCTTGCCGCCCGCTCCGGCGCCCTGGCCTTCACCGACGGCGAAGCCGCGATCGCCGACGCGGCCGTCATGCTCCGCGTGCTGCGCTACGCGGCCGGCCTCGGACGCCCCGTCATCCAGCACCCGGAGGAACCGGCCCTTGCCGAAGGCGGCCAGATGAACGCCGGCGAAGTGGCGACCCGCATGGGCCTGCCGGGCATCCCGGCCCAGGCCGAGGTCATCCTGATCGAGCGGGACCTGCGCCTGGTCGAACTGACGGGAGCCCGCTACCACGTCGCCCACGTCTCGACCGGTGCCGCCGTGGAGGCGATCCGCGACGCCAAGCGGCGCGGCCTGCCGGTCACCTGCGACACCGCGCCGGCCTATTTCGCTCTGACCGAGACCGACGTCATCGGCTACCGCACCGCCGCCAAGCTGTCGCCGCCGCTCCGCGGGGAGATGGACCGGCGCGCCGTCGTGGAAGGCTTGGCGGACGGCACCATCGACGCCGTCGCCAGCGATCACAGGCCCCACCCGGACGACCGCAAGGATGTTCCCTTCGTGGACGCCGCCTGCGGCATCGTCGGCCTGGAAACCCTGCTGCCGCTGCTGCTGGAACTGGTCCACAACGGCAAGCTGCCGCTGCTGCGGGCCCTGGCCGCCGTGACCTGCAATCCGGCCGATCTGCTGGGACTGCCGCTCGGGCGCCTCGCCCCGGGAAAGGCCGCCGACCTCACCGTGTTCGATCCCGACCGGCTGTGGCGGGTCGATGCCGCCCGTTTCGCAAGCCGCGCCCGCAACTCGCCCTTCGACCGCCGTCCCGTCACCGGCCGCGCCACCCGCACCGTCGTCGGCGGCGCCACCGTCTTCAACCTGGACGCATGATCCCCTCGATCAACCGGAATTCAGCAGCATGCCCGATCCGATAAGCTGGGGTTTCTCCTGGCCCTACCTGCTCGCCGCCGCCGTCGCGGGATATCTCCTGGGGTCGATCCCGTTCGGCCTGGTGCTGTCCCGGATCGCCGGCTACGGCGACATCCGGAAGATCGGCTCCGGCAATATCGGCGCCACCAACGTCCTGCGCACCGGCAACAAGCCGCTCGCCGCGCTGACCCTCATCCTGGACAGCGGCAAGGGCGCCTTCGCCGTCCTGATCGCCAAGCAATTCGGTCCCGACGCCGCCGTGCTGGCGGGGGCCGGGTCGATGCTCGGGCACACCTTTCCGGTCTGGCTCGGCTTCAACGGCGGCAAGGGAGTCGCCACGGCGCTGGGTGTCCTTCTGGCCATCTCCTGGCCGGTCGGGGTGATCGCCTGCCTCACCTGGCTGCTGGTCGCCTTCGCGCTGCGCTATTCGTCCCTGTCGGCCCTGGTGGCGCTGGGAATCAGTCCGCTGACCGGCTGGTACTTCGCAGGTCCCCAGGTCGGCCAGCTCTGCGCCTTCATCGCGCTGCTGGTCTATATCCGCCACCACGCCAACATCCGCCGCCTGCTCAAGGGCGAGGAGCCCAGGATCGGGTCGAAGAAGAAGGCCGAATCCGCTTCCTGACAGGCGGGAGTTGCCACCCCTTGGCACGGGGGACTATCGTTGCCGTCGAGATTGACCCCGGGGAGAAGCGTCCAGCCATGCCGATCAAATCCATCCTGCTCCACATGGCCAACGACGAGCAGCACGCCGACCGCCTCCACCGGGGGATCGAGCTGGCGAAGCGCTTCGACGCCCATCTGGAGATCCTGTACATCGCCACCCCGGTCACGATGCCGGCCGGCATCACCGGACGTGGCGCCTCCTACGCGTATCTGGCCGAGGCGACGGCCATCGCCCACGAGAAGGCGGATGAGGTCGAGCACGAGGTCAGGAGGCACTGCGCCGACGTGACCTACTCCTTCCGGGTCGAGGAGGGCGACCACGTCACCCTGCTGGCCCGGCGGACCCCGTTCGTCGATCTGGCCGTGGTCAGCCAGTCGCACCCGGCGAACCTGGAGGACCGCGTCCGCCTCCAGATCCCCGACCAGCTGCCGATGCAGGCGGCCTGCCCGACGATCGTCCTGCCGTGGGAACGGCGGACCCCCACTTCCGGCAAGCACACGCTGATCGCCTGGAAAAACACGCGCGAGGCGGGGCGCGCCGTGCGCGACGCGATCCCCTTCCTGTCCGACGCGGAAGCCGTGACCGTCCTGACCATCGAGCGGCCCGGCAAGCCGGACCCCTCGGGCGCCGAGATCTGCGACTACCTGTCCAAGCACGACGTAAACGTCACGTTGCGCAACAACATCAACGACAACGACTCGAGCGTCGGCGAGATCATCCTCCAGGTCGCCGGGGAGTTGGACTGCGACGCCCTGGTGATGGGCGCCTATGGCCACTCCCGCCTTCGGGAACTGATCATCGGCGGGGTGACCCGGCACATCCTGGGCCACATGGACCTGCCCGTCCTGATGTCGCACTGACCCTAGGGCACCCGGGCCGGAAGCCGGTCAGGACTGCCCGGGTCCGGCCTTGCGCCCTTCGGCGCCCTTCGCCTTGTTGTCCTGGCCCTGCCGTTCGGCCTCGATCCTGTTGCGTGCGTTCGGACCGGTTCCGATCGGCTGCTCGTTCCCATGGGTCGGCTTGCCTAAGGGATCGATCTCTTCGCTGTGCGTGCCCTTCGTCATGGCGTTTCTCCGGCCTGGTTTGATGGGACTGCCGATCCTCGCCGTCTCGGCGGGGGCGGCAGGGTTCCCAACAGGTCCCGGCAGCTCCTGTCACGCCCCTACAGGAAGAACACCACCGTCGTCAGCGCGAACAGCGGGATCAGGATCAGCCCCGACCAGGCCATGTAGCCGAAGAAGCTGGGCATGTTGACCCCGCGCTCCTCGGCGATCGCCTTGACCATGAAGTTCGGCGCGTTGCCGATATAGGTGTTGGCGCCCATGAACACCGCGCCGGCCGAGATCGCCAGCAGCGTGTTGGGCACGTCGTGCATCAGGTGCATCGGGTCGCCGCCCGCCGTGTTGAAGAACACCAGGTATGTCGGCGCATTGTCCAGGAAGCTCGACAGGATGCCGGTCGCCCAGAAATACATGTAGTTGACCGGCTGCCCGTCCGGCGTCGTGACGGCGGTGACGATGCCGCTGAGCGCGCCGTCGGTTCCGGCCCGCAGGATCGCGATGGCCGGGATGATGGTCAGGAAGATCCCGGCGAACAGCTTGGCGACCTCCAGGATCGGGAACCAGCTGAAGGCGTTCAGCTGCCGGCTCTCGTTGCTGGTCAGCTTCAGCGACAGCAGCGCGATCCCGATCAGCAGGACGTCCCGCGCGACGTTCTGGATGTCCACATGCACATGATACACCTCGAAGCCGATGCCCGGCTTCCAGACGCCGCTGAGCAGTACCGCGGCGATCACGCCCACCAGCAGCAGGATGTTGATCCCGCCCTCGATGCCCAGCTTCTCGGCATCCCGGGGCTTCTCCTTCCGGGGCGGCTCCCTGGTATAGAGGAAGCTGTCCATCGCGAAGAAGATCACCAGCAGGACCGCTGAGATCAGCGCCATGGGCAGCAGCATTTGCCGCGTCGTCCAGAAGAAGTCGACGCCCTTCAGGAAGCCCAGGAACAGCGGCGGGTCCCCCAGCGGCGTCAGCGATCCGCCGATATTGGCGACCAGGAAGATGAAGAAGACGACCACGTGGACCTTGTGGCGCCGCCCGTCGTTGGCCTTCAGCAGCGGGCGGATCAGCAGCATGGCGGCCCCGGTCGTGCCCATCCAGCTCGCGATCACGGTGCCGAGCAGCAGCATGCCGGTATTCACCATCGGCGTGCCGGTCAGGCTCCCGGTCACCCTGACGCCGCCGGCCACCGTGAACAGGGCCAGCAGCAGCACGATGAAGGGGATGTATTCCAGCAGGACGGTATGAAGGACCTCGTAAAGGGCGAGGTCGAATCCATATGTCAGGGCGAACGGGACCAGGAAGGACAGCGCCCAGAAGGCCGATATCTTGCCGAAATGATGGTGCCAGATGTTCGGCGCCAGCAGCGGGAAGAGCGCTATGGAGAGCAGGATCCCCGCGAACGGCAGGACCCAGAGCAGCCCCAGCGACGCTCCGTCCAGATGGGGCGCGCCGCCATGCTCCCCCGCCGCTTCGGCCGCCGCCGCCAGCTCGGGGAAGGTGAGCACGAGGCAGGAGATGAACAGCGCAACGAGGGCGCCGGGCGCACCCACGATGCGGCGGAGGGGTGCTGTCACGTCGCTTTCCATGTATCTCGGCAATTTTCGACAAGCCATTCGGTAAGGCGGCGGAGTATGCCGCCGGATACGATACAAGCCAAGCTGAAAGCCGCCCTCACCGGGCCGGGCAGGCGAAAAGCGTCAGCGGCCGGTCCGCGACCCCGGTGACGGCCGCCAGATCGCGGCAGCCCTCCGCGGAGCAGATCCGGTAGTCGGCGGTAAAGCCGGAGTTGGCGAGGTCCAGGCGGTCGAGGGGCGGAACCGCGGGCCGGTAGACCCAGGAGCCGTCCACCAGCCTCGCCCCGTCCGGCACCTCCATCCCGGCGCCGCTGCCGCGCACGCGCGCCTCCTCGACCAGCAGGCGCCCGTCCACGATCCGCCAATCCTCCCGCCACTCGATCTTCTCGACCGAGTGGGTCCATCCCAGGGAGAAGGCTTCGACCGGAAGACGCGCCAGCGGCGCGCCCGCGGCCGAAGCGCCGGCCAGGGCGATGCACAGGGCCGCCGCCGGAGCCGCCATCGCTCAGACGGTCCGGTCAACCGGCTGGCTTTCCGCCGCCTTGCGCGTCCGCCACCAATGGAACGCGACGAAGCCGGCGGACAGGGCAAGTCCCAGCTCGTCGGTGATCGGCAGGGCGACCACCAGCAGGAATGCCGCCGCCGTCGCCCAGATCCGCTCGAACACGTTCAGCCGCGCCCGCAGGTATCCGATCGACGCGGCGCCCCACAGCCCGACCGAAATGAATGCCTTCACGACGATATAGACAGTCGCGATCGGATCGTCGGTCTGGAGCATCAGGGCCGGCGCATAGACCGCCATGAACGGCACGACGAAGCCGGCCACGGCGATCCGCATGCATTGCAGGCCGATCTGCAAGCCGCCGGCCCGCGCGATCGGGGCGGCGGCGAAGGCGGCCAGCGCCACCGGCGGGGTCAGGTCGGCCATGATGCCGAAATAGAACACGAACATGTGGCTGACGATCAGCGGCACCCCCAGATCGAGCAGCGCCGGCCCCACCAGCGAACTGGTGATGATGTAGTTGGGGATGGTCGGGATGCCCATTCCCAGCACCAGGCAGGTCAGCATGGTCAGCACGAGGCTGAGGAACAGGCTGCCTTCGCCCACCGACACGATCACGCGGACGAAGTTCGATCCCAGGCCGGTCAGGGTCATGGTGCCGATGATCACGCCAACCAGGGCGCAGGCGACGCCGACGCTCAGCGCGTTGCGGGCACCCTCGGCCAGGCTTTCCACGGCGAGGTTCAAGGTTTCCCGCCCGCCCCGGGTCGCCAGGTTCACCGCGATCAGCGCCAGGATCAGAAGGTAGACCGCCGTGATTCCGTACTGGAAGAAGGCCGATGCCGCGAAGCCCAGCACGATCCAGAAGACCACGCGAAGCGCCATCGGTCCGAGCAGCGTGGCGACCGAGGTCCCCAGGATGATCAGCGCGGTCAGGCCCAGGCCCACGGTGCCGGCGAACAGCGGCGTATATCCGGAGAACAGCAGGTAGACCAGCACCGCCAGCGGCAGGATCAGGTACCATTTCTCCCGGATCGCCGCCAGCGGGCTCGGGCAGTCCTCCTTCGGCAGCCCCATCAGGCTCAGGCGCCCGGCCTCCAGGTGGACCATCCACAGGACGGTCGCGAAATACAGGATCGCCGGGATGATCGCCGCCTTGACGATCTCGACGTAAGGCACGTTGATCGTCTCGGCCATGATGAAGGCGACCGCGCCCATGACCGGCGGCATGATCTGGCCGCCCATGCTGGCGGTTGCCTCTACCGCTCCGGCGAAGGCCGGGCGGTAGCCGAAGCGCTTCATCAGCGGAATGGTGAACTGCCCCGTGGTCACCACGTTGGCGACACCGGAGCCGTTGATCGTTCCCATCAGCGCCGAGGAAACGACCGCCACCTTGGCGGGACCGCCGCGCTGGTGCCCGACGGTGCCCATGGCGACGTCGGTGAACAGGCTGATCATCCCGGCGCGTTCCAGGAAGCTGCCGAACAGGATGAACAGGAAGATGTAGGTCGAGGATACGAAGATCGGCGTGCCGTAGATGCCCTCGGTGCCCAGGAACATCTGGTCGACCACCTGGTCGAAGCCGTAGCCGCGATGGTCCAGCGGCGCCGGCAGGTACTCCCCGAACAGGGCGTACCCCAGGAAGACCGCGCAGACGATCGGCAGGGCGATGCCCATGATCCGCCGCGCCGCCTCGAACACCAGCGCTATGCCGATGAACCCGATCACGATGTCTGTCGTGCTGGGATCGCCGGCCCGCAGCAGCAGGTCGTTCTCGAAATACCAATGGTAGAGCCCGATGACGAACCCCAGGACGCCGATGGCCCAGTCCGACCAGAACGCGCCGCCGCGCCCCGGACGGAGCGAGGCGCACAGGGCGAAGGTCAGCAGCAGCAGGAAGCCCACATGGAGCGACCGCACCACCAGGCTGGACAGCGGCGTATAGGACGCGGTGTAGACCTGGAAAAGCGAGAAGACCACCGCGATGGCGAAGATCACCTTGCCGGTGGACGTGGACCTGTCCGTCGGCCCGGCATGCAGCGGACTGGAAGTCTCCGCCGGACCGCGGCCGGGTTGAAGGATCTCGGCTTCGGTATTGGCCGCCATGCGGCTTTACCTCCGGAAGGCGTCGGAAAGGAATGGGACGGACGCCGTCCCCGGGAGGTCCCGGGGAACGGCGGTCGGTTTCGGCATCGTCACTTCAGGATGCCGGCTTCGCGGAAATACTTCTCGGCGCCGGCATGCAGCGGGATCGGCATGCCCTTGACGCCCTCTTCCGGCTTGATGTCCTTGGCCGTCGCATGGGCCGAAGCCAGCGACCCCAGGTTCTCGTACATCGACTTGGTCATCTGATAGACCAAGTCGTCGCTGACACCGGAGTGGGTCACCAGGAAATTGACCACGGCGGCCGTCGGGACGTCCTCGGTCTGGCCGTCATAGGTGCCGGCGGGGATGGTCTCCGCCACGTAGACCGGGTTGCCCACGCCGGAAACCACGTCGGCCGGGATCGGCACGATGGTGATCGGGTTGGTCGCGGCCAGGTCGCGGATCGAGGCGACGCCCAGGCCGGCGGACTGGAGCGTGGCGTCGATCTGGCGGTTCTTGACCAGCTCGACCGATTCCGCGAAGGGCAGGTACTCGACCTTGCCGAAATCCTCGTAGGTCATCCCGGCGGCCTTGAAGATGGCGCGGGCGTTCAGTTCGGTGCCGGAGCGCGGCGCCCCGACCGAGACCCGCTTGCCCTTCAGGTCGGCCAGGGTCTTGATCCCGCTGTCGCCGCGGGCGACGATCTGGATGAAATTCGGGTAGATAGCGGCCATGCCGCGGATCTTGGAGAGCTTGCTCTTGAAGCCGGCCTCCTCGTCCCCGGCCCACGCGGCGGCGACCGAATCGCCGAGCGAGAAGCCCACCTCGCCTCGGCCCTGCTGGAGCAGGTTCAGGTTCTCCACCGATGCCTTGGTCGACTGGACGGAAGTCCGCGCCTCGGGGATCTTGTCCGCATAGATCTTGGAGAGCGCCACGCCCAGCGGATAGTAGACGCCGCTGGTACCGCCCGTAAGGACATTGACGAACTCGTCGGCTTTCGCCCCGCCCGTCCCAGGTGCGGCCACGCCGACCGCCATGAATGCGGCCGTAGCGGCGGCAAGGAGCATCCTCTTCATCATCAACCTCCCGGACTTATGGATTTTTCTCACGCGCAATTGCGAGGGTAATCGTCGCACCGGCGATTTGCCACATAGAACAACAGCGCGCAACGATGCTTGTCCGCCGCCCACCCGCGGATTACGGTCCTCAAGCCCAGCTTTCGGCGCGACGCGAGGAACGACATCATGGACATGACCGGAGAATACAGAATCTCCGCCCCCCGTTCGCGGGTATGGGAAGCGCTCAACGATCCCGAGATCCTGAAGCAGTGCATCCCCGGCTGCGAGGAGATCCAGAAGCAGTCCGACACCGAGATGACCGCGAAGGTGACCGCCAAGGTCGGCCCGGTGAAGGCCAAGTTCGCGGGCAAGGTGACGCTCAGCGACATCGATCCGCCCAACGGCTACACCATCACCGGGGAGGGCAGCGGCGGCGCCGCCGGGTTCGGCAAGGGCGGGGCAAAGGTCAACCTCGCCGACGCCGGTTCCGACACGGTGCTGACATACACCGCCCATGCCCAGGTCGGCGGCAAGCTGGCCCAGATCGGCTCCCGCCTGATCGACGGCACGGCGCGCAAGATGGCCGACGACTTCTTCGCCAAGTTCACCGAAGTCGTCGGCCGCCCGGCGGATGCGCCGGTCGCGGAACCGGCGGTGATGGACGCGTCCAGGGCCGAAGCCTCCCCTGTCGTCGAGTCCCCGGCGGCTTCCGCTTCTCCGTCGGTCGAGGACACCCTGGTGCAGCCGGCCGCCGCCCTGAGCAGCGAGACGGCAGCCGTCCCGCCGCCGGCACCCGCCCGGACGGAAGCTCCGGCACCCGCCACGGTCGAGCAGAGCCGCGGCCTGCAGCCGATGATCTGGATCCCGCTGGTCATCGTTCTGGTCGGCGCGCTTCTCTGGGCTTTCACCTGATTCCCGGCCACTTCAAGGCCCACGCCGTGGTTCTGGATGCGTAGGCTACGGCGAGGGCATCGCGGATCGCCACGCGCACGGGGCATGGTCCCGGTGAGGCAAACTTACCTGCCTGGAAGGGCCTTCAAGGGATTGGCGAAAGCGACTCCCAGGGGCTCGAAATGGCGCTCGTTGGCCGTCAGGACGGTCAGGCCGTGCGCGGCCGCGGTGGCGGCAATGGTGATGTCCTCGAATCCGGGATCATGGCCGCGCGCCCGGTCGAGGATAAGGCCGGCATGACGTGCCACCGCGATATCGAACGACAAGATTTGCCCGGCATGGAAATGCTCGACGGCGGCCAGCCAGCGGCGCAGGTTCTGCGCCTTGGTCGTCGCGGCGATCCGGAGGCAGCGGGCAATGCCCGCTTCGATCTCGGCTATGGTGATCGCAGAGAGATAGAGCCGATCTCCATTCATCCGCATCCAAGCCGCGAACGACTCCGCGCCGACCTGTTTCTTAGTCGGCGCGGAGGCAGACAGGATGTTCGTATCCAGAAGATACACGGTCAAGGACCATCGTCTTCCAACGTACGGGCGGGTTTTCGCGACCGTTCGGGAATGTCTCCCGGTTCGCCGGGGAAAGCCAGCAACAGATCGGCGAAGTCCGGAACTTTGGAAATCCTCTCCCACTCTTCGAAAGATACGAGCACGGCCTCCTTGCGGCCATGTCGGGTGATGACGGCCGGCTCACCGGCCACGACCCGATCGACCACGGCGGAAAGCGTCGCTTTTGCATCCTTGAGCTGGATTTCCCTCATGGGAAGCCTCCATATGACCATCGATAGTCATATACTGTCCGCGTGACACTCTCAAGGACGTAAGGATAACCGTCGCAGTGTCGGAGATCCGCCCCCGGCCGAGCCCACCCTGTGCGTCCGTCCTCAAGCCGCGGGGAATAGCTTCAAGTCCACTGGCCGCCGCCAGGATCGCTTGACCTGCCCAACCCGCTCTCATAGCCTGTCATGCATGATTGTTGCCGGTGGAACAAGGCAGTGGGACAAGCTGCCGTCCGGCAGGCGGAGCGATCGTCGGACCGGGTAATTGGGGGAGAGTACACATGCCAACCGTTTCCTTGCAGGTTAACGGCAAGTCCGTATCGCGCGAGGTCGAAGGGCGCACGCTGCTGGTGCAGTTGCTGCGCGAGCATCTCGGGCTGACCGGCACCCATGTCGGCTGCGACACCAGCCAGTGCGGCGCCTGCGTCGTCCATGTGGACGGCCGCTCGGTCAAGAGCTGCACCATGCTGGCGGTCCAGGCCGAGGGCACCGAGGTCACCACGATCGAGGGCCTCGCGGCACCCGACGGCACGCTTCACCCGATGCAGGCGGCGTTCCGCGAGCACCACGGCCTGCAGTGCGGCTTCTGCACGCCCGGCATGGTGATGAGCGCCGTAGACCTGGCGCAGACCCACGGGCACCTTGACGAGAAGACCGTCCGCGAGGGGCTGGAGGGCAACATCTGCCGCTGCACCGGATACCACAACATCGTCAAGGCCGTGCTGGCGGGGGCGGAGGCGATGAGCGCCGGCGTTCCCAAGGCCGCCGAGTAAGCGGCGGGGAGGGAAAGAGCCATGTACGCCTTCGAATATCACCGCCCGGCGACCCTGGCCGAAGCCGCGCAGCTCGCTTCCGGCAACGAGGACGCCAAGATCCTGGCCGGCGGCCAGACCCTGATCCCGACGCTGAAGCAACGGCTGGCGCAGCCCAGCGACGTGGTCGACCTGGGCGCCGTGGCCGAGCTGCGCGGCATCTGCGAGGACGGCGACACCCTGGTGATCGGCGCCACCACGCCGCACGCCGAGGTCGCGGCGAGCGCCGTGGTCAAGCGCCTGATCCCGGCGCTGGCGAAGCTGGCGGAGGGGATCGGCGACGCCCAGGTGCGCAACCGCGGCACCCTCGGCGGGTCGATCTGCAACAACGACCCGTCCGCCGACTACCCTGCCGCCCTGGTCGGGCTGGGCGCCACCGTTCACACCACGACGCGGAAGATCGCGGCGGAGGATTTCTTCACCGGCATGTTCGAGACCGCGCTGGAGCCGAACGAGATCGTGACGGCGGTGGCTTTCCCGAAGCCGGGCAAGGCGGCCTACGTCAAGTTCCCCAACCCGGCCAGCCGCTACGCCACCGTCGGCGTGTTCGTCGCCGAGACCGGCGCGGGGATCCGGGTGGCGGTCACCGGCGCCGCGCCGTCCGTGTACCGCTGGACCGAGGCCGAGCAGGCCCTGGCCGGCGGGCTGAGCCCCGCGGCGCTGGACGCCTTGGCCGTGGATGCCGACGGCCTCAACGCCGACATCCATGCCAGCGCCGAGTACAGGGCCAGCTTGGTCAAAGTCATGGCCAAGCGGGCGGTCGCGGCCTGCGGCTGACAGTCGGCGCATAGCAACGCGGAAAGGATCATGGATGAACACGGATAGGCACGGATGAGCACGGATTCTTCGTGCGGAACTCCTGCCGGCAGGATCCGTGTCCATCCGTGCCTATCCCGTTCATCCGTGCTCCCTGGACGTCCTTCGGACCCGACATTCCATTGAAATCACCGAGATCATGACAAATCCCCTGCCCGCCTCCGTCGATGAAACACTGGAGCTGCTTCAGCGTGGCGATTACGTCGCCGAGCGGTCGCTGGCGACGGCCCTCTATCTCGCCCTGAAGCTGAACCGCCCGCTGTTCCTCGAAGGGGAGGCCGGCACCGGCAAGACCGAGATCGCTAAGGTGCTGAGCGCCACGCTCGGCCGCCGGCTGGTCCGGCTGCAATGCTACGAGGGCCTGGACGTCGCCTCCGCGGTGTACGAGTGGAACTACGCCCGCCAGATGATCGAGATCCGCCTTGCCGAGGCGACCGGCGGGAAGAGCCGCGAAAGCCTGGGCGGGGACATCTTCTCTCCCGAGTTCCTGATCAAGCGGCCGCTGCTCCAGGCGCTGGAGTCCGATGCCGCCGGCCCGCCCGTCCTGCTGATCGACGAACTGGACCGCACCGACGAGCCGTTCGAGGCCTACCTCCTCGAGGTCCTGTCCGACTTCCAGATCACCATCCCGGAAATCGGAACCATCAAGGCGGAGCAGCCGCCGACCGTCATCATCACCTCGAACCGCACGCGCGAGATCCACGACGCGCTGAAGCGCCGCTGCTTCTACCACTGGGTCGACTATCCGAACGCCGCCCGCGAGCAGGACATCCTGCGGGTCAAGGCCCCGAACGTGCCCGAGCACCTTTCCCGCCAGGTCGTGGGCTTCGTCCAGCGGCTCCGGGGCATGGACCTGTTCAAGCTGCCCGGCGTCGCCGAGACGCTGGACTGGGCGCAGGCCCTGACCCAGCTCGACCGCCTCGAACTCGACCCGGAGACGATCAACGACACCCTGGGCACCCTGCTGAAGTACCAGGACGACATCGCCAAGATCCAGGGCAGCGAGGCCAACCGCATCCTGACCCAGGTCAAGGCCGAGCTGTCCGCCGCCCACCCGGCCTGAGGCCGCCATGGTCCAGGACACAAGCGACAGCCAGCAGGACATCCAGATCGACGGCGGACGCCTCTCCGCCAACATCATGCATTTCGCCCGCTGCCTGCGCGCCGCCGGGCTGCCGATCGGCCCGGGCAAGGTGCTCCAGGCGCTGGAAGCGGTCGAGGCCGTCGGCATCGGCAACCGCCGCGATTTCTACTGGACGCTGCACGCCGTCTTCGTCAACCGCCGCGACCAGCGGGAGCTGTTCGACCAGGCATTCCACGTCTTCTGGCGCAACCCGGACATACTCAAGCGCATGATGGCGCTGCTCCTGCCCGCCCTGAAGGCGGACCTGAAGCAGGAGGGACCCGAGATGTCGCGCCGCCTCGCCGAGGCGTTGCAAACCAACAAGCCTAGACCTGGCGAGAGCGACGGCGGCGAGCAGGACCAGGAGATCGAGATCGACGCCTCGCTGACCTGGTCGGACCGCGAGCTGATCCAGACCATGGATTTCGAGAAGATGTCGGCGGCCGAGATCGCCATGGCGAAGTCGGTGATCAAGCGCATGTCGCTGCCGATCATGACCGTCCCGACCCGCCGGTTCCAGCTCAGCCACCTGGGCCACCGCGCCGACCTGCGCGCGACCCTGCGGCAGACGCTCCGCTCCGGCGGCGACGTGATCGATCTGGCGACCAAGCGGCGGCGGGAACGCCATCCGCCGCTGGTAGTCCTGTGCGACATCTCCGGCTCCATGAGCCGCTATTCGCGCATGCTGCTCCATTTCCTGCATGCGGTGACCAACGACCGCGACCGGGTCCATACCTTCCTGTTCGGCACCCGGCTGACCAACGTGACGCGCTACCTGCGCTACAAGGACATCGACGTGTCGCTGGAGAAGGTCTCCGGCGCAGTTCAGGACTGGTCGGGCGGCACCCGCATCGGACGCAGCCTGCACGAGTTCAACCGGGTCTGGTCTCGCCGGGTCCTCGGGCAGGGCGCCGTCGTCATCCTGATCACCGACGGCCTCGACCGCGATGCGGCGGAGGGACTGGGCGAGGAGATCGAACGCCTCCACAAGAGCTGCCGGCGGCTCATCTGGCTGAACCCCCTCTTGCGCTATGACGGGTTCGAGCCGAAATCCAGTGGCATCAGGGCCATCATGCCCCATGTCGATGATTTCCGACCGGTCCACAACTTGGCCAGCCTCGCCGATCTGGCGAAGGTGCTCGACCATGTCGGACCCCGACGCCACGGCGGCATGGCGCGATGGCTAGCGGAGGTGGCTTCAGCATGACGTACGAGAACAACATCCCGGAGATCGCGGCGGCGCTGCGGGCCGAGGGCAAGCGCGTAGCACTGGCAACCGTCGTCTCGACCTGGGGCTCCTCGCCCCGGCCGGTCGGCAGCCAGCTCGTGGTGGACGAGACCGGCGCCATGCAGGGCTCCGTGTCGGGCGGCTGCATCGAAGGAGCCGTGGTCCACGAGGCCATGCAGGCCATGCAGGACGGCGAGCCGCGCATGCTCAGCTTCGGCGTCGCCGACGAGCAGGCCTGGGAAGTGGGCCTCGCCTGCGGCGGCAAGGTGCAGGTCTATGTCGAGGCGGTGGAATGAAGACCGAGATCCTTCAGCGCCTGGTCAGGGCGCGCGCGGAGAAATGCCCGGTGGCCCTGGTCACGGACCTCGGCTCCGGCCTCCAAACGCTGGTCCACGAGGACGTCGCCCACGGCGGCTTCGGCCTCGACCGGGAGGAACTGGCCGAGGTCCGCCGCTTCCTCCGCGAGGACCGCAGCGGCATCGTGGAGATCGGCGATGCCCGGCTGTTCATCCACTCCTACAACCCGCCGCTGCGGATCATCATCATCGGCGCCGTCCACATCGCTCAGGCCCTGGCGCCCATGGCCTCGCTGGCCGGCTACGACGTGGTCGTGGTCGATCCCCGACGGGCCTTCGCGACCGACGCGCGCTTCCCCGGAATCTCCATGAACGGCGAATGGCCGGACGACGCGCTGAAGCAGCTTGCGGTCGACAGCCGCACCGCCATCGTCACCCTGACCCACGATCCCAAGCTGGATGATCCGGCGCTCCACGTGGCGCTGCGCTCCCCGGCCTTCTATGTCGGCTCGCTGGGCAGCCGCAAGACCCACGGCAAGCGGGTGGACCGCCTGCGCGAGGCCGGCTACACCGAAGCCGAGATCGCCCGCATCCACGCCCCCGTCGGCTTGGCCATCGACGCGGTCACCCCGGCCGAGATCGCCCTGGCGATCATGGCCCAGATCACCCAGGTGCTGCGCCGGGAACCCTCCGCCGCCGTGGCGGCGGCCTGACCGGGCATGCGCTTCGGTCAGGTCTCCCCCGCAGACGCCGTCGGCGCCATCCTGGTGCATTCCGTCCGGACCGGCGGCATCGCCTTCAAGAAGGGACGGCTGCTCACCGCCGAGGACGCCGCGGCGCTCGACCGCGCCGGCATCGGGCGGGTGACCGCCGCCCGCCTGGAAGACGGCGATGTCGGCGAGGACGCCGCGGCGTCCCGTATCGCCCGGGCCGCGGCCGGTCCCGGCCTGGACGTGGCCGCCGCCTTCACCGGCCGGGTCAACCTGTTCGCCACGGCCCCGGGGATTTGCGTCATCGACGTGGACCGGTTGAACCGGCTGAACCTCCTGGACGAGTCGGCAACCGTCGCCACCCTGCCCGCGTCAGCGCCGGTCGAGGCGGGCCAGATGGTCGCGACCATCAAGATCATCCCCTTCGCGGCTCCTGAAGCCGTCGTCGCCCGGGCCGAAGCCATCGCCGCCGAAGGTGGGCCGCTGATCCGGGTCGCCGCGTTCCAACCCCTGCGCGCCGCCCTGATCCAGACCCGCCTGGCCGGCATGAAGGAGTCCGTCCTGGACAAGACGGTCGGCGTCACCCGCGGCCGGCTGACCGCCATCGGCTCCGAACTGGCGGGCGACATCCGCGTGGACCATGCCGAGGCCGCGGTCGCCGACGCCGTCGCGACCGCGGCGTCCTCCGGCATCGACCTGCTGCTGATCGCGGGCGCATCGGCCATCACCGACCGGCGCGACGTGCTGCCTGCCGGCATCGAGCGGGCCGGCGGCACCGTCGAGCATTTCGGCATGCCGGTGGACCCCGGCAACCTGCTCCTGCTGGCGCGCGTCGGCGGGATGCCCGTCCTGGGCCTCCCCGGCTGCGCCCGATCGCCCAAGCTCAACGGCTTCGACTGGGTGCTCCAGCGTATGGCGGCCGGCATCCCGGTGACGCGGCGGGACATCATGATGATGGGAGCCGGCGGCCTGCTGACCGAGATCCCGACCCGCCCCCTGCCCCGCGCCTCGACTCCCGCGGCCGAGCCGCAGGCAGCCCGCGCTCCGCGCATCGCTGCGCTGATCCTGGCAGCCGGCCAGTCGCGCCGGATGGGCGCGCTGAACAAGATGATCGCTGATGTGGACGGCAAGCCGATGGTGGCCCATGTGCTGGATGCCGTCACCGCCTCCCGGGCCGGCCCCGTCACCGTCGTGACGGGCCATGACCCGGACGCGGTCCGGGCCGTGCTGGCCGGCCATGAGATCCGCTTCGTCCACAATCCCCGCTACGCCGAGGGGCTCAGTACCTCGCTCCGCGCCGGCATCGCGGCCCTGCCCGACGACATCGACGGCGTGCTGGTCTGCCTGGGCGACATGCCGCGCGTCGGGGCGGAGACGCTGAACCGCCTGATCGCCGCCTTCAGCCCGCAGGAGGGCCGCGCCATCTGCGTTCCGACCGTCGGCGGCAAGCGCGGCAATCCCGTCCTGTGGGATCGCCGCTTCTTCGCCGAGATGCGGGGCCTCGCCGGCGACGTGGGCGCCAAGCACCTGATCGGCCTCCATGCCGACCAGGTCTGCGAGGTCGCCATGGAAGGCGATGGCGTCCTCCTGGACATCGACACGCCGGAAGCGCTCCATGCCCTGAATTCTTGAGGGTCATGAAGTCTTGTGGGGCGGAAAACCGTTCCCGGCCGTTCCATCCGGGACAGGCCGACCAGGGAGAACCCTTATGCAGAACCAGAAACCGCAGATGGACGAGGAGACGCTTGCTTTCCTGCTCCAGGTCTTCCAGACGGTCAGGGCGGGCCAGGCCGCGGAACTGCACGAATATCTGATACGCGGCCTGCCGCCCAACCTGCGAAACGAGAAAGGCGACAGCCTGCTGATGATCGCCGCCTACCACGGGCACGCCGACGCGGTGCGGGAGCTTCTCGCCCATGGCGCCGACATGGAGATGGCGAACGACCGCGGGCAGACCCCCCTGGCGGCAGCCGCCTTCAAGGGCGATATCGGGATCGTCCGCATGCTGCTCGATGCCGGTGCCGACGTGGACGGCTGCGGCGACACGGGAAGGACGGCGCTGATGACCGCCGCGATGTTCAACCGGACCGAGATCGTCGACCTGCTGCTGGAGCGCGGCGCCACCATAGACCGCGTCGATGCCGGCGGCCACACGGCCCGGGCCGCCGCCGAGGCCATGAACGCGCCCGACACGCCGGGACAGCTTGCCCGCGCCGCGGCACGTAGCTAGACCGGGCGTTCCAACCTTCCCTACCCTCCTCGCGCGCAGGCCCGACCCATGACCAGCATTCCCTACATCGACGAAGCCCGGCTCTGGAAACGCCACATGGCGATGGCCAGGATCGGCGCGCTGCCGGGCGGCGGCGTCAATCGCCCGGCGCTCTCGCCCGGCGATGCGCAATCGCGCAGTCTGCTGGCCCGGTGGGCCGGAGAACTCGGGTTCTCCGTCGCGACCGACCCCATCGGCAACCTATTCGTCCGCCGCCCCGGCACCGACGACTCCCTGCCGCCCGTAATGAGCGGTTCCCACCTCGACACCCAGCCGACCGGCGGCAAGTTCGACGGCGCTTTCGGCGTGCTCGCGGCCTTCGAGGCGCTTCAGGCGATCCACGAGGCGGGAATCGTGACGAAGCGCCCCATCGAGGTCGTTTCCTGGACCAACGAGGAAGGTTCCCGCTTCCAGCCCGGCTGCTCCGGCTCGTCGGCCTTCACCGGTGCCGTGCCGCTCGACCGCATCCTGACTGCGGTCGACCGCGACGGCATCTCGGCGCGCGACGCCCTGGCCGCCGTCCTGGCGAGCGAGCGCGGCATGGCGATGCGTCCCCTCGGTTTCCCGGTGGCGGCATTCCTGGAATGCCACATCGAGCAGGGGCCGAAGCTGGAGGAGGCCGGGCTGCCGGTCGGCATCGTCACGGGCATCCAAGGCTCGCGCTGGTTCGCGGTGGAAGTGCTGGGCGACGAGGCCCATGCGGGAACCACGCCCCGGCGCAACCGCCGCGATGCGCTGGTAGCTGCTATCGGCATGGTCTCGGCGCTGGAGCGGCTGATGCACGACGAGGAGGACCGGGTCCGCTTCACGGTCGGCCGGTTCGAGGTCCAGCCCGGATCGCCCAACACCATTCCCGGCCGGGTCTTCTTCACGATCGATTTCCGTCATCCCGAGGCCTCGACCCTGAAGCGGCTCGGCGACCAGGTGGACGCGGTCTGCCGGGCCCATGCCGGCCCCTGCGCCGTGACCATCGAGGAAACCTTCCACAGCCTGCCGACCGAGTTCGACCCAGCGGTGATCGCCGCCATGCGCGGCGCCGCCGAACGCCTGGGCATCCGGACCCTGGACCTGGCGTCGGGCGCGCTGCACGACGCCAAGTTCCTCCAGGACGTCTGCCCCAGCGGCATGGTGTTCGTTCCCTGCGAAGGCGGCATCAGCCACAACGAGGCGGAGAACGCCAAGCCCTCCGACCTGGCGGACGGTGCCCGGGTCCTGGCCGAAGCCCTGGTCACCCTCGCCAACGCCTGACGGCTTCAAGGCGAGGTGCGACGCATCGCCCAGGGGGCGGCGCGGCATGCGGCGGTGCACAATGCCCGCCGCACCCCGCGCATCCCATCCGGAGAACCGCCCCATGGCCGAAGTCCTGTTCTACGCCAAGCCCGGCTGCCCCGCCAACGCCAAGCAGAAGACCCAGCTCGAAGCCGCCGGCCACACGGTCGTCGCCCGGGACCTGCTGTCCGAGCCCTGGACGCCGGAGACGCTGCGCCCCTACTTCAACGACCGCCCGGTCGAGGAGTGGTTCAACCGCTTCGCCCCGGCGGTCCGCAGCAAGGAAGTCGTGCCGGCCGACCTGGACGAGGCGGCGGCGCTCGAAGTCCTGATCAGGGACCCCGAGCTGATCCGCCGCCCGCTGATCCAGGTCGGCGACCGGCGCGAGGTCGGCTACGATCCGACCACCCTGAACGCCTGGATCAGCCTGATCCCCGTCTCCGACGGCCTCTCCTGCGACGAGAAGCACGCCCAGGGCCGCTGCGACCACGGCCACGGGCACCACCACCACTGAACTCCAGCAAGTCCGCCCCTGGCGGCGCTCAGGGGACCTGGGCGCCGCGGGTGTTGACGTACACCGCGTAGAGCGACGTGCTGGCGGTCATGAACAAGCGGTTCTTCCGGGGACCGCCGAAGCAGACGTTCGAGCAGACTTCCGGCAGATGGATCTTGCCGATCAGCATACCCTGGGGATTGAAGACGTGGACGCCGTCATACCCTTCCCCACCCCAGCCGGCCGACGCCCACAGGTTCCCGTCCACGTCGGTGCGCATGCCGTCGGCGGCGCCGGCGCCCATGTCGGCGAAGACCCGGCCGTTGGTCAGGCGCGTGCCGTCCGCCACGTCGAACACCCGGATGTGCTTCGGCCCGTCGTCCCCCGTGTCGGCGATGTAGAGCTTCGTCTCGTCGGGTGAGAAGCACAGGCCGTTCGGCCGGCGGAAGTCGCCGGCTACCACGGTCGCCTGACCCGTCGCGGGGTCCAGGCGGTAGACGTTGGTCGGCAGCTCGAACTCGGCCTTGCCGCCCTCGTAGTCGCCCAGGATGCCGTACCCGGGATCGGTGAACCAGATGCCGCCGTCCGAATGCACGACGGCGTCGTTCGGGGCGTTGAGCCTCTTCTCCTCGAACCGGTCGATCAGCACCGTGACGGTACCGTCGTACTCCGTCCGCGTGACCCGCCGGGCGCCGTGCTCGCAGGTGATCAACCGGCCCTGGCGGTCGCGGGTGTTGCCGTTGGCATAGTTCGACACCGGACGGAAGACGCTGACCGCCCCCGATTCCTCGGTCCACCGCATCAGTCGGTTGTTGGGAATGTCGCTCCACACCAGGTAACCGCCATCCCGGAAATAGACCGGCCCCTCCGCCCAGCGGAGCCCCTTGGCCAAGCGTTCGACGTTGGCGTTGCCGATCCGGTACTTGGCGAAGCTCGGGTCCAGCACCTCGACGGCCGGGTCGGGGTATCGCACGGGTTGCGGGTCGCCCCAGTCGCGGGCCAGGACGGGGCCTGCCGCGAAGGCCGCTGCCGAAGCAGCACCTGCTTTCAGAATCGTACGCCTGTCCATATTCATGGTGTTTCCTCCCGTGTCGGCAGCAGATTTTCAGGCTGCATTCTCTGGTTGACCAGGAGAGGATCGCATTCGATCGCCGTCGTGGCGATATGCAAAGTCAGTCTATACCGGTTCGAACTCTCCCGGGCCTTGCGAGGGAACTAGTCGCATCCTTGCTGGTTGTAGGGCAACGCGGGCGTGACCCGCGATCTTCAACTGCCGACGAGAGTGTGATGTCATGCCAATAACGTCCGAAGTACGGGGATTGGGCAGACTGTGCCTCGTGGCCGGTGCTGCCCTGGCGCTGGCCGCCTGCGCCAACGATATCCCGGCGCCAACCGAACAAGTGACGCTGTCGGACAACATCATCCGGAATGCCGAGAACGCCGGCGCGGTCCAATACTCCCCCGTGGAACTCAACATGGCGCGCGAGAAGCTGGAAGCCGCCCGACGCGAGATGCAGGACGAGAACAACGCCGAGGCCCGGCGCCTCGCCGAGCAGGCCGAGGTCGATGCCCGTCTCGCCGAACTCCGCTCCCGCACCCAGACCACCAAGGACGCGGTCGCCGCGGTCCAGGCCAGCATCGACACGCTTCGGCGTGAGCTGAACGCACGGCCGACCAGTTGAGGGAGACGCGACCAATGGGAAATCACATGACCGTCATTCGCCGCCTGGCGCTGGGCGCCTCGGCCTGCGCGCTGCTGGCCGCCTGCGCGAACGCCCCGACCGAAACGTCCAGCGTCAGCCAGGCCAACTCGGCCTATCAGTCGGCCCGCAACGATCCGCAGGTGGTCAACACGGCCGCGCTTGAGCTGCAGCGCGCCGAGCAGGCCCTGCGCGAGGCCCAGGACGCGCAGTCGGCCGGCGAGGAGGTCGACGTGGTCGACCACGAGGCTTACCTGGCGTCGCGCCGGGCCGAGATCGCGACCCAGACCGCCGAGCTCAAGGCGGCGCAGCAGCAGATCGAGCAGGCGAACCAGAGCCGCGACCAGGTCCTGCTAAATGCCCGCTCCGGACAGGTCCAGAGCCTCCAACGCCAGCTTTCGGAACTGCAGGCGAAGCAGACCGAGCGCGGCATGGTCCTGACTCTGGGCGACGTGCTGTTCGAGGTCGGCAAGGCCGAGTTGCGGTCGAGCGCCCAGCGCACCATCACCGATCTCGCCGCCTTCATGCGCCAGAATCCGGAACGGTCGGTGGAAGTCACGGGCTTCACCGACAGCACCGGCAGCGTCGAGCTGAACCAGGAACTGTCCGAAAACCGCGCCGAGGCCGTTCGCCGCGCCCTCGTGGCCCAGGGCATCAACCCGCAGCGGATCGTCACGCGGGGCCTCGGCCCGGCGCTTCCGGTCGCCAGCAACAACACGTCCGGGGGACGGCAACAGAACCGCCGCGTCGAGATCACCATCTCCGACGAAACCGGGTCGATCCCCCCGCGGGCCTGACCGGGAACCATCCGCCGCCCGTCCGGTTGGCCAGGAGATGGTACGCGGACAGGCGGCGGAGGGCCCAGGCTCCATGAAACCATCCCGGATCAGAAACGCCGCGCGATCGCTCGGGATCGTCATGTTGACGGCCCTGAGCGTCGGCGCCGCGGCCCGGCACTCCCCGGCGCTCGACCGGCAGGCCTCCGAAGGAACGGTTCCCACCGAGGTGATCGACGGCGATACCGTGCAGGCCGGTTCGGAAGTATACGAACTGGCGGGCATCGACGCGCCGGAACTGGGACAGCGGTGCCTGAACAGCGCTTCCCTGTACGCCTGCGGGCAGGAAGCCAGCTTCGCGCTCCGCAAGATGATCGGGATCACGGCGGTATCCTGCACGCGCCAGCCCGATGGCGACGGGGTGGAATGCGCGGGCAGCGCCGGCAACCTCGGCCTCCTGCTGGTGAAGCAGGGCTTCGCCGTGGCCCGTCCGGGGGCCGCGCCCGCCTATCTGGAAGCGCAGCGGGTCGCCAAGGACAGCAAGCTGGGGATCTGGCGGGGCGACTTCGTCCCATCGGTCCGCTGGCGGCAGGGCGACAGGCTGGAGGCGGAGCGACAGTCCCCGGCTCCTTGCCCCGTCAAGGCCGCCGTCGAGCAGTCGGGCCGCAAGGTCTACCTGGTGCCGACCGACAGCGTCTACGACAAGGTCACGCCCGATCAGGAAGCCGGGGGCCGCCTGTTCTGCAGCGACGAGGAAGCCCGTGCCGCCGGTTTCGAGCGGCCGGCCTCCTGACGCGGACGTCCGGATCTCCGGGAACTCGAACGCCTTTGAAATGGTTTGCCCCATGCTGGACGACGCCCCGGACGTCGGGGTGCGCGCATGTGGGAGCGGGAGTGGACAATGCAGGAAAACCGGACGGTTGACATGCCCTTGAGCGGTCTTTTCGCCAACCTGAGGCAGGAGGCGACGCTGCTGGTCAAGCGGGAGATCGAGCTGGCCCGGGTCGAGGCCGGACAGAAGGTGGGGCAGATAAGCCGCGGCGCGGTGGCCCTGGCGGTCGGCGGCGCCGTGCTGTTCATCGGCATCCTGTTCCTGATGCTGGCGGGAACCTGGGGCCTGTCCGAGTATATCGAGCCCTGGATTTCGGCGCTGGTGGTCGGCGGCATCGTGCTGCTGGTCGGCGTCGTCATGCTGCTGAAGGGCATCAGCAACATGAAGAAGCTGAACCTGACGCCGGAGCGGACGCTGGAAACCCTCAAGGGCGACGCCAGCCTGGTCCGGGGCCGCACGCCATGACCGGCTACGGCCGCTCACCGGACGAGATCCAGCGCGAGATCGGCGAGACCCAGGCGAACCTTGCCCGGGCGATCTCGCAGCTGGAGCGCAAGTTCAAGCCGAGCGAGTGGCTGGAGGATGTCACGGGAACGCTGCGTTCCCGCGGCGGTCACCGGCTGGCCGATGCGATCCGGGACAATCCGGTGCCTGCCGGACTGATCGCCCTCGGGATCGCCTGGCTGGCGGTCTCCGTCGCATCGACCACGCCCCAGCCCGACCGCTTCGCCGCCGATGGCAAGGGATGGCGCCGCCGGGCGGTCCTGTCGGCGCAATCGCTGATCGGCGACGAGGTCCGCAACCTGGAGAACCAGGGGCTGGGCCGGATCGAGGACATCATGATCGACGTCCCGACCGGGCGCGTCGCCTACGCCGTGCTGTCGTTCGGCGGCATCATGGGGATGGGAGGCAAGCTCTTCGCCCTGCCCTGGCAGGCGCTGCGCGTCGACGAGCGGCGCCGGCAGGTCTGGATCGACATCGACAGGGCGCGCCTGCGCGAGGCTCCCGGCTTCGACAAGGACGACTGGCCGGACATGGCCGACCTGTCCTGGGGGCACCGTGTCCACGGCTTCTGGATGGGGCGCGACGGCGACGTGCTGCACAGGCGCGTCATGTCGGCCGGGAGCCTCGCCGGCGACACCGTGCGCAACCGGGCCGGCCAGGATCTGGGGACCATCGAGGCCACCATGGTGGACCTGGCGGACGGCAGGGTCGTCTACACGGTCCTGGCGTTCGGCGGCACCCTGGGCTTCGGGGAGAAGCTGTTCGCCGTTCCCTGGCGCGTGCTCAGGCTCAACGAGCAGGAAAAACGCTTCATCCTGGACGCCGATCCGGAGCGGCTGAAGCAGATGCAGGGCTTCGACAAGGACAAGTGGCCCGACATGGCCGATCCCGCCTGGAGCAGCCGCATAGAGATGCAGTTCGCCCGCTGACGGCCCGCCGGCCCTCAGTGGCCGGGCAGGACGAGGATCTGGCGGTACGGGAGGGTCTGGCGGGACAGAGTCACCGTGGCGCTGTCCGACGTCCTGACCTCGTAAGTGCCGCCCATCCGCTGAAGGAAGCCCGCGAGCGTCGAGGCGTTGAAATAGTGCATCGGGACCACCAGCGCCGGCTGGATCTGGGCGATCACCTCGACCATGTAGTCCTGCGCCATGGTGTATGAACCGTCCACCGGCACCAGCAGCACGTCGATGACGCCCAGTTCCGCCAGGTGCATGTCGGTCAGGGTATGGTGCAGGTGGCCCAGGTGGGCGACGCACAGGCCGCCGGCCTCGAACACGAAGATCGAGTTGCCGCTCACCCGCGTGCCCCCGTAATCCCTCACGTTGGTCGGGACGTTCCGCACCCGCATGTCGCGCAGGGTCACGTCATGGACCGCCATGCCGTCCTCGTCGCCCCAGCCGCGCAGCACATGCCGGATTCCGGGGTCCGGCCGGTCGGTGTAGTGGGTCGAATGCGCGTTGTTCATCGTCACGATGTCGGGCAGCCGGTCCGGCCGCAGATAGCCGTTGTAGTCGGTCACCGCCGACACGTCCTCCGGGCTCTCGATCAGGAAACTGGAATGGCCGAGGAAGGTCAGCCGCAGCGATCCCGCGGCCGGGGCCGCCGCCTGCCTGATCGCCGCGAGGTGGAGCAGCGTGCCGGGGCCGGACGCCACCGGCTGGCACATGGCCATGGCGGCCGACGGGCCGGCCAAGCCGGCGAGGAACGTGAGGATGCCCGCGATCAGGCGGCGGAACATGGCTTGGAACGGCATCGAAGCGACCTCCCCGATTGGTCCGGCCCCCTTGGGTCCGGGAAGCCCCATCAAGCTTGAAGCGGAAGCGCTCTCGATCAAGCCTCGCCGGGTGAACTACAGTGCCTCCTGTACTGTTTTCCAAGAAACAATATGAATCCCGGACACCGGGCCGGGACATCGGGCCAGGACATCGGAAAGGAGCGTGAGGTGAGGGGATCAGCGTCGATCAGGACCATGCTTGTGCTGGGTGCCGCCGCGGCGGCATTGGCATCCTGCGCAAACCCCAATGCGGACAAGGCCGCCGACGCGCGGCGGACACTCGTCGGCATGCCGAAGGAAACCTTGCTGTCCTGCGCCGGGGTGCCGCAACGCTCCGCCCAGGTCGACGGCACGGAGTTCATGACCTACACCAGCCGGGAATACAGCGGCGGCGGACCGAGCACCTCGTTCGGCGTTGCCGGCGGCAGCGGCGGCTCCGGCGTCGGTTTCGGCATCGGCATCCCCCTGTTCGGCGGGGGCGGCGGCTACTCCAGCAGTTGCGACGCGACCTTCACGGTACGCAACGGCGTGGTCGAGCAGCTCTCCTATACCGGCTCGGCCGGCGCTTCGGCCTCGCTGGGGCAGTGCTACCGGATCGTGGAGAACTGCCTGGAACTCGTGCCGGGAGGCACCCTGCCGCCGCGCTGACGCCGGCAGCCCCCGTCAGCGGGCGGTATCCCGCAGGTTCGCGCTGAAGACGCGGATCGCGTCGGCCAGGTCGGGCACGGCCCGCTCGGTCGCGGCCGCGCCCTCCTCGATGGCGTCCGCCGCCCGGTCGAACTCCAGCAGCCCGACATGGCCGAGCCGGGGCGCGATCTGGACGTCGGGCGGATCGGACGCGAGGCGCGCCCGCCCGATCCGGTCGGTGATGATCCCCAGGGAGGACACCATCACGCCGAACAGGCTCGGCCCCTCGTAGTCGCGGCTGAAGACGCGCCGGGTCAGGGAGTCCAGCCGCGACGGCGGCGGCGTTTCCGGAGTGCTCTGCGTCTCTTCGAGCACCTGGAGCAGATCGAATCCGGCGGCGGTCGCGATGCTGGCGCCGGGTTTGCGCGCCTTGCCCAGGATGTCGGCGTTGAGGTTGACCGCGATCACCATCTCGGCGCCCAGCGCCCGGCAGGCCGCCACGGGAACGGGGTCCACCAGGGCGCCGTCCACCAGCCAGCGCTGGTCGATGCAGATCGGCGGAAAGACGCCGGGAAGCGAAAAGGACGCGCGCAGCGCCTCCGCCAGGCCGCCCGTCCTCAGCCACACCTCGTGGCCGGTCACCAGGTCGGTCGCGATGGCGGCGAAAGGGATCGGCAGATCCTCGATCTGCTGGCTGCCCATGTGCTTCTTCATCTCGGCCATCAGGCGGCCGCCGCCGATCAGGCCGCCGCTGCGCACCCGCAGGTCCAGATAGCTGACGATCTTCATGCGGCTGAGATTGCGCGCCCATTCCTCCAGCGTATCGAGGTGGCCGGCGAGGTAGGAACCGCCGACCAGGGCGCCGACGGAGGTTCCGGTGACGATGTCCGGCTCGATGCCGAGGCGCTTCAGGCTGCGGATAACCCCGATATGGGCCCATCCGCGCGCGACGCCGGCGCCGAGCGCCAGGCCGATGCGGGGACGGGTGCGGATCAGGCTGGCTTCGTCGGGCATGCGAGCACCTGGCTGATGCTTTGAAAAGACCACCGTGTAACGAAAGGCTACACGGTCATAGTTAATGCTTGGTCAAAGGATATGGCCCCGGCCACCCTGCGGCTGTGGCGTCATTCACCCCGTCTGTCTTCCCGCATCCACCTCCGGCCGGCGGGGGACAGGCACCCATGGGACAAGTCACCGCTGGCTAAATGCCTTCGGATCGGTCAAGTTCCGATCGATCCCTGAACTCGCCGGCTTCGACGGGCGAGCATCCGCGTCCTGTTCCGCGCCTCATGAAAACCAATCCGTCCTCATCCGTGACAAAAACCTTCGACCAGCCGACGACCCGCCACACGGCCACCTGGCCGCTGCTGAAGCGCCTGGTCCTGACCTACCTGAAGCCCTACCGCTGGATCCTGGCGCAGGCTCTGCTGTGGATGGCCGTGGCGGCTGCGACGACCGGCATGATGGCCAAGCTGATGGAACCGATCATCGACGAGGTGTTCCAGAACCGCAATCAGGCCATGCTGCTTCCGGTCGCCGCCGGTGTGCTTATCGCCTTCGGGTTGCGGGGGATATCGACCTACTTCCACAGCGTCCAGATGAACAAAATCGGCCAGCGGATCGTGGCCGACGTCCAGGGCGACATGTATGCCCACCTGCTGCGCTCCGACCTGTCGTTCTTCCACGGCACCTCGGCCGGGCAGCTCATCTCGCGCATGGTCAACGATGTCGGACTGATGCGGCTGGCCGTCGCGGAATGCCTGACCGGACTGGGCAAGAGCGTGCTGACCCTGGTGATCCTGGTCGGCGTGATGTTCCACCAGGACTGGGTGCTGGCGACCGGGGCCTTCGTGGTCTTCCCGGTGGCGGCCTATTTCGTGGCGCGGATCGGCAAGCGGCTGCGCAAGGTCTCGGCCAACACCCAGGCGGAGTTGGGCCACTTCTCGACCATCCTGAACCAGACGCTCCAGGGCGCGCGCCACGTCAAGGCGTACGGAATGGAGACGTACGAGCAGAAGCGGGTCGGCGGGATCATCGAGAACCTGTACGAGCTGGTCCACAAGGGCTTCAGGGTGTCGGCCATGTCGGGACCGGTTACGGAGATCCTCAGCGGCCTGGCGATCGTCACGGTGATCGTCTACGGCGGCTACCAGGTGATCAGCGGGGAGCGCACCCCCGGCGCCCTGTTCTCCTTCATCACCGCGTTCCTGCTGGCCTACGAGCCGATGAAGCGGATGGCGAAGCTGAACGGCCAGCTCCAAGGCGGCCTCGCCGCGGCCGACCGGGTCTTCGCCCTGCTCGACACGGCGCCCGCCATCGTGGACCGGGCCGGCGCCCGTACGCTCGACGTCGCCCGGCACGACGTCCGGTTCGACGACGTCCATTTCTCCTACGGCGACGACAAGCAGGCGCTCCACGGGATCACCCTCGACGTGCCGGATGGCCAGACGGTGGCGCTGGTCGGCCCTTCCGGCGCCGGCAAGTCGACGCTGCTGAACCTGATCCCGCGCTTCTACGACGTCACCGGCGGCGCCGTCAGGATCGGCGGCGTCGATGTGCGCGACGTGACGCTGGAGAGCCTGCGGAGCCGCATCGCCCTGGTCAGCCAGGAGGTGGCGCTGTTCGACGACTCGATCCGGGCCAACATCGCCTATGGCAGGATCGGGGCTACGGAGGACGAGATCATCGCCGCCGCCAAGGCGGCCGCCGCCCACGACTTCATCCTGGGCCTGCCCGACGGCTACGACACGCTGGTCGGCGAGTTCGGCGTCAAGCTGTCCGGCGGGCAGCGCCAGCGGATCTCGATCGCGCGCGCCATGCTCCGGAACGCCCCGATCCTGCTGCTCGACGAGGCGACCTCGGCCCTCGATACGGAATCGGAACGCGCCGTCCAGGGCGCCCTGAGGGCGCTTCAGCGGGGGCGGACGACGCTCGTGGTGGCGCACCGGCTGTCCACGATCGTCGATGCCGACCGGGTCTACGTGATCGACGGGGGACGGGTCGCCGAGACCGGAACCCATGCCGAGCTCCTGCGGCGCGACGGGATCTATGCCCGACTGTGGGGCATGCAGAGCGGCAACGCCGCCGCCGCCTCGGAACCCATGATGCAAGCGAGGTCGGTCTGACGGGCAGATTTTTTTAACGGAGGGGGGATTGCACCGGGTGGCCCATCCGTTAATCTAAGGATGATGCGTTGAGAGCAAGACCTCCCGCATATGCTTCCCCCGCCATATTCCGTTCTCCAACACGGTAGGTCGCCGTGCCAGATATTGTCATCTCCGAACCCATGCACGAAGCCGCGGTCCATGACCTGGGCCGCAGTTTCGAAGTCCGATACGACCATGCACTGGCGCGCGACGGCGCCGCCCTCAGCGGGGCTGTGGCCGATGCCCGCGCGCTGATCGTGCGCGACCGCACGATCATCGACGCAGACCTGCTCGACGCCGCGCCTCGCCTGCGGGTGATCGGTTGCCTGGGCGCCTGCGCGGCGCAGGTCGACCTGGAGGCTTGCCGCGCCCGGGGCATCGAGATCCACGCCTACGAGGCGGGGGCCGAACAGACGCCGGTCGACCGCGTCGTCGCCGGACTGGTCCGCCTGCTCGGCCGTTCCGGCTGGACGCCCGGCGGCGGCGACCGGACGCTGGGCCTCGTCGGGTTCAACCCGGTCGCGCGGGAGGTCGCCGGCCGGGCTCGTGCCCTGGGTCTGACCGTCTGGGCCTACGACCCGCTGGTCGACAGCGAGAGCCCGCTGTGGGCCGACCTGGGCGTCCATCCCACCGGCCTGCTCAGCCTTCTGGAGAGCTGCGACGCGGTCAGCCTCCACCTCCGCCTGACCGACGAGACCCGCGAGTTGATCGACTGGGAAACCATCACCGAGATGCGCCCGGGCGCCGTCCTGATCAACGCGTCCCATCCGGGCCTCGTCGACAACGGCGCCGTCATCGGCGCGGTCCGGACCGGGCGACTGGCCGGCGCGCTGCTCGACCTGGAAGAGGGCGATTCCGAACCCGAGCTGGACACCCGCAACGCGGCCGACGCACGGATCGGCGCCTTGATCGCCCACAAGGTTCGGACCACACTGGAGCGGCGCGAGGAGGCTTGAGCGCCGCCGACGGGGTAATCATAAAACGGGAGGAAGGCCGATGCGTGTCGTCATCGCGCTGCTGAAGCACGAAACGAACACCTTTTCTCCCGTGCCCACGCCGCTGGAGCGGTTCGGCAACGGCGGGCCGGCGTGGGGGGCGGACGCGTTCCGCGCCTACCGCGGGACCGCCACGCCGATGGGCGCCTTCATCGACCTGGCCGAGGCCGAGGGGGCCGACATCGTGACGCCGGTCGCGGCGGAGGCCTGGCCCAGCGGCCCGGTCAGCGACGACGCCTATGCAAGGTTGACCGACTCGATCCTGGAGGAAGTCGCCCGGGGCTGCGACTGCGTGCTGCTGGACCTGCACGGCGCCATGGTGACCCGCAGCTTCGAGGACGGCGAGGGCGAACTGCTGGCCCGCGTCCGCGCCGCCGCCCCCCATGTGCCGATCGGCGTCGCCCTCGACCTTCACGGCAACCTGTCGGAAAAGATCGTCTCCAACGCGACCGCCATCGCCGGGTTCAAGACCTATCCCCACGTCGACATGTACGAGACCGGTGACCGCGTCGGCAGGATCACGCTGGGCGCCCTGAAGGGGACCTGCCGGCCCGCCATGGCCTGGGGCAACCGGCCGATGCTGCCGCATGTGATGCGCATGGGCACCGATGAAGCCCCCATGCGCGACCTCATGCAGGAGGCGCGGCGGCTGGAGCGGAACGGCGCCCTGGCGGTCAGCGTGTTCGGCGGCTTTCCCCATGCCGACATCCGCGACGCCGGGATCAGCGTGGTCACCGTGACAGAAGGCGACCGGGCCGGCGCCGAAGCGATCCGCGACAGCCTCCTGGACGAAGCCTGGCGCCGCCGGGAGGAGTTCGTCTACCACGCCGAGCCGCTTGACAGGTCGGTGGGCCGCGCCCGCGACCTCGCCGACGGCCCGGTGCTCCTGCTCGACCACTCCGACAATTGCGGCTCCGGCGGCACCCAGGACGTGACCGCCGTGCTGGCGGAGATCATGCGGCAGGGCCTGAAGGACGTCGTCGCCTTCGCGATCCACGACCCGGCCTCGGTCGCCCGGCTGATCGAGGCCGGGGTCGGCGCCCGGGTCACGCTCGACATCGGCGGCAAGCTGCCGATGCCCGCCCTCGGGCTGGAAGGGCGCCCGCTCACCGTCGCCGGCACGGTCCGCGTCATTACCGACGGCGAGTACACGATCCGGGGGCCGATGTATACGGGAGTGCGCGTCGGCATGGGCCGTACCGTGGTGCTCGACACCGGGACGGTCGAGATCGTGCTGATCGAGCGCCACCACGAGCCCTGGGACCTGGGTTGCCTGCTCAGCCTCGGCATCGATCCCGCGGCGAAAAAATACATCATGCTGAAGTCGCGCATCCATTATCGTGCCGGCTTCCAGCCCATCGCCCGGCACATCGTGGAATGCGCCGGCGAGGGGGTGACAACCTCGGACTACGGCCGGCTCCATTTCGAGCGGGTCCGCCGTCCGGTCTTTCCACTCGACAAGATGTGAAGCCCTGCCATCGTGCGTATCCTCGTGGTCCAGAACAGCCGGCGCGCGCCCGCCGGGCTGCTCGGCGAATATCTCTCCGACTTCGGCGCCGACCTCGTCACCGTCACTCCGCCCGAAGGTGAAGCCCTGCCCGCCGGCATCGACGGCTTCGACGGCGCGCTGGTGCTCGGCGGCCCGCAGTTCGCGGGCGACGACCAAGCCAATCCCTACCTGCCCGAACTGCTGGACCTGATGCGCCGCTTCGCCGAGGCGGACCGGCCCCTGCTGGGCGTCTGCCTGGGCGCGCAGCTGCTGGCCCGGGCGCATGGCGAACGGGTCTACAAGCACAGTCAGGTGGAACGCGGCTTCTGCCCGGTCACCCGGACGGATGCCGGAGCCGCCGACCCCCTGCTGGGTCCGCTGGGACCCGTCCGCCACATCATGCAGTGGCACTACGACACGTTCGACCTGCCGCAGGACGCCGTCCTGCTGGCGACCGGACCGGACTGCGCCAACCAGGCTTTCCGGCTGGGCGGGACCCAGTACGGCCTCCAGTTCCACCCGGAAGTCACGCCGGAGATCGTCCGCGACTGGGTCGCCATGTTCCGGACCGAAGCCGGCCCGGACGAGGATTACGACTCGATCGCCCGCGAGATGGAGGTCGGTCTCGCAGAACACCTCCCCGAAGCGGCATCCTTCGCCCGCGACCTGGCCCGCAATTGGCTTGACCTGGTGGCCCGCCGGGCGGATCGGTAGAGCGGGTTCCGCCCACGGCTGTCCGGCACGATACTTGCCTATCTACCAAAAGATGATTCTTGGGATACTTTGTCTTCTTTTTGTCGTCATGCCCGGACTTGATCCGGGCATCTCCGGCCACGGAGCCCTGGTGAGACCTGCGATACGATGCCCGGATCAAGTCCGGGCATGACGAAAAGGGAGCGTTTTCGTCCGAGACCAAGCCTTTTGAGAAAAAAGCAAATATCGTGCCGTACAGCCGTGGGTTCCGCCCGGGCTGACCCCGTTCTCCATGCGGCCTGCCGCTCTACTCGCCGTGATGCATCGGCCCACCTGTCCCGGTTGGGTCGAACTGGACGAAAACCGCGCTGGTTCATGCGGAGGGGCGGCGTCCCGCCGCCCAAGGTGCGCGGGACGCGCACCCTCCAACAGTGATCTACCGCTGTGCCGCGCGAACAGCCTCCAGCAGGGCTGAGTCCGGTTCCGCTCCGGCGGCGATCGCGTGGTCGCGCCTGAACGCCGCGATGGCCCCGTGGGTCTTCGGTCCCATCAGGCCGTCGGCCGGACCCGGATCGTAGCCGGCGGCCTTCAGCAGCGTCTGGATTTCCCGCAGCTCCGCCCTGGTCACCGGCCGCGGCCGTTCCGGCGCCTGCACCGCCGCCGGTGCGGGGGCGCTGGGCGCGGGAACCGCCTCGCGCGCCGGCGCCACGGCCTGCGGGACCGGCGCCGCCGCGACCGGCTTGGGCGGCCGGACGATGCCGGGATTGTTCAGGGCCGCCAGATAGAACAGGCCGAACAGCGAAGCGGACAGCAGGCCGATGACGATGACGGGAGCGGCCCCGATGCGCGGCATGCTCACGGCACCCTGAAGCCTGAACTGGGCAAGATCGATCGCCATGGAAGCACCCCGGCCGCCGATGATGTGGAAGTGCCCCGGATTTTATCAGCTTCCCTGTCTGGAGGTGACGGAAATCTCACGCCATTCGCCGGGTGCCAGCCCTTCGACGGTCCAGTCCCCAACGGCGCGCCGAATCAGGCGCAGCGTCGGAAACCCGACCGCGGCCGTCATCCGGCGGACCTGCCGGTTGCGCCCCTCGCGGAGCGTCAGTTCGATCCAGGATGTCGGGATGCTGGCCCGGTACCGGATCGGCGGATCGCGCGGCCAGAGATCGGCCGGCTCGTCGATCAGCCGAGCGCCGGCCGGCAGCGTCGGGCCGTCCTTGAGCGTGACGCCGCGCCGGAGCGACTCCAGCGCCGACTCGTCCGGAACACCCTCGACCTGCGCCCAATAGGTCTTCGGCCGCTTGTGGCGCGGGTCGGCGATCCGGGCGTTCAAGGCGCCGTCGTCGGTCAGGACCAGCAGCCCCTCGCTGTCGCGGTCGAGACGGCCGGCGACATAGACCCCGGGGATCTTGACGTAGTCGGCCAGGGTCGCCCGGCCATGCTCTCGGTCGGTGAATTGCGAGAGGACGTCATAGGGCTTGTTGAACAGGATGACCCCGCCCCGCCGCCGCCCCGACCTCACGGACCAGCCCTCATATATGGCACGAAGCCATGCCGCGGCGTTCCAGATAGCGCTGGTGATACTCCTCCGCGCGCCAGAAGGTGGAGGCCGGGGTGATCTCGGTCACGATCGGCCGGACGAACCGGCCGGAGGCCTGGGCGCGCTCCTTCGATGCCCGGGCCTCCGCCTCCTGCTCCGGCGAATGGGTGAAGATGGCCGAGCGGTACTGGGCACCGACATCCGGCCCCTGGCAGTTGAGCGTGGTCGGATCATGGATCTGCCAGAACACTTCGAGAAGCTGCGCGTAGGATACCCGCGCCGGATCGTACTCGACCTGGACGACCTCCGCATGGCCGGTCTCGTCGGTGCAGACATCGTCATAGGTCGGGTTCTCCCGGGTTCCGCCGAGATACCCGACCGACGTGTCGGTCACGCCGTCCACGTGGCGGAACGCCGCCTCCACGCCCCAGAAGCAGCCGGCACCGAATGTCGCTTTCTCCATGATCCGCCTCCAGTCGGGATGCCGCCTCCAGCAGGCGGCAGCCGTTTGCGAGTATGTTGAGGCGCCCGGTCCGTCCGTCCAGTGCTCCGGCCCTGCTAACGCAGATACAGGCTCAGGAAATCGAAGGTGCGCTGCTCGGCCAGCTTGCCTGCCGCCGCCTCGGCTCCCGTGGTGCCGCTCCGGGCGAAGCCGTGTCCGACACCAGGATAAGTGTGAATGGCGACCCCTGCAACGGGACACAGGCGTTCCACCAAACGCTTGCGCGTTTCGGGCGGAATGAAGGGGTCCTCCGCGCCCAGGTGCATCATGAACGGGCGGGTCAGCTTCACGGCCTCGCCGAGATGCTTCTCGATCCTTGTGCCGTAAAAGGCGACGTTGGCCTGCGTGTCGCCTCGGCACGCCATCAGGTAGGCGATGCGCCCGCCCATGCAGTAGCCGACGGTCGCGACGCGCTCGTTGCAGGGCCCCATTTCCCGCAGGTGGAGGACCGCGGCCCTGACATCGTCCAGCATCTGATCGTCGCTCACTTCCGACATCCGGCGCCGGCCTTCCTCCAGCGCCTGGTCGGTTCCCGGCTCCAGCTCCGGCAGGCTGCCCTGCCGCCAGGTGAGATCGGGGCAGACAGCCAGGAACCCTGCCTTCGCGAACCGGTCGGCCGTTTCCCGCATTGACCTGTTGAGCCCGAAGATCTCGTGGATCAGCACGACCCCGCCGACGCGCTCGCGCTCGGGCACGGCCAGGTAAGCCGGCATCCGCTGGTCATGCACATCGATCATTATGTCCGGCATCTGTCTTCCCCCTGCGACTACGGCCCTCGTTGATTCGGGAAACCGTGTATTAACCAAACGATGCTACACGGCTGGGTGACGCGTGGGGAGACTCCCGAACGCCATAGCCAACCTAAAGATGATCCACCCATGACGCCCAGGCTTCCGGCCTTCCTGCTTGCCGTCGGAATGACCCTCTGCACGGGGCTTTCCGCTGGGGCCCAGCCAAGCAGAACGGGAGATTGGGGCAAGGTCGCGGCGCCAGCACCCGGTCCGCCCAGGATCTTCGGATCATACACGAACGGATGTATCGCCGGGGCGCGGTCCCTGCCGCCCGAGGGTCCGGGGCATCAGGTCGTCCGCCTGTCGCGCAATCGCTATTTCGGCCACCCGGAAACCGTCGACTACCTGCTGAACCTGGGGCGCCGCGTCGCGGGCGCCGGCCTGGGGATCGCGCTGATCGGCGACATGTCCCAGCCGCGCGGCGGGCCGATGGCGTTCGGCCATGCCAGCCACGAGATCGGACTGGATGCCGACATCTGGTTCCGCCTCGACCTGCCTCCCCTGCCCCGCAGCGGGCGCGAAGACCTCGACCTGCCCAGCATGGTCGACTTCAAGGCGAGACGGGTCGATCCCAGGCGCTTCACCGCCCGGCAGGCCGACCTGGTCCGGTTCGCGGCGATGGATCCCCGCGTCGCCCGGATCTTCGTCAATCCCGCCATCAAGCAGGCGCTGTGCGAGCGTCCCTGGAGCGATCGGTCCTGGCTGCGCCTGGTCCGTCCGTGGCACGGACATGACGCCCATTTCCATGTCAGGCTGAACTGCCCTGCCGGTCAGCCCGACTGCATCTCCCAGGATGCGCCGCCGGACGGCGACGGCTGCGGCGCGGAACTGGCCGATTGGCTGGCCCGGCTGACTCCGCCGGCCAAGGCACCGGCCAAGCCTAGGGCCGCTCCGGCGAAGCCGGCCCTTGCCCCGGTACCGTCCGCCTGCTCCGCCGTCCTCGCGATGCCGCCGCGCTAAGCAAGCCGCTGTTCAAAACATCGGCAGAACGCCTCGCTATTGAGCATTAAATTTCCGTTAACAAACGTCTTGCGCAAGTTTCCATCATCTGCGTACTATCGTTATCGATAATGATACTGGCGAGGGCGGTATGGCGCGGCTCGGCGAAGCGGGAGCGGTTCAGTTCAGCAAGGCGCGCAAGGGCAGCGTGCTCTACGACGACCTGCGCCGCCAGATCGTCAAGGGCGCGCTGAAGCCCGGCGAGACGATGCTGGAGATCACGGTCGCCCGGGAATACGGGTGCAGCCAGGGCACCGTCCGCGAAGCGCTGATGCGCCTGCAGGAGGACGGCCTCGTGGTCCGCAGCGGCTACCGGGGAACGACGGTCTCCGTCACCGGCCCCACCGAGGCGCGGGAGATGCAGTTCCTCCGCCTCCATCTGGAGACCCAGGGCATCCGCCGCGCGGCGCTGCTCGCCGACGACAGCCTTCTGGCCCGGCTGTCCAGGGTGGTCGACGAGATGGAACGGGTTGCGGAAGCCGGCGACGAGTATGCCCTGACCGAACTGGACTGCGAGTTCCACCTGGCGATCTTCGCGCGGGCCGGCATGCCGGCGCTCGACGCGATCCTCAGCCGCTGCCTGCTCCACCTGCACCGGCTGACGCTGGCCGAACCGGGCCGCACCCGCCCGCTGCTGATCTCGGCGCGGCGCCATTGGGACGTGGTCGAGGCGCTGCGGACCCGCGATCCCGAGACCGCGGTGACCGCGATCACCCATCACATCAACACCGTTCTGGAAACCGGCTTGGCCGGGGAGGAGGGCTGATGGCTCTTCAAGGAGCCGAATCCATGCTGACCGATACGCCGGCGCCCCACGTGCCGGCCGCAGGAACGCCGGTCGCCGAGGTTCGCGACCTCCAGGTGGGGTTCCGTACCGACGACGGCAGCTTCAACGTGCTGGACGGCGTGTCCTTCACGGTGCGCAGCGGACGCACCCTGTGCCTGGTCGGCGAGTCCGGCTGCGGCAAGAGCGTGACCGCCCTGTCGCTCATGGGCCTCCTGGCGCCGACCGCCATCGTCGGCCGGGGCGAGATCCTGCTGGACGGCACGGACCTGCTCAAGCTGAATCGCAATGAACTCAACGAGCGGCGCGGCGACCGGATGGCGATGATCTTCCAGGAGCCGATGACCTCGCTCAATCCGGTCTTCACCATCGGGGATCAGATCGTCGAGGGCATCCGGCGCCATCGTCCCGTCGGTCGGGCGGAGGCCGAAAGGCACGCGGTGGAGATGCTGAAGCGGGTGCGCATCCCCGCGGCCGAGCAGCGGATGAAGGACTATCCGCACCAGCTCTCGGGCGGCATGCGGCAGCGGGTCATGATCGCCATGGCGCTCGCCAACGATCCCCGCCTGCTGATCGCGGACGAACCGACCACGGCGCTCGACGTGACGATCCAGGCGCAGATCCTGGACCTGATCCGCACCCTCCAGGACGAGACGGGCACCGCGGTCCTCCTGATCACCCACGACCTGGGCGTGGTGGCGGAAGTCGGCGACGACGTGGCCGTGATGTATGCCGGCCGGATCGTCGAGCAGGCGTCCGTGGCCGACCTGTTCGCCGATCCGCAGCACCCCTACACCCTGGGCCTGCTCAGCTCGATCCCCCGTCTCGACGCCGACATCGGGCGCCTGCCGACCATCCTCGGCTCGGTCCCGGCCCCGGCCGACATGCCGCAGGGCTGCCGCTTCTCCACCCGATGCCCCTTCGCCGTGGAGAAGTGCAGGACCGAGGAGCCGCCGCTGGCCGACCTGTCCGCCGGCCACGCCGTCGCCTGCTGGAGGGCGCCGCTGGAAGAGCGCGCCGCCTGAGCCGCTGGAGACTTGACAAGGGAGACCGCCATGAAGACGGCACCCGACGACACCATTCTCGAAATCGAGAACCTGACCAAACACTTCGCGACCTCCAAGTCGCTGCTGCCCGGAAGCGGCCGCTCCGTCAAGGCGGTGGACGGCGTCAGCTTCACCGTCCGCAAGGGCGAGACCCTGGCGATCGTCGGCGAGAGCGGCTGCGGCAAGTCCACCCTGGCCCGACTGATCCTGCGCCTGATCGACCCGACCGGAGGCACCGTCCGCTTCCACGGCCAGGACATCGCGACCATACCCGAACGCAGCATGCGCCCGCTCCGCGCCCGCATGCAGATGATCTTCCAGGACCCCTTCGCCTCGCTCAATCCGCGCATGACCGTGGCGGAGATCCTGACCGAGCCGATGCAGGTCCACAAGCTCGGCACCCGCCGGGAGCAGCGCGAGCGCATGGTCGAGTTGCTGGAACTGGTCGGGCTGACCGCCCGACACGCCGACCGCTACCCGCATGAGTTCAGCGGAGGCCAGCGCCAGCGCATCGGCATCGCCCGCGCCCTGGCCGCCGGCCCCGAACTGGTGATCGGTGACGAGCCGGTCTCCGCCCTGGACGTTTCGGTCCAGGCGCAGGTGATCAACCTTCTGGAGGACCTGAAGCGGCGACTGGGCCTGACGCTGGTGATCATCTCCCACGACCTTGCCGTGGTCCGGCACATGTCCGACCGGGTCGGGGTGATATACCTGGGCAAGATGGTCGAGCTGGCGGACACCAAGGCCCTTTTCTCCTCGCCCCGCCATCCCTACACGCGGGCGCTGATGTCGGCGGTGCCGCTGCCCGATCCCGGCGCCCGCCCGGAGCGGCAGTTGCTGGAGGGCGACGTGCCAAGCCCTCTCAATCCCCCGAGCGGCTGCCGGTTCCACACCCGCTGCCCCTACGTCCGGGAGCGCTGCCGGACCGAGGAGCCGGTGATGGGCATGAACGACGACGATCACGGCGTCGCCTGCCATTACTGGCGGGAGATCGATGCCCTGCCCCGCCCCGGCACCGCCGAGGCCCGTCCGATCAGCGCGGCCTATGCCACGCGCCGCGCCCTCTACATGGAGCGCAGGGCGCTCCAGGAAGACGCGCCGACACCGTAAGGCGCCGGCGTAACAAGCAAGAACAGGGAGCTTCGAGACAGATGACCATGAAGAACTGGCAAACCGGCCTGCTGGCCGCGGGCTTCATCGCCCTGACCGCATCCGCAGCGGGCGCGCAGACCCTGCGCGTCGGCCTCCAGGAGGACCCCGACCTGCTCGACCCGGACCTCGCCCGGTCCTTCGTCGGCCGCATCGTCTTCACCAGCCTGTGCGACAAGCTGGTGGACCTGGGTCCCGACCTGGAATTCGTGCCTCAGCTCGCGACCGAATGGTCGTGGTCGCCCGACAACAAGGCGCTGACCCTGAAGCTGCGCCAGGGCGCGACCTTCCACGACGGCGAGCCGTTCAACGCCGAGGCGGTGAAGTTCAACATCGAGCGCTCGCTCACCCTCCCGGGCTCGACCCGGCGGAGCGAGATCGCCGCGGTGACCTCGGTCGACGTGGTCGATCCCTACACCGTGCGCCTCAACCTGTCTCAGCCGTTCGCCCCGCTTCTGGCGGCCCTGTCGGACCGCGCCGGCATGATGATCTCGCCCAAGGCGGCCCGCGAGGCCGGCGATAACTTCAGCCGCACCCCCGTATGCTCCGGCCCCTACAAGTTCGTCGAGCGGGTCGCCCAGGACCGGATCGTGCTGGAGAAGTTCCCGGAATACTGGAACGCCGACGCCTATCCGCTGGCGCAGGTGAGCTACCTGCCGATCCCCGACACCACGGTCCGGCTGGCGAACCTCCAGTCCGGCGGCCTCGACATCATCGAGCGGACGGCGCCGGCCGACCTGCCGACGGTCCGCGGCGACAGCTCCCTCAAGCTGGAGCAGGCGACCAGCCTGGGCTACCAGGGCATCACGCTGAACGTCGGCAACGGCCCCCGCGCCGACCAGCCGCTCGGCAAGGATCCCAAGGTGCGCGAGGCGTTCGAGCTGGCGATCGACCGCACCATCATCAACCAGGTCGGGTTCGAGGGCGAGCACACCGTCGGCAACCAGCCGGTGGCTCCCACCAACCCGTTCTACGCCAAGGGCGTGCCGGTGCCGGAGCGCGACCTGGAGCGGGCCAAGAAGCTGCTTGAGGAAGCCGGCCACGGCCGGGTGAAGGTCGAGCTGATGACCCCCAACGCCCCGGACAGCCTGCGCGTCGCCGAAGTGATCCAGGCGCTGGCGGGCGAGGCCGGGTTCGACGTGTCGGTCAACGCGACCGAGTTCGCGACCGGCCTGGACCGGCAGACCCGCGGCGATTTCGAGGCGTTCCTGATCGGCTGGAGCGGCCGGGCCGACCCCGACGGCAACATCCACACCTTCATCTCGTGCAAGGGCGGACTGAACGACGGCAAGTACTGCAACCCCCAGGTCGACGAACACCTGAACGCCGCGCGGACCACGACCGACACCGCGGCGCGCAAGGCCGAGTACGCCAAGGCGGCGGAACTCTACCTGGCCGACCGGCAGCGGATTTACATGTACCACCAGAACTGGTTCTGGGCGATGACGGCCGGCCTGGAAGGCTTCAAGCCCCACCCCGACGGCATGATCCGCCTGGAAGGCGTCTCGCTCAAGAAGTAATCCGCGACGCTCCCGGACCCCGAGACACCCCTGGACCCTGTCCCCTCGCCCTTTTCGGGGGCGAGGGCGAGGATACGCAAAGGAACGTCCCTTGCTGGCTTACATGGCGCGGCGTCTCGCCGTCAGCATCCCGACCCTGCTGCTGATCTCCATGCTCGTCTTCTCGCTCCAACTCCTCCTGCCCGGCGACCCGGCGCTCGCCATCGCCGGGGAGGAGCGCAGCCCGGAGGTGCTGGAGGCGATCCGCGAGCGGTACCACCTGAACGACCCCGTGCCGGTCCAGTACTGGTACTGGCTGACCGGCGTGCTGTCCGGCGACATGGGTGAATCGATCCGCAGCCGCATGCCGGTGACCGAGCTGATCCTGAGCAAGCTGCCGGTCACCATCCAGCTCGCCGTCATGGCGATGATCATAGCGCTGGCGATCGGCATCCCGGCCGGCATCGTGTCCGCCGTCCGCAAGGGCTCCGGCTGGGATGTCGGGGCCAACGTGGTGGCCCTGTCCGGTATCTCGATCCCCAATTTCTGGCTCGGCATCATGCTGATCATGCTGGTATCGGTGCAGTGGGGCCTGCTGCCGGCATCCGGCTACGCCAACCCGCTGGAAGACCCGATCCGCAACATCCAGACCATGATCATGCCGGCCTTCGTGCTGGGCACCGGCATCGCCGCGATCATGATGCGGCACACCCGCAGCGCGATGCTCTCGTCGCTCCGCGCCGACTATGTCCGCACCGCCCGCGCCAAGGGGCTGTCGGAGCGGGTCGTGGTGCTTCGCCACGCGCTCCGCAACGCGCTGATCCCGGTCGTCACCCTGGGCACGCTCCAGCTCGGCGAACTGCTGTCGGGCGCCGTACTGACCGAGCAGATCTTCACCATCCCCGGCTTCGGCAAGCTGATCGTGGACGCCGTGTTCAACCGCGACTACGCGGTCGTGCAGGGCGTCGTCCTGTTCACCGGCACCGCCTTCATCCTGATGAACCTGCTGGCCGACATGCTGTATTTCCTGCTGAACCCGCGGCTTCGCGCCTGAGGGAGGGCACCGCCATGAGCATCACCAACGCGGTCGCGACCGCACCCCCCGCCGCCTGGTACCGGTCGCGCGTCTGGCGGAAGCTGGGCCGCAACCGGACGGCGCTGGCCGGCGGCGTCATCGTGCTGCTGTTCGTCCTGATGGCGATCGCGGCCCCGCTGATCGCCCCCTACGAACCCAACGTGTCGAGCTGGCTGACCGTCCGAAAGCCGCCCAGCGCCGCCCACTGGATGGGCACCGACGATGTCGGCCGGGACGTCATGTCCAGGCTGATCCACGGCAGCCGGGCCTCGCTGTCCGCCGGCATCATCTCGGTCGTCATCGCCCTCGCGATCGGCGTGCCGCTGGGCGTCGTCTCCGGCTACTACGGCGGCTGGCTGGACGCCGTGATCTCCCGGGTGACGGAGGCGGTGCTGGCCTGCCCGTTCCTGATCCTGGCGATCGCGCTGGCGGCCTTCCTCGGCCCCAGCCTGACCAACGCCATGATCGCGATCGGCATCTCCGCCGCCCCGATCTTCGCCAGGCTCGCGCGCGGACAGGTGCTGTCGGTCAAGACCGAGGACTATGTCCAGGGCGCCCGCGCGGTCGGCTGCTCCGACCTGCGGATCATCCGCCGCTACATCCTGCCCAACATCTTCCCGCCGCTGCTGGTCCAGTCCACCCTGACCATCGCCACCGCGATCATCGCGGAGGCCAGCCTGTCCTTCCTCGGCCTCGGCCAGCAGCCGCCCGACCCGAGCTGGGGCAGCATGCTCAACACCGCCAAGAACTTCATCACCCAGGCGCCCTGGATGGCGATCTGGCCGGGCATCGCGATCTTCGTGGTGGTGTTCGGCTTCAACATCCTGGGTGACGGGCTGCGCGACGCCCTCGACCCGCGCGACAGCCGCTGAACGAAGAAAACCAAAGGGAATCGCTCATAATGTTCACCACCCGTCCGGAAATCCTCGGCACCTTCGGCGCCGTCACCTCGACCCACTGGCTGGCCTCAGCCGCCGGCATGGCGGTGCTGGAGAAGGGCGGCAACGCCTTCGACGCCGCCGTGGCTACCGGCTTCGTCCTCCAGATCGTCGAGCCGCACCTGAACGGGCCGGCCGGCGAGGTGCCGATCCTGATCTACAACGCGTCGGAGGACCGGGTCCGAGTGATCTGCGGCCAAGGCACCGCGCCGGGCGCCGCGACGATCCAGGCCTATCGCGACCAGGGCCTGTCGCTGATCCCCGGCACCGGCCTGCTCGCCGCCGTGGTCCCCGGCGCGTTCGACGCCTGGCTCACCATGCTGCGCGACCACGGCACCATGGAGCTGGCCGACGTGCTGGAGCCGGCGATCTACTACGCCGAGACCGGCCATCCCATGCTGGCCCGCGTCTCCCAGTCGATCGACACGGTCAGCGCCATGTTCCGGGAGGACTGGCCGACCTCCGCCGCGACCTGGCTGCCGAACGGCGAGGTGCCGAAGCCGGGCGCCCTGTTCCGCAACGAGCGCCTGGCCGCCACGTACAAGCGGCTGGTGCGCGAGGCCCAGGGGCCGACCCGCGAGTCCCGCATCCAGGCCGCCCGCGACCAGTTCTACCGCGGCTTCGTGGCCGAGGCGATCGACGGCTTCTGCCGGACCAACGAGGTCATGGACGTCTCCGGCCGCCGCCACCGCGGGCTGCTGAGCGGGCAGGACATGGCCGGCTGGAAGGCGACCTACGAGGACCCGCTGACCTACGACTACCGCAACTACACCGTCTGCAAGACCGGCCCCTGGGGCCAGGGTCCCGTCTTCCTCCAGCAGATCGCGTTGCTGAAGGGCTTCGACCTCGACAGCATGGACCCGAACGGCCCCGACTTCATCCATACCGTGATCGAGTGCATGAAGCTCGCCTTCGCCGACCGGGAGGCCTATTACGGCGATCCCGACTTCGTCGAGGTGCCGGTCGAGACCCTGCTGTCCGACGCCTACAACGACGAGCGCCGCAAGCTGGTCGGCGACACGGCGTCGCTGGAGCTGCGGCCGGGCCGCATCCCCGGCTTCGAGGGGCAGGCCGACCGGGCGGTTCCCGGCGTCGCGGGCCATGCGGGAAGCGACAGCGGCGCCGGGGCCGGCGAGCCGACCATGGCGCACCTGTCCGAGCAGCGCGGCGAGCGGCGCGGCGACACCTGCCATATCGACGTGATCGACCGCTGGGGCAACATGGTCTCCGCGACGCCCAGCGGCGGCTGGCTGCAAAGCTCCCCGATCATCCCGGAGCTGGGCTTCGCCCTGACCAGCCGGGCGCAGATGTTCTGGCTGGAGGAAGGCCTGCCGTCCAGCCTGGCGCCGGGCAAGCGCCCGCGTACGACGCTGACCCCGTCCATGGCGCTGCGCGACGGCAAGCCCTACATGGCGTTCGGTACCCCGGGCGGCGACCAGCAGGACCAGTGGCAGCCGATCTTCTTCCTGCGCCATGTCCATTACGGCCTGAACCTGCAGGAGACGATCGACCAGCCGCTGTTCCACACCGACCATTTCCCCGGCTCGTTCTATCCGCGCGCCAGCCGTCCGGGCAGCCTTTCGGTGGAGGCGAACCTGCCCGCCTCGACCATTGAGGAATTGCTGCGGCGCGGGCATAACGTCGAAGTAATGCCGGAATGGTCGATCGGCCGTCTGTGCGCTGCATCCCGGGAGCATGGCATCATCAAGGCGGCGGCGACGCCGCGCCTGATGCAGGCCTACGCGATCGGGCGTTAAGACAGGGGGCTCCCTCCTTCCGGGGAGGAGGGAGCCTTTTCAAGGAAGGCCCCACCGTAATGGACTCGAAGTGACCCCGGAGATTACCCAACTCGCCGTCATGGCGGCCGTCCTGCTGGGCGTCGGACTGTTCGGCGGGATTCTCGCCGGCCTGCTGGGCGTCGGCGGCGGTATCGTCATCGTTCCCGTGCTCTACCACCTGCTCGACCTGCTCGACATCGACAGCGACGTGGCGATGCAGCTCGCGGTCGGCACGTCGCTCTCCACCATCATCCCGACCTCGATCATGTCGATGCGCGCTCACCTGAAGAAGGACGCCGTCGACGTGGCCCTGCTGAAGAGCTGGGGACCCGCCATCGCGTTCGGCGTGGTGATCGGTGCCGTCCTCATCGGGCTGGTCGAAGGCGAGGTGCTGATCGCGGTGTTCGCCGTCACGGCCGCCGCGGTCGCCCTCCACATGGCGTTCGCGCCGGAGAGCCTGCGGCTGTCCGACCACCTGCCCGGGGGCATTCCCCGCTTCGGCATCGGCACCCTGATCGGCCTGATCTCCACCATGATGGGGATCGGCGGCGGCACCCTGACCGTGCCGACGCTGGTGCTGTGCAGCTATCCGATCCGCCGCGCCGTCGGCACCGCCTCCGCGATCGGCCTGATCATCGCCTTCCCAGGCACCATCGGTGCCATCATCGGCGGCTGGGGCAACGACGAACTGCCGCCCTTCTCGCTCGGCAACGTCAACCTCGTCGCCTTCGCGATCCTCGCCCCCGCCACCATGTTCGCGGCTCCCTGGGGCGCCAGGATGGCCCACGCCATCGCGACCCGCGCGCTCCGCGCCGTCTTCGCCCTGTTCCTGGGCATCACATCGGCCCGGATGTTCCTCGACCTGCTGACGTAGGTCGGCCTCGGCCGAAGGCCGACCTACGCCGCGGGCACGCAGCTCCTGACCTAATTTTGTCACAGCTTCCGGTCTCGCAGGCAATCCTTCGTCAACTTTGGATCGTCACCCTTAAGGTCCGACGCCAAAGTAGCAGACGAAGGACCGACCGTGCACTCAGCCATGCCCTCCACGCCGCCCACCAACCTGTCGCTGGCCGATGTCGCGCGTCTGATGGATCAGCCCTCGGTCGCCAATCGGATCGATACGGCCGGCAAGGTCGCGGAACAGATCCGCCAGGGCGGGCTTTCCGGGTCGGCCGCCGACATGGCCGCCGACATCCTGATGCGTTTCGCGCAGGATGCCGAGATCGCGGTCCGCCAAGCCGTCGCCTGGCAGTTCCGGAACAACGACCGTCTGCCGGAATCCCTCGCGATCCATCTGGCCGAGGACGTGGCGGAGGTGGCGGCCCCCGTGCTGAGCCACCATGCCGGCTTCGAGGACGCCTTCCTGACAACCCTGATCGGCAAGGGCGACCAGCGCAAGATGGAGGCGATCGCCGGACGGCCCCGCCTGTCCACCGTGGTCTCAGATGCCCTGATCGACGCCGGCGACGTGGCGGTCGTGTCCTGCCTGCTGGCCAATTCGGGCGCCGAGATCGCGCCGGACGGGTTCGGCCGCATCGTGGACCGGCACGGCGACCACCAGTCGGTGGCGACGATGGTCGCCCAGCATCCGATGCTGCCGGCGCCCGTCGCCTGGAAGCTGCTGGGCCGGGTTTCGGCTGCGGTCATGCGCGACCTCGCCAAGCGCCACAAGATCCCGGACATGGTGCTCGAACGCTGCATCACCCGCGGCCGGGAAGCCGCCATGATGATGATGATCCGTCCCATGCTGGCCGACGGCGCGCATCTGCGGGGCTTCCTGGAGCAGATGCACTGGCAGCGCCAGCTGACCACCGACCTGCTGTTCCGCATGCTGTGCGCCGGCGACCTGGAGGCCTTCATCACCGGGATGGCCGTCCGCTGCGGCGTCACCCGCGAAGCCGCGGCGGTCATGGTGATGGACGAGCGCCCGGCGGGCCTCCGCGCCGCCTTCGACCAGGCCGGCATGAAGGCCTGGCTGATGGAACCCTTCCGCATCGCCCTGGGCGTCGCGCGGCGCTGGCCCCGGGCGACGCTGGCCAGCCGCCGCCGCGATTTCCAGATCGAGGTGCTGGCCCGCGTCTTCGCCGAGTGCGCCGACACCGAGGAGCGCGACGTCAGCGACCTGATCCTCCAGGTCTTCGACCTGAGGGGCGACCGCTCCGTCGCCGAGGCCCGGGACCGGCTCAACCTGCCGTCTCCCGGCGTCCGATAATCCTAACGAAGGGGTTAATACGGCCTTGTCATTCCGTTCGGACCGACGGTTGGGCTAATAACCCCGGATGACCAGCCCACGACCCGAAGCGCTCCCTGGCGGGCGACCGATGACGAGCGGCATACGAATCATACCCCATGGCATCGCCCCGCCTCAGGAACCCGCACCCGATCCGCTGATGCAACGGGATGCGGTGTTCAACGCCGTGCTGATGGCCGTGATGGCGGGCCGGCGGGTGATGGTCGTGTCCGATGCCGGTGCGGATGCCGGCAGGGCGCTGGGCCGCCGCCTGGCCGGCCACATGAACTCGTCCTGCGGCCTGGGGCTGGTGGCGACCGCCCATCGCGGCGCCACCGTCGAAGATCTGCTCATGCAGGTATCGTCCGACCTGGGCGCCGGAGAGTCCCACGACCTGGAACAGTTGGCGCTGGCGCTGGAACGCGGGCTGGAAGCCGCCGGATCGGGCCTGCTGGTCGTCCTGGACGCGCACCTGCTCGACGTCGGCACCGTGACCGACCTGTTCGAGCTGTCCGGAAGCGATACCGACGACGGCCTCTACATGCAGGTCCTGCTGGCCGGAAGCCCGGCACTGGACCAGCTTTTCGACCGGCCTGCCCTGGCCGGCGCCGCCCGGCAGGTGGCAAGCGCGCGATGGAGCATCGGGCAGGCTGCGCCCGAACCCTCGCCGGAGCCCGCTCCCGGCATTTATCCGAATCCCGCACCTGCCCGCCCGGCACCGGCAGCGGAGCCGCGGCCGCCGGTCGGCGGGGCTCCCGCCCGACCCGCGTTCCGGCCCATTCCCCTGCACATGCTTGAACCCGATCCGCCGCCGCCCGATCGTCGGGGGCTTCGATGGGCGGTCGCGGGATTCCTGGTCCTCCTGGCGTTCGGCGCCGGTTTCGTGACCAACGCCCTGTGGCCGGAGGCGCCCCGTTCCACGGCCGATCTGCTGGACGGCGACGGGCGGTCGGCGCTGACGGCCGGCTTGCCGTCCCCGCCGCCGACGCCGTCTTTCCCGCAGGCGGCTCCCGGAATCCTGCCGGCCGAGCCCGCGCCGCAGCCTGCCGCGACCGAACTCCCGCCCGAATGGGATCAGCCGGCCGCCCAGCGTCCGCAGCAGCCGGCGCAGCCCCGGAGCGCGGCGACCCAGCCGAAGGCGCCGGAACGGCCCGGTGCATCCGCCGCTCCGGCTCCCGCGGATGCGCGCCCCGTCGTGGCGCCCCCCGTCCGGCTGACGCCGCCGCCGCCACCTCCCGAACCGGCCCCGCGCCGGCAGGTCGCCCAGCAGCCGGCCGCGCCCCGCGACGTCTGCGCCGAGGGGGCCGGCGGCCGGGCGGCGCGCGACGCGTCCCTGTCCGGCTTTGCCGAGGGGTTCATGTCGGACCTGAAGAGCCTCGGCCGCTGCCTCGGCAGCCTCGCCCAGCCGTGACCGGTGCCGGGCGGCCTGTCTAACGGCCGCGGAACACCGGCTTGCGCTTTTCCATGAAGGCGCGCCTGCCCTCGGTGTAATCCTCGCTGGCGAAGCAGCCGCGCACCAGGCGTTCGCACATCTCGGCGTCGGGTTCGCCCGCCGGCTTGCCCAGTTCCTCGATCATCAGCTTGACCGAGCGCACGGTGAGCGGCGCGTTGTCGGCGATGGTGGCGCAGGTCTCCGCCACGGCGCGGTCCAGGTCGCCGTCCGGCACCATCCGGTTGATCAGGCCGATCCGCATCGCCTCCTCCGCCGGAAAGCGCCGGGCGGTGAAGAAGATCTCCTTCGCGAAGGCCGGCCCGACCAGGTCGTGCAGCCGCTTGACCCCGCTGAAGCGGTAGCCCAGGCCCAGCCGTCCGGCCGGAATGGCGAAGGTCGAGCCTTCCGCCGCGATCCGGATGTCGCAGCTGATCGCGACCCCCAGGCCGCCGCCGATGCAATAGCCCCGGATCATGGCGATCGTCGGCTTCGCCACCGTCTGAAGCGCCCGCATCGATCCCTCGGCCAAGTCCTCGTAGGCCAGCACGGCCTCTTCCGAGGAGCGCATCTCCTCGAACTCGGAAATGTCCGCGCCGGAGATGAAGGCCTTGTCGCCGGCCCCGCGCAGCACGATGACCTTGACGTCCTCGTTGGCCTCGAACCGGGCGAGCGCCTCCGGCAGGGCCTGCCACATCTCGACCTTCAGAGCATTGTGGCGTTCCGGGTTCGAGAAGGTGATCCAGCCGATCGGCCCCTGCCGTTCGGCGATCAAGCGGTCGGTCATGCGTTTCCCCTGAAAAGCGGTCTGTCTGCCGGTGCTGTCCGGACGACCTTACAGTCAGACCACTTCGAGCGCCACGAGCGCCTTGGCGAAATCGGCCGCGAAATCCTCTCCCTTGCGGACCACCAGGATACCGCCGCCCTGGCGCCGCAGCCGGGCGCCGACCGGCTCCGCGTCCAGCTTGGAGGCGACCACGATCAGCGGGATGCACTGGGTCACCTCGCAGACCCGGATCATCCGGGCGACGTCCACGCCGTCCAGGATGTCGATGATGTTGCTGATCAGGATCAGGTCGGGCCGGGTCCGGATCGCGCTTTCGATCCCCTGGAACGAGTTGGACAGGGCCACCAGCCGGAAGCCGGTCGCCCGGATTTCCGGCTCCATCAGGCGGAGCTGGATGTTGCGCGGGCCGATGAACAGCACCGTCTTCTGGGCCGCCGTCCGGCGCAGCGCCGGCGAGGGGTGGAAGTCCGGCAGCGACTTGAGGACCCGGCGGCCCTCCTCGCTGCCCGGATCGCGCCGGGACTCGACGATCCGCCCGATCGCCTGGACATGCTCCAGGATGCCCTCGACCGCCGCTTCGCGGAAGTTGCCGGTCGCGATGATGTAGTCTTCGAGGTGGTGGGCGATCAGCGCGATGGTCGGAAAGCCGAAACTGGCGGCGGCGCCCTTGATGCTGTGGACATGCCGCAACAGTTCGAACGAGTCCGGCTTGACCGCAGTCTCCTTGGAGAAGCGGACGACCATCTCCTCTACGGTGCCTAACCTTTCGATGACGTCGTCGATGAAGAAAGGTAATAGTTCAGCAACCAGATCGGCATCAATGGTATGGTCGCTTGCCATCGTTGGCCCCGAAAAACAGTATCCCTACACTATACAGCGCCACACTTCCGAAGGCATCGACATCCTGGCCGCGTATTAAAATGCCGCACCGGCGATACCCCTCGCGAACATGCTTTAAGTTCGTTTACGAATTTACTTGGACTTCCCGGCGCCGCGCACCGTTTTGCGCCGGCGGGAATCTACGCTATAGGAGGGCTGTCGGGTGACGCAGCGTAGCGGAGAGGTTCGGGTTTAATGAATGTCAGCATCGACATGGGTTCGACGCAGGGAGGATCGCCGGCGACGCTGAATCTGGAGGAACTGCTGGCGACCCGGCTGCTGGTCCAGGGCAACTCCGGTTCCGGCAAGTCGCACCTCCTGCGCCGCCTGGTCGAACAGAGCGCCGCCTGGGTCCAGCAGGCGATCCTCGACCCCGAAGGGGATTTCGTGACCCTGGCCGAACGGTTCGGCCATGTGGTGGTCGATGCCTCGGCCCATTCCGAAGGGCAGCTCCAGCGGATCGCGGCGCGGGTGCGCGAGCATCGCGTGTCGGTCGTGCTCAACCTGGAAGGGCTCGACGTCGAGCTTCAGATGCGCCACGCCGCCGCTTTCCTCGGCGGGCTGTTCGACGCCGACCGGGACTTCTGGTACCCGATGCTGGTCGTGGTGGACGAGGCCCAGATGTTCGCCCCCGCGGCGGCCGGCGAGGTCGCGGACGAGGCGCGCAAGGTGTCGCTCGGCGCCATGACCAACCTGATGTGCCGCGGGCGCAAGCGCGGGCTTGCCGGCGTCATCGCGACCCAGCGCCTCGCCAAGCTCGCCAAGAACGTCGCGGCGGAAGCCTCCAACTTCCTGATGGGCCGCACCTTCCTCGACATCGACATGGCGCGCGCCGCCGACCTGCTGGGCATGGAGCGCCGCCAGGCCGAGATGTTCCGCGACCTGGAACGCGGCCATTTCATAGCCCTGGGGCCGGCCCTGTCCCGCCGCCCGCTGCCGCTCCGCATCGGCACGGTCGAGACCACCGGGCGGACCGGCAGCCCCAAGCTGACTCCGCTGCCCTCGACCGCGCCGGAGGACGCCCGGGACCTGATCCTCCAGCCCGGCGAGCCCGAGCCGCCGCCCCGCCCGGTGATTCGCCGGCCGGCCCCGGCCGCCGCCCCCAACATGGACATCCTGTTCCAGCTCGCCCAGTCGCGCCCCGTCCTGACGCCGCCGCCCGAGGAGGCGGAGGAGCAGGGGCCGGAGATCGACCGCGAACCTCTTCTGGACGACATCCTGCGCAAGATCCTGGCCGACCCGGAAGCCGCGTTCCGATCGGTCGCGGTGCTGTACCAGGATTTCCTGGTCCGCTGCCGCATCCACAAGGTTCCCGGCGCTCCCCTGGACCTCGCCGCCTTCAAGCGCCGACTGTCCGCCGCCCGCGCCGGCGTCGGCGAGCAGACCGCCGACGGTCCCGAATGGGAGCAGGCGTCCGCCATCGCCGCCGACCTGCCGGAGGACATCCAGGGCGTTTTCCTGCTGATCGCCCGCGCCGCCATCGAGCGTGCGCCCTGCCCGTCCGACGCCGAACTGGCCCGCGCCGTCGGCAGCCGGTCGCCGGGCCGCGCCCGCCGGCTGCTGACCTACATGGACCAGCGCGGCTTCGTGGTCAGCCGCAACGACGGCGCCGGCAACCGCATCATCGCCCTGCCCGGCCTGGGATGGGAGACCGCCCCCGGCGACCCCAACGCCTCCGACGACGCGGCGGCCCCGCAGGGCGGCCTGTTCGACGTGGCGTGACAGGTCGGGGTTCGGATAAAGGAGGAGGGTGCGCGTCCCGCGCACCATGGGCGGCGGGACGCCGCCCCTCCGCACAGATCCCCTACCCCTCCAGCCGCGCCGGGGAGACCAGCCCGTAGCGGTTGATCTTCCGGTGAAGGGTCGAGCGGCTGATATGCAGCTCGTCAGCGGCACGGGTCACGCACCACTGGTGGCGGCGCAGGACCGACAGCAGGATGCCGGCCTCGCCCGACGGCAGCGGGTCCGGCGGGGTCGGCGCCGCCGGGGGTCGGGTGACCTCGGCCGGCAGGTCCTCCAGCCGGATCACGCCGCCTTCCGACAGGGCAGAGGCCACCCGCATCACGTTCTGCAGCTGGCGGATGTTGCCCGGCCAGCGGCAGGCCAGCAGGGCCGACAGCGCCGGTGGGTCGATCCGGGCCGGAGCCGCCACGCCGCGGATCAGGTCGGCCTTGTCGGACCGATCGCGCAGCGGCGGCAGGGTCAGGGACAGGCCGTTCAGCCTGTAATACAGGTCCTCGCGGAACCGCCCGTCGGCGACCAGCCTCTCCAGGTCCTGGTGGGTCGCGCAGATGACGCTGAGATCGACCGCGATCGGCCGGTCATGGCCCAGCGGTAGGATCTCCCGCTCGGCCAGCACCCGCAGCAGCCGGGTTTGCGCCCCCAGCGGCATGTCCCCGATCTCGTCCAGGAACAGCGTTCCGCCGTCCGCCAGCTGGACCTTGCCGCGGACGCCGCCGCGCCGGGCGCCGGTGAAGGCGCCCTCGGCATAGCCGAACAGCTCGCTCTCGATCAGGCTTTCGGGAATGGCCGCGCAGTTGATCCCGACGAACGGCCGGGCGGCGCGGGCGCCCGCCCGGTGGATCGCCTGGGCGACCGCTTCCTTGCCGGTGCCGGTCTCGCCCAGGATCATGATGCCGATGCCCTTGTCCAGCACCCGCCGGATGCGCTGGACATTGCCCGCCATCGCGGGATCGTTGCCGGCCAGCCGGTCCAGGTCGAGCGGCCCCGAGACCGCACCCGGCAGCGACGGGGCCGGCACCTCCCGCCGCGGCCTCTCGCCCACCGCCGATCCCCGCAGCAAGCGCCCGGTCGGCGGGCGCAACGTGGCATACCAGGTGGCGCCCGTCGCCAGGCAGCGCAGCGGCTGCGGGATGCCGGTGCGCTGACGGCCGATCAGCGCCTCCATGGTGATGCCGAACAGCTCGTAAAGGCTCCTGCCCAGCAGCGGCCCCGCGTCCCCCGTGAGGCCCGCCCGGAGCGCGGTCTGGTTGGCGCCCAGGATCGTACCGCCGCCGTCCACCGCCAGCAGCCCGTCGATCACCAGATCCGCCAGTTCGCGCCCGGCGCTCAGGCCGACCACCCAGTGCCGCCGCGACCGCGCCAGGAAATAGCCGTCCTCCATCAGCCGGGCGGATCGCTTGACAAGTTCCAGCGCCAGCATCTGGCTGCGCCGGTCCGCCGGGGCCGTCATGTTGGAAACGTCCAGCACGCCCAGCATCTGGCCGGAAGGGTCGAAGATCGGCGCCACCGTGCAGGTCAGGCTGGTGTGCCGGGTGCGGAAATGCTCCTGCCGGTGGACGGTAAGCGGCTCGCGCGTTGCGATGCAGGTGCCCACCCCGTTGGTGCCCTCCTGCGCCTCCGACCAGATCGAGCCGAGATAGAGGCCGGCCTGCTTCAGCTCCTGCTCGAAGCTGGCATGGCCCAGGTAATCCACCGCGATGCCGTTGGCGTCGGTCAGCATGACGACATAGTCGGACCCGGCGACCTGCGCGTAGAGGCGCCGCAGTTCGGCGGTGGCGATGCCGATGAACTCCTCCATCGGCTCGCGGAACCCGCCCAGCTCCGTCTGGGTCAGGACCACCGGGCGCCCCGGCCGGGCCGGATCGAGCTGGTGGCTGTTGAGGCAGCGCGCCCAGGAGCGCCGGATCAGGTCGGGCGGGTCGGCTTCCCGTCCCGCCGCCGCTCCCGTTACGCTGGACAGTATCAGATCGACGTGCTCCCGCTCTGGCGCATGGAGACGGACCATTGCCTTCCTCCCATCATGCCGACGTTGGATCGCCGTTATCGGTCGAGTGTAGCACCAGCCCGCCGCCCGCGGTATCGGCACGCTCCCTTATGCACTGGTCATAAAGTCGGACATCAGCCGGTTGAACTCCCCGGCCTTCTCCATGTGGACCATGTGCCCGGCGCCGTCGAGCACGTGCCGCCGGCCAACCGCCTCGGCGTGCGCCGCCGGGATGATCCGGTCCGCGGCACCCCACACCGCCTGCACCGGCGCCGTCACCTGCCCCAGCCTGCCGGCCAGCACATGGGCCTGGCGCCCGCCCGCGAAGGCCGCGTCCGCGATCGACCGCAGCGCCGCCCCGACCCCGTCCAGCCGCTTGTACTTCAGCAGCTCCTCGATCATGTCGCGGCTGACCAGCGACGGGTCGGCGAACAGCATCTCCAGCACCGACTTCATCTCCTTGCGCCGTTCGGCGGCGATGAAGCCTTCGATGTAGTCCAGGTTGACTTCCTCCCCCAGCCCGGCGGAGCAGACCAGGGTCACCGTGGCGACCCGCGAAGGCTCCTCCGCCGCCAGGTGAAGCGCCACGGCTCCCCCCATGGAATGCCCGCCCAGGTGCGCCCGCCGGATGCCCAGCGCGTCGAGGAAGTCCCGCACCGCGCCGGCCAGTTCCGGCACGCCGCCTTCCACCCCGTGCTTGACCGACCCGCCATGCCCCGGCAAGTCCAGCGCATAGACGGGGCGGTCCTCCGCCAGCGCCGGCTGGTTGAACTGCCAGTTGTTCAGGTCGCCGCCGAAGCCGTGGATCAGCACCAGGGGCGCCGCCCCTTCCGCTCCCTCGCCCATCACCAGATAGCGCAGCCGCCGCCCGCCGGCCTCGACGAACCGGGGTTCCGGCCCGGCCGCCTCGCCCGCCTCCGCCGCCTCGACCGCGAACTCCTCCTGGAACCGCGCGATGAAGGCGTCGATGTCGGCGTCGGGCACGCCCGGGTCGGCGACGACGCCCAGCAGCGCGCCGACCGGGACGGTCTGCCCGGCCTCGACCGTGCGGCGGCGCAGGGTGCCGGCGACCGGGGATTCATAGACGTTGGTGATCTTGGTCGTCTCGATCTCCAGGATCTCGTCCCCTTCCCGGACGGTGGCGCCTTCCTCGACCAGCCACGCGGTGACGGCACCCTCGGTCATCGCCAGGCCCCATTTGGGCATGGCCAGGGCCTTGATCTCGTTTGTCATGGATTGAAGTCCTTTCCAGGCAATCACCCGCCGGCCGGCACCGCTCCGGCGCCGGCCGGTCCGTTTCCTCCGGTCACGCCATGACGTGGCGGACGGCCTCGGCGATCCTGTCCGGCGACGGGATGTAGGCGTCCTCCAGCTCCGGCGCGAAGGGCACCGGCACGTGCGGCGGCGTCACCATGCGGATCGGGGCCTTCAGCGCCTTGAAGGCGTTCTGCGCCACCAGCGCGGAGACGTCGGCCGCCATGCCGCAGCGCGGGCTGGCCTCGTCCACCACCACCAGCCGGCCGGTATCCTCGACCGCCTCGATGATGGTGTCCTCGTCCAGCGGGGAGGTCGTGCGCGGGTCGATCACCGTGCAGGCGATGCCCTCCTTCTCCAGCAGGTCGGCCGCCTTGTTGGCGAAGCCGACCATCCGGCCGAACGCGACGATCGTGACGTCGTCGCCCTCGCGGGTCAGGTTCGCCTCGCCGAACGGGATCGTGTAGGGCTCGTCGGGCACCTCCTCGATCTCGTCGTACATCACCTTGTGCTCCAGGAAGATCACCGGATCGTTGTCGCGGATCGACTGGATCAGCAACCCCTTGGCCTCGTAGGCGGAAGACGGCACCACGACCTTCAGCCCCGGAATGTGGGTGAAGACGGGATAGAGGCACTGGCTGTGCTGGCTGGCGGCGCGGAACCCGGCCCCGTACATGGTCCGGATCACCACCGGCGTGACCGCCTTGCCGCCGAACATGTAGCGGAACTTGGCCGCCTGGTTGAAGATCTGGTCGAAGCAGACGCCCATGAAATCCACGAACATCAGCTCGGCCACCGGCCGCAACCCGGTCGCGGCGGCGCCGACGGCGGCGCCGATGAAGGCGCTCTCGGTGATCGGCGTGTCGAGCACCCGGTCGCGCCCGAACTCCGGCATCAGCCCCTTCGTCACGCCCAGCACGCCGCCCCAGGCGTCGTCCTCGCCGGGAGCGCCCATGCCGCCCACATTGTCCTCGCCCATCACGATGACGGTCGGGTCGCGCCGCATCTCCTGGGCCAGCGCCTCGTTGATCGCCTGGCGGTATGACTTCTTCGACATGATGGCACCCTCTCAGTACGAGACGTAGACGTCGGTCAGCAGGCGGTCGGGGGCCGGCGGCGGGGCCGCCTTGGACTCCATGACGGACCGGTCGATCAGCGACTTGACCTCGCCCTCGATCTCGTCGAGCTGGGCGGGCTCCAGCAGCCCGGCCTCGGTCACACGCTGGCGGAAGAATTTCAGCGGGTCGCGCTCGCGCCGCGCCGTCTCGACCTCGCCGGGCGCGCGGTAGGTCATGGCGTCGCCCTCGAAATGGCCGTAGTAGCGGGTCAGCCTGACATGCAGCAGGCTCGGCCCGCCGCCGCCCCGCGCCCGCCCGACCGCCTCTCCGGCGGCTTGGTGGATCGCGAAGAAGTCGTTGCCGTCCAGTTCATAGGAGGGAATGTCGAACGCCGCCGCCCGCTTGGACTGGCTGCCGGCCACCGACCAGACGCTGGCGGTCGCCTCGGCATAGCCGTTGTCCTCGACCACGAAGATGACCGGCAGGTTCCAGACCTTGGCGAGGTTGTAGCTTTCCAGCGTGGTGCCCTGGTTGGACGCGCCGTCGCCGACGAAGGCCACGGCGACGCCGCCCGTCTTCAGGGTCTTGGCGGTCAGGGCGGCGCCGCAGACCAGCGGCGGGCCGCCGCCGACGATGCCGTTGGCGCCCATCATGCCGCGCGACAGGTCGGCGATGTGCATGGAGCCGCCCTTGCCGCCGCACAGCCCGTCGCCCCGGCCGAAGATCTCCTTCATCATGCCGACGACGTCGCAGCCCTTGGCGATGCAGTGGCCGTGGCCGCGGTGGGTGCTGGCGATGTTGTCGCGGCCGTCCAGGTGCATGCACACGCCGACGGCCGAAGCCTCCTCGCCGGCATAGAGATGGACGAATCCCGGAATGCCGCCTTCGGAGAACTCGGTATGCACACGCTCCTCGAACTCGCGGATCGTGCACATGGTGCGATAGCTCTGGAGTAGCTCTTCTCGATTGAGCTGCATGTCTGCTCCTCCCTCGGGTGCGGACCCTTGTGGACCGGGTCCGTGACGAGGGAAGAGCAACCGCCGTGCCATCAGGCCAAGCTATTGGCGGACAACGGTTTTCGGCTGAAATCCAGGCGCCGGTGCGACGCCTGTTGCGACAGGCCTGCGACAGGTGTCGCAGGCGCGGTTCAGGACTCGGGCGTCTTCGGCACCCACTGGCGGGCGAAGTCCAGCATGGCGGCCCGGTGCTCCTCCAGGAAACGCATCTGGAGCGCCACGAGATCCACCGGTGACCGCACTTTGGCGAACTCCTCCATGAACCGGGCGTTGATCTCGACCGACAGGCGCAGATAGGTGTTGACCCCGACCAGCGTCGGCACGACCCCACCCCCGGAGGTGGCCACCTGCATCGCCTTCTGGAAATTGTGCGCGACCTCCCCGGCCATCGCCTCGGCCTCGTGGACGACCTGCTCGGCGAGGCTCGCCAGCTTGTCCACGTCCTGGTCCACGCCAAGCTCCTCGGCCATGGCCTCGGCCGCCTCTTCGGAAGCGGCGGCCTCCGGCTCCGAAGCGGGGGCCTCGGGCTCGGGAATCGCGGCCTCGAGGGCGGCGGGCTGCGGCACAGGTTCGGCAGGTGCCGCTTCCGCCACCGGAGCCGCTTCCGCGACGACCGCGGCCTCTGGCTCGACCGGGATCTGCTCTGCGGTTTCCACCGGGTCCGTCACGGCGTCCGGCACATTCTCCGCGCTTTTCGAGCGGGACCGTACGGCGGGCTTACGGGCGGGGGTGGCAGGCTTGGCGTCGGATTGGGCAGACTGTCTGCCGGTCCGCCTTGTAGGATTCTTGGTGGCAACCATCGCTCGATCCGCTCCAGCAGAATTGCATTGCCTCCATCGTGCGACATCTTTTGCTGCTATGCAACATCGATACTACGGAGGCATTCTGACAGAACGCCGCAAGGGATGTTCACTTGAAGTTGCATAAATATCCTGGAGCTGCATCAAGGCGCCCAGGACGGCGCGTCGCAGGCCGGTCCCGGCAGGAAGCGCCGGGACCGGCCTGCGATCCGAACCGCCGGCATTTGAAGGCGTTACCGGCCGATTTCGAACCGGACCGCCTTCACCGCCATCAGACCCTTCGGCGGCCCGCGACGGCGTTGTAGATCCAGAGCACGACGATGGCGCCGATCACGGCGACGATCAGGCTCCAGATATTGAAGCCGGTGACCCCGGTCCCGCCGACCGCGCTGAACAGAAAGCCGCCGACGAAAGCGCCGACGATACCGAGCACCAGGTTGGTGACGAGGCCCGACCCGGAGCCGTGCATGATCTTGCTGGCGATCCAGCCTGCGATAAGTCCCAGAATGACCCAAGCGATGATCGACATTTTTCCCCCTGTGGATTGATCAAGGGTTCAACAAACACCGCCGGTTCCCGTTCAATGCCAAGATGCGCCTGCCGTAATATCCCGTCATATCGCCGCGTCGGAGGGCAGCAGTTCCGTGATCCAGCCCGGCACGATCCGCGCCAGGTCGAGTGCGGAAGCCCCTGTCTCCCCGTCGTCCAGCGCATCCCCGCGTTCCAGGAATTCCCGGAGCGCGGTTCCGATGCGCCCGCCGGGATCGTCAGGCACGGCATAGCGGGCCGGGTCCCCGCCGAACGGATCGGGCAGCGACACCGGCCCGATCACCACGCGGGGAGCGTGGAAGACGAACCGGGCGTTCTCCCCCGCCGCCCGGTTGCTGCCGGCCGCGAAGATGGCGGTGCAGGCCGAGGCGCACATGTTGTAACCGGCGACCACCGTCCCGACGGCCCCGTGATCCAGCACCGCCTCGCGCACGCGGTCGGCGGCCCCCGCGTAGCCGCCGGGGCTGTCCAGCACCAGACGGACCGGTTCGCCCCGGTGGGCCTCGATGAAGGCGACGATCTCGCGTCCCGCCCTGTGGGTCAGCCCGCCGGAAACGAACAGGTCGGTCCGCCTCGCCCCCACCGCCGCGTCGCGCACGTTCCCGACCGCGTCGGCCAAGCGATCCGACAGCACGACGCCCGCCGCGACCGCCAGGACGATCGCCACCCGCACGGCCAGCCCCCGCCTGCCCAAATTTGCAATCATGCCGACTGAACCTTGTTTTCCCAGGTCGTACCCGTCAATGGATAGCCAGCCTCAGCAAGGGAGACCAGACCATGAAATACGCTTTGGGGGATGTTCGGGTTCAGACCGAAGGCGATGCCTGGTGGATAGCGCCCAACGCCGTCGTCATCGGCAACGTGATCATGAAGCGCAACGCGAGCGTCTGGTGGAACGCGGTCATCCGCGGCGACAACGAGCCGATCACGATCGGCGAGAACTCCAACATCCAGGATGGCTGCGTGCTCCACACCGATCCCGGCTTCCCGATGGACATCGGTTCGGACGTCACGATCGGCCACATGGTCATGCTGCACGGATGCACCATCGGCGACGGTTCCCTGGTCGGGATCGGCAGCATCGTCCTGAACGGCGCGAAGATCGGGAAAAACTGCCTGATCGGGGCCAACAGCCTGATCACCGAGGGGAAGGAGATCCCCGACAACTCCATGGTGGTGGGGTCCCCCGGCAAGGTGATTCGGCAGCTCACCGAGGAACAGATCGCCGAGATGCGCAAGGGCGCCGACCGCTACGTCGCAAACTGGCAGAGGTTCAAGCAACATCTGGTTGCGGATAACTGAAGCCCGGCTTCCAAAATCCTGCTTCTCCACGCTTGTTTGCGCCGCACAAGACGTAGCTGATTGTGCGGCGCACTACGAGTCCGATGCTCCTCCTAAAGGCCGATGTTCGGCGCTCTGAAATGTAGCTATTCCAACTGTTGCATATGCAACCTGTTTGATACCAAACCGACGCGCCTCCCAAAGGCATGAATGGCCGGCATCAGGCGGATCGCATCCAGGCACACAACAGAGCACGCCAATCAGAGCCATGGGAGGACACGCAATGTGGCCCCAGATTTATGATCCATTCGGAAGCATGATGTTTTCGACCCTTGTGGCGGCGATTCCGATCGTCGTCCTGCTGGGGGCGATCGGCATCTTCCATATGAAGGCCCACTATGCCGCCGGGCTGGGTCTCGTCGCCTCGCTGGCGGTCGCCATCGTCGGTTTCGGCATGCCTGTCGGCATGGCGAGCATGTCGGCGGTGTACGGCGCGGCCTACGGGATGCTGCCGATCGGCTGGATCATCCTGAACGTTATCTTTCTCTACCAGTTGACCAACGAGAAGGGTGAGTTCACCGTCCTCCAGGACAGCATCGCCTCGATCACGCGGGACCGGCGCCTCCAGATCCTGCTGATCGCCTTCTGCTTCGGCGCCTTCTTCGAGGGAGCCGCCGGTTTCGGCACCCCGGTCGCCGTGACCGGCGCCATGCTGATCGGCTTGGGCTTTTCCCCGCTGGCGGCTTCCGGCCTGTCGCTGATCGCCAACACGGCGCCGGTCGCCTACGGCGCGCTCGGCACCCCGGTGATCGCGCTGTCGGCCGTCACGGGCCTCGACCTGCTGGAACTCAGCGGCATGATCGGCCGACAGCTTCCCTTCTTCTCCGTGATCGTGCCGTTCTGGCTGATCTGGGCCTTCGTCGGCTTCCGCGGCATGATGCAGATCTGGCCGGCCCTGCTGGTCGCGGGCGTCGCCTTCGCGGTGCCGCAGTTCCTGGTGTCCAACTTCCACGGCCCCTGGCTGGTCGACGTGGTTGCGGCGATCGTGTCCATGGGCGCGCTGACCTTCTTCCTCAAGGGCTGGAAACCTGCCGAGCTGTGGCTCTCGACCACGCGCGACAACTCCATGCACCGCGCCCGGCCCGTCGGCGCGCAGGTGGTCCATGACAGCGAGTACGAGCGCCGCGCCTCGCTTTATACCCGCAACCAGATCATCAAGGCCTGGGTACCCTGGATCATCCTGAGCGTCTTCGTCTTCCTGTGGGGGGTTCCGCAGATCAAGGCGTTCCTGGACGGCATCTGGATCCTGAAGATCCCGGTCGAGGGCCTGCACAACCTCGTCCAGAAGGTCCCGCCGGTCGTGGCGGCTCCGGTCGCAGAGCCTGCGATCTACAGCCTCAACCTGATGTCGGCGACCGGCACCGGCATCTTCCTGGCCGCTATCGTCAGCGGTTTCGTCCTGGGCTATTCGCCGGTGGCCCTGGTCAAGATGTACTTCAAGACCTTCTACCTGATCCGCTTCTCCCTGCTGACCATCGCCGGCATGCTGGCGCTGGGCTACGTGACGAAGTACTCCGGAACCGACGCGACCCTGGGCCTGGCCTTCGCCCAGGCCGGCTGGCTCTACCCCCTGTTCGGCACCATGCTGGGCTGGCTGGGCGTGGCGCTGACCGGCTCGGACACGGCGTCCAACGTGCTGTTCGGCGGCCTGCAGAAGATCACGTCGGAGCAGCTCGGCCTCAACCCGGTCCTGATGGCGTCGGCCAACAGCTCGGGCGGCGTGATGGGCAAGATGATCGACGCCCAGAGCATCGTCGTCGCCTCCACCGCGACTCGCTGGTACGGACACGAGGGCGACATCCTGCGCTATGTGTTCTTCCACAGCCTGGCGCTCGCGGTCCTGGTCGGCCTGCTGATCATGGCCCAGGCCTATGTCTGGCCGTTCACCTTGCTGGTCTGGTGATCCGAAAGTAAGGGGACGCCGCCGCCCTTAGGGGGCGGCGGCGTCCCGCCCCTTCCAACACGGGCCGGCACGGGTTTATGATGCCGATCCGGGAGGTATGGCCGATGGACCACCGTGACGCTCTGGCACCCCTGATCGAGCTGATCGGCGTCTTCGCCGCCTCGGCGGCAAGTCCCCTGACCGCCGCCGCCGTCTTCATCCTGGCCGTCTGTCTGGGCCGCTATCCCCGCTATCTTGCCCTCGCCGCCGCTATCGGCGTCTCCGACGGCGCCCTGGGCGAAATGGCCGGCGTCACTACCGTCGGAATGATCTTCGCAACCCTGACCGGCGCCGCCGCCACGCTCCTGCAAGCGTGGTGCGTCTGGCCGGTGGTATCCGTCATGAAGAACGCCGGAAACGCCGTCGTCAGGTTCGTGTCGGGCCGCGGCGCCGATATCGGGGAACCGCCATCGTGAAAGGGGCGATGCGTGTGAAAGTACCCACTCAAAGATCCGCCCGATCTGCGGCTGATTTGGCTCTCCCGGCAACCCACGATCACGATAGCTAAAATGCTTGACGGTACGAAAGGAAATAGGATAATTATCCTTACTATCCTTGACCGGCAGAGAAAGCATTCCGCATGAACGCCCCCGCCCCCCAGCTCGCCATCCGCCAGGAACTCTTCTGCGAAGCGATCGCCGCCGGGGCTTCGGCGGCGGAGGCTGCCCGCAAGGCGGGCTACTCGCCCAAGGGGGCGAAGCAGCGCGGGCATTTCCTGCTGGGCAAGGAAGAGATCCGCGTCCGCATCGACCGGCTTCGCGCCGACCGGCGGGCGTTCCACCAAGCCCGCCTCGACAAGGCCGCGGAGATGATGGAAACGATCATCGCCGATGCCATGGAAGCGAAGAAGCCCGGCATCGCCATGCGCGGAGTCGAATTCCAACTAAAGCTGCTCGGCGTCATCCAGGACCGCCGCATCAGCCACCATTTCCACGGTGAACGCGACGTGGCCGACGCCGATATCGAGGCCATGACCCCCGACCCGGTGGAATGGATGGACGCCGTCCCGCCCGCTCCCGTCGAGCCCGCTTCCGTCCAGCCTGCTACCGTCCCGGCGGCGCCCGAGCCGGAAATCGAAGCCCCGGTAGTGACCAAGGATGACCTTTCGCCGGCTTCGGAGGATGACCCCGCCCCTGCCCCCTCCCCGGTCCTGCCCCCGGGGTTGATCGAAGCCTTCAAGGCCGGCCTCCCGCCCGACTTCCTGGAAGATCTACCTGCCGATCTCCTGGACGACCTGCCCGACGAGATCGCCGGCCTGTCCTGGACCGAACTGGCCGCGCGCATCAGCCAGGTCGAGGCCGCATCGGGCGCCTGACCGGCCGCCGGCGCAGTGCCCTTGCATCGTGGTCATGAAAGATTCGCCGTAGATCCACCGTCGCCCGTCAGGGCGTACGCCGACCCGCGCACCCCGCCCCGCCGAACCCATCGGATTCACCGTGCGGGATCATTGGCCGCCCTTCGACCTCTCCGGCGCCCTCTCCGCCAGGGATGCCATCAGGTCGGAGAAGCGGTCGCCCTGGATCATGATATGGTCCCGCAGCAGGCGTTCCGCCCGATCGCCGTCCATCTTCAGGATCGCGTCCACCACGGCCTCGTGTTCGGCCAGCGAGTTCGCGACGCGGTTCATTACCTGGAGCTGGATGCGCCGGTATGGCTTCAGGCGGCGGTGAAGCGCCGCGCACTGCTCGATCAGGAAGGCGTTGTGGCTCGCCGCGTAGATCGCATGGTGGAACCGCTCGTTCTCATAATAGTAGGCGTCGGTATCGGCGGTCTCCGCCGCCCTACGGCAAGCCTCGTGGGAATCCGTCAGGTTCCGGCGGTCCGCGTCGGTCTGGCGCCGCGCGGCGAGCCGTCCGGCCATGCCTTCCAGTCCAGCCATCACTTCGAACATCTGGACCAGCCGCTCCGGCCCGACTTCCGTGACGACCGCGCCGCGCCGTGGGCGGATCTCGATCAGGCCGGCCGATGCCAGCTGGAACAAAGCCTCGCGGACCGGCGTGCGCGAGACGCCGAAACGCGCGGCCAGCGTCATCTCGTCCAGCCGGTATCCCGGCGGCATGGCGCCGGTGAGGATTTCGTTCTCGATCCGGTCCCTCAGCTTGAGCCGCGGTTCGTCCGGGTCCCGTACAGTCATGTCCACACAAACCTCATTCTTGTATACAAGACCGGTTGACTTTGTCTACAGGATCGCGCTTCATAATGCACACCGGCGCCGATCGCATACAAGACCCCTGTGTGGAGGAAGAATCATGCGAATGCCAGCAAAGCTGATGAGGCCCGCCCCATGAATACGAGCACTTCCTTCCTCGGCGACCTGATGGTCTCGATCGCGGATCGCGGCCGGTCGCTTCTCGGCCGCAGCGGGTCCGCCGGCGGACCCCTGTCGCCCGCCGACCTCGCCACCCTGTGCGAGGCGCTGCTGAGCGGGCGGGGCGAGGCATCCGGCGTGGCGCTGGCAGGCGAGATCCTGGCCCATTGGCGAAAGCTGGACACGGACGCGCGCCGCGCCTTCCTGATCCTGCTGGCGGAACGGTTCGGCCCCGACAAGGCCAAGCTGGAGCGCGCGATCGAGGGCTATCATGCGTCGGGCGACGCCAAGGCCATCCTGGCCCTGCACAAGGCGGCGGAGCCGCGGCGGCAGGAAGTGATCCGCCGCCTGAACCTGGCGCCGTGCGGGACGGAGGCGCTGGTCCGCATCCGGGAGGAACTGACCCGCCATCTCGGCAGCCATCCCGACCTCGCGGCGCTGGACGCCGACTTCGTCCACCTGTTCTCGTCCTGGTTCAACCGGGGCTTTCTGGTGCTGCGCCGGATCGACTGGACGACGCCGGCCAATATCCTGGAAAAGATCATCCGGTACGAGGCCGTCCACACGATCCGGGACTGGAACGACCTGCGTCGCCGGCTGGAGCCGACCGATCGCCGCTGCTTCGGCTTCTTCCACCCCCAGTTGATCGACGAGCCGCTGATCTTCGTCCAGGTCGCCCTGGCCAAGGACACCCCGTCGGCCATCGGCACCCTGCTGGCTGAGGACCGTCAGCCGATCCCGGCGGCCGAGGCGACCACCGCCGTCTTCTATTCGATTTCGAACTGTCAGGAAGGGCTGCGCGGCGTCTCCTTCGGCAACTTCCTGATCAAGCAGGTGGTCGAGGACCTGAAGCGGGAGCTTCCCGGCCTCTCGACCTTCGTCACCTTGTCGCCCGTCCCGGGTTTCGCCGGCTGGCTGGCTCGCGAGCGGTCGGACGAGGCTTCGATAATGCTGACATCCGATGACAAAACGGCGCTCGCGGCGCTGGACCGGCCGGACTGGCACGCCGATACCGCGGTCCGGGACAAGGTCCAGGCGGCGCTGATCCCTGCCGCCGCCAGCTATCTGCTCAAGGCCAAGTCGCCTTCGGGCAAGCCGGTCGATCCGGTCGCCAAGTTCCACCTGGGCAACGGCGCCCGGCTGGAGCGGCTCAACTTCCTGGGCGACCTGTCGGAGCGCGGTCTCCGCCAGGCCCACGGGCTGATGGTCAACTACCTGTACAAGCTCGACGATATCGAGACCAACCACGAGCGCTTCGCCGCCCAGGGCGAGGTCGTCGCCTCCAGCGCGGTGCGCAAGCTGCTGCGTGCCGACACGCAACAGCAGAAGCAGTCCGGCAAGGACAAAGCGAAAATTCCCGCAGGCAAAGGTTAGAGCGATGCCAAATCATCTGTTCGCGCTGATGCGCGACCGCATGCCGGCCGATGACCGGACCTTCATCGAGACGCCCGCCCCCGATAAATCCGGAAGCGGGTCCCGGGTCCTGACCTACGGGGACGCGGTGGCGCTGTCGTCGCGCATGGCGAACCTGCTGGTCAGGCTCGGCGTCCAGCCCGGCGACCGGGTCGCCGTCCAGCTGGAAAAGAGCGCCGAGGCGATCGTCATTTATCTCGCCTGCCTGCGTGCCGGTGCCGTCTACCTGCCGCTCAACACGGCCTATACCCTGGCCGAGCTGGATTATTTCCTGGGCGACGCGGAACCGCGGGTCGTCGTCTGCGCCCCCTCCGCCCGGCAGGCGCTGGAGCCGCTGGCCCGGTCCAAGGGCGTGGCGGCGATCGAGACGCTGGGCACGGACGGAACCGGCTCGCTGATGGACGGCGCCGCCGCGTGCGGGACCGATTTCATCGACGTGGATCGCGGCCCCGACGATCTCGCGGCGATCCTCTACACTTCCGGGACGACCGGCCGCTCCAAGGGCGCGATGCTCAGCCACGACAACCTGGCATCGAACGCCCTTGCCCTTGCCGACACGTGGCGCTTCTCGCCGGACGACGTGCTGCTTCACGCGCTTCCGATCTTCCACACCCACGGCCTGTTCGTCGCCACCAACGTCACGCTGATGGCCGGCTCCTCCCTGATCTTCGTGTCGCGGTTCGACGCCGAAACCATGCTCCGGCTGATGCCGCGCGCGACGGTCATGATGGGCGTTCCGACCTTCTATGTCCGCCTGCTCCAGCATCCGGGACTGACCCGCGACGCCGTCGCCCACATGCGCCTGTTCGTCTCCGGCTCCGCCCCGCTGCTGGCCGAGACGCACGACGCCTGGGCCGAGCGGACCGGCCACCGCATCCTGGAGCGGTACGGCATGACCGAGACCAACATGAACACCTCCAACCCCTATGACGGCGACCGGATCGCCGGCACGGTCGGCCCCGCCCTGCCCGGCGTCACCATCCGGGTGACGGAGCCCGACAACGGAAAGCCCCTGCCCGGCGGCGAGATCGGCATGATCGAGGTCAAGGGACCCAACGTCTTCAAGGGTTACTGGCGGATGCCGGAGAAGACGGCGGCCGAGTTCAGGCCCGACGGGTTCTTCATCACCGGCGACCTGGGCAAGATCGACGGTCGCGGCTACGTCCACATCGTCGGGCGCGGCAAGGACCTCGTCATCACCGGCGGCTACAACGTCTATCCCAAGGAGGTCGAGGTCGAGATCGACGCCCTTCCGGGCGTGGTCGAGAGCGCCGTGATCGGCGTCCCCCATGCTGACTTCGGCGAGGGCGTGACGGCCCTGGTGGTCCGCAAGCCGGGCACCGACATCGACGAGCGCTCGATCCTCCAGGCGCTCGAAGGCCGGCTCGCCAAGTACAAGCAGCCGAAGCGCGTCTTGTTCGTCGACGAACTGCCCCGCAACACCATGGGCAAGGTGCAGAAGAACCTCCTGCGCGACGCCAACAAGGATCTCTACGCCCGCGCCAAGACGGGCTGATCCCGGCACCGGGGCCGAAACACCATAAGATTCTGAGGAAACGTTCAAATGGTCATCTACGGAGTTGCACTCCTGTCGATATGCATGCTCGTGGGCATGATCGTCGGCGAACTGCTCGGCATGGCGATCGGCGTCCAGGCCAATGTGGGCGGCGTCGGCATCGCGATGCTCCTGCTGATCCTGGCGACCGACTACCTGAAGAAGGATTTCCGGCTGGACCAGTGGTGCCAGCAGGGCATCGGCTTCTGGAGCGCCATCTATATCCCGATCGTCGTCGCCATGGCGGCCCAGCAGAACGTGGTCGCCGCCCTGAAGGGCGGTCCCGCGGCCGTGCTGGCCGGCACCCTGGCGGTGGTCGTCAGCTTCGCCCTGGTCCCGGCGATCACCCGGATCGGCCAGCCGCGCGACGAAGCGGAGCGGGCCGATCCCGTGGCCGTCAAGGGCGGGGAGTGACGGGATATGCTTGAAGCCCTCGCCGATATCCTCGTCAAGAACGCTCTCGTCACCGCCTTCGCCGTGGTCGGCGTCACTATCTGGATCTCCTACCAACTCTCGGCCAAGCTCACGCGCGGCCGGCTGCACGGGTCGGCCATCGCGATCATCCTGGGGCTGGTCGCGGCCTATTTCGGCGGTCTGTTCACCGGCGGGAACAAAGGGATCGCCGACGTGCCCCTGCTGGCCGGCATCGGCCTGATGGGAGGCGCCATGCTCCGCGACTTCGCGATCATTGCGACCGCCTTCGGCGTCAGCTTCGGCGAGATCCGCAAGGCCGGCGTCAGCGGCGTGGTCGCGCTGTTCGCCGGGATCATCGTCTCCTTCGTGATCGGCGCCGCCGTCGCCATGGCCTTCGGCTATTCCGACGCGGTCAGCATGGCGACCATCGGGGCGGGAGCCGTGACCTACATCGTAGGCCCGGTGACGGGAGCCGCGCTCGGCGCCAGTTCGGACGTGATGGCCCTCAGCATCGCCGCCGGCCTGATCAAGTCGATCCTGGTGATGATCGGCACGCCCTTCGTCGCCAAGAGCATCGGCCTGGACAATCCCCGCTCCGCGATGGTGTTCGGCGGGCTTATGGGCACCACCAGCGGGGTCGCAGGCGGGCTCGCCGCGACCGATCCGAAGCTGGTTCCCTACGGCGCCATGACGGCGACCTTCTATACCGGCCTGGGATGCCTGTTGGCGCCGTCGGTGCTGTTCATCGCGACCCGTGCCCTGGTCGGCTGACGGCGGAGCCGAAGCGGCTTGACACCGATGCCCCGGATCGTGCCTCTGGTCAACACGCGATCCGGGACCACTTCTGGTAGGTTCCTGCGCCGCACCAACGACCAGCCCGAAGTTCCTGATGCCCACACTCTCCGGAAGCCGCCGCTTCCAGCAACTGCGTACGATCTCGGGACTGGTGCTGTTCGCCTATGTGCTGATGCACATGCTGAACCATTCGCTGGGCTTGATCTCGCTCGAGGCCATGGACCGCTGGCGCTTCCTGCTCTCCTGGCAGTTCGCCGGGGGCTGGATCGTCATCCTGACGGCGGCGGTGGTCCATGCTGCCCACGCGCTGTGGTCGTTGTACGATCGGCGGGTGATGCGCATGCCGGCGTGGCAGTTCATGCAGCTTCTGCTCGGGCTCGCCATTCCGTTCCTGCTGATCGAGCACGTGCTGGGCACGCGGGCAGTCACCGAACTCTACGGCGTGCAGCCCAGCTACGCCCTGGTCCAGCTGACGTACTGGCGGCTGGCGCCCCACCTCGGCATCCTGCAAAGCACGGTCATGGTCGTCTCCTGGGTCCATGGCTGCGTCGGGCTGCACTTTTGGCTGCGGCTCCGGCCCTGGTACCGATCCGTGGCGCCCGGCCTCTTCACCCTGGCGGTGCTGGTCCCGACCCTGGCGCTCCTGGGTTTCGTCGTGTCCGGGCGGGCTCTGCTGGTCGAGACGGCGGACGGCGCCGCGATCGCCGAAATACTCAAGGCGGCCCAGATCCCCGGGCCGACGTCGGCCGCCTTCGTCAGCCAGACGGCCCTGAACTTCCGCTACGGCTTCGCGGCGCTGATCGTCGCCATCCTGTTCGCCCGGGGCGTCCGCAACCTTCTGTCGTCACGGTTCGGTACGATCACGCTCAGCTATGCCGAAGGCCCCACCGTGACCCTGCTGCCCGGGGCCAGCATACTGGAGATGAGCCGGGCCTACGGCATCCCGCACGCGTCCGTCTGCGGCGGACGGGGGCGATGCTCGACCTGCCGCGTCAGCGTCAGGCACGGCCGCGACCGGCTGCCTCCGCCCTCCTCCGCCGAACAGCGCGTGCTGTCCCGGATCGGGGCGGCGCCCGATGTCCGCCTTGCCTGCATGGTCAGGCCGAAGCACAGCCTGACCGTGCGCCCGCTGATACCGCCGGCGTCGAATCCCGAACTGGCGCTCCAGCCTTCGACCCACCTGGAAGGCCAGGAGCGGGAGATCGTGATCCTGTTCGCCGACATACGGGGCTTCACCAGCCTGTCGGAGGCGCGGCTGCCCTACGACGTGGTGTTCATCCTGAACCGCTATTTCGAAGCCGTCGGGCAGGCGGTGGAAAGCAACAACGGCCACATAGACAAATTCATCGGCGACGGCATGATGGCGCTGTTCGGCATCAGCGACGACCCGGTCAGGGCCGCGAAGGATGCGCTCGTGACGGCCCGGGCCATCGCCGAGCGCATCGACCGGCTGAACCGCGACCTTGAACACGACCTGCCCCATCCCTTGCGTGTCGCCATCGGCATCCATGCCGGAACGGTGATCCTGGGCGAGATGGGCTATGGCCGCGCCCGCTCCTTCACCGCCATCGGCGACCCGGTCAACACCACCTCCCGGCTGGAGCAGATCGCCAAGGACAACGAGGTAGAGCTGGTGGTCAGCCGCGAGGTCGAGGCGCGGGCCGGCATCGACCTGGGCCGGCATCCCCTCCAGTTCGTCCCGGTCCGCGGCCGGAAGGCGGCGATGGAGGTGCGGCTCATCAGCTCGGCCGCGGCACTGGCGGCATCTCCCGTCGCCTGACGCCGGTCAGTCCTCGCCAGCGGCCGGCCGGACGGCCGCGAGGGTGGCGAGCGCCGCCTTGCCCGACGAGACGGGCTGGGCCGGCGGCTCGACGACGATCGGTCCGGGTCCGAGCCGATCGTCCTTCAGGCGGCCGACGACCCGGAAGGCGACGACCACGGCGGCCAGCCCGAAGACGAGCGCGCCCGCCGCCTGGCCGATCACGATCCCCTGCGCGCCGCCCGCCCAGGCGCCCAGCGTGACGAAGGGGATCGTTCCCAGTGTGGCGCGTCCCCAGTTGAAGCCGGTGGACAGCAACGGGAAGCCCAGGTTGTTGAAAGCCGCGTTGGCGACGAACAGGCAGCCGATGAACAGGAAACCTCCGGCGGTCAGCGTGCAGAACAGGCGCACGATGTCGGCCGCCACGCCTTCCACCGAGAAGACCTGCACGAGCAGGTCCTGGCCCAGGAACAGGACGAACCAGACCGACGCGACGTAGGTCAGCATCACCGTCAGGCTGGCCCGCAGGGTCTCGCGGATGCGCTCATAGATCCGGGCGCCCAGGTTCTGCGCGAAGATCGGACCGACCGCGCCGCTGAGCGCGAAGATCACGCCGAACGCGACCGGCACGACCCGGTCGACGATCGCCAGCCCGGCCACCGCCGCGTCGCCGAACTTCGCCATGGAGAAGGTCACGTAGGCCGAGGCGACGGGTGTCGCGACATTGGTCAGGATCGCCGGCCCCGCGACCCTGAACAGCTGCCGGGCGTCCCGCGGAAGCGCCGCCATCGAGGGACGTCCCACCAGCCCGTGGACCGTGGACGCGCCGTGCCACCCGATCGCGACCAGGACGCACCGGGAAAGCAGCGCCGCGATCGCGGCCCCCATCAGGTCGAGGTCGAAACCGAAGATCAGGATCGGGTCCAGCACGGCCGTCGCCAGCCCGGCGAACAGGGTCACGTTCATGGACCGCCGGGCGTCCCCGACGGCCCGCAGCAGCGCCGAGCAGCACATGCCGACGCCGAGCAGCGGCATGGTCGGCGAGACGATCGTCAGGTAGGTCTCGGCGAACCGCTTGGTCTCCCCCCGGGCTCCGAGCGCCGACAGGATGGGGTCGAGGAACGGAACCGTCAGGATGCCGACCGCGAGGCTCGCCACCAGCATGACGACGAGGCTGGAGCCGGCGAGCCGGCGGGCCTCCTCCCGGTCGCCGGACCCGATCGCCCGGGCGACGATGGCGCCGGTGCCGATGGTCAGGCCGATGCACAGGGAGATCTGGAAGAACAGGATCGTCCCGGCGAACCCGACCGCCGCGGCCAGTTCCCTGACCCCCAGCATGGAGATGTAGAACAGGTTCGCCAGATCGACCGCGAAGACCGCCATCAGGCCGACGGAACCGGTGGTCGTCATCACCACGACGTGGCGCAGCGGCGATCCCGACGTGAACTTGGGCGCCTGGGCCTGACCTTTGCCGGAAGCGACGGCCATGGATCCTATCCTTCGTTGTGCCAAGACCGGCAACATGCTGGAAAAACAAGCTATACCGTTTCGCGTAACCTGTCGTGAGCGGTCTCTGCTGATATGCAGAGACAGAGGTGTGTGGCAATGGCGGGCAAAAATAGGTATCCTCCGTCCTTCGCCCTCTCCTGAGATCCGACGCTTCCGTAACATCCAGCAAAAAGATTCATGCCACTGGTCAACCACACTGCGCGGGCTTCATCGCCTGCCGGCGCCCCGGTTCCCTTTGCCGAAGAGGACGTGTCGCGCGTCTTCGATCAGAAAACCCTTCAGCGTGCCCGCGGACTGCTGCTCGCCGGCGCTGCACGGCTTCTGCCTGCCCGGGAGCATATCGCCGCGACGGTGACGGACCTGGGACGGACCCACACGGTGATGGTGGTGCCGTCGCATCGCAACCAGCGCGTCACCCTGGAGCGGACCTGCACCTGCGGACGCTCGACCTGCGCGCACATGGCGGCGGCGGCACTCCTGGCGCTGGACAGCCGGCCCGAATGGCGGCGGGCGGTGCAGCCGTCGTTCCTGGACCGGGTGGCCGCCCCCAAGGCGCCGGCCGCGCCGGAGCCGGCCCCTCCCGGGGTCACTCCCGGAGCCCCCGCCGGAATTCCGCTGGCCTACTGGACGCTGGAGGCCGGCCAGGGCGACGCCGCCCTGTACGTGACCGCCACCCTGGCGGTCGGCGGCGCGCCCGAGCGGCCCGCCACTCCCCGGCAGGTGGTCGACCACGCCGCCGGGATCGAGCAGGCCGGAGCCGATCGGACCGTCGCCCGCCTGCTGGGCGCCGGAGCGCTGGTCCGCACGCCGGTGCCGAAGGGCAAGGCCGACGCGGTCGACAAGCTGCTCCGCTGCCTGCTGGCGACCGGACGGGTGCGGTGGCACAGCGGCGTTCCGCTGGTCTCCGGTCCCAAGCGCGTGGTCCGCGCGTTCCGGGATCCGCGGACCGGGACGCTGCGGCCGACCGGCCTGCCGGAGGGCGGAGCCCTGATCAAGGGCCTGGGCCACTGGTGCGTCGATCCCGGGGCGGGACAGATCTGCGCGGTCGATCTACAGATCGTCACCATGCCGAAGGCGGCGGCCGCGACGCCGCCGGCCAAGTCGGCATCGGCGAAGCCGGAGGTGCAGAAGCCACGCATCGTGACCCGCCGGACCGCGCAGCGGACTCCGGCGCCTCGGATGGTGCCGGCCGACGTTCCGCCCCGGCCGCCGCGGTCCGATCCCGCCGTGATCGTCGAGCGCAGCCCGAAGATCACGGCCCGCCTCGGCCGCGTCGTGTCGGCCGGTGAAGGCATGATCGACATCCTGCGGTTGGCGTTCGATTACGGCGATCCCGGCCAGCCGGCGGAGATCGAGGCCGACGACCAGCGCCAGTTCGCCCGGATCGAGACGCCGGACGGGCCGCCCGTGTTCGCGCGGCGCGACAAGGCCGCCGAGCAGGAGGCCATGGCGCGCCTCGCCCGGATCGGCTTCGCCCAGCTCCGGATCGACCCGCCGAAGGGTTCCTTGGAAGACCGGGGCACGCGGGTCCACCGCATGACCGGCAAGGATCCCGACGCCGCGTGGCGTGCCTTCTTCACCACCCAGGTTCCGGCGCTGGAAGCCGAGGGCTGGACCGTCCATATCGGTTCCGACTTCGGCACCCGCATGGTCGAGTCCGCCGGCGACGTCGCCATCACCGTGCGCGATGCCGGCGAAGGCTGGTTCGACATGGAGGTCGGCGTCGAGATCGAGGGCCAGCGCCGCTCCCTGCTGCCCATCCTGGCCCGCCTGATCGACCGCGGCGGAATGGCCGCGATGCGTGTGATCGACGGGCAGGCCCACGTGATGCTGGAGGACGGCAGCGTGCTGGCGGTTCCGGCCGACAGGATCAAGCGGCTGTTCAGCGTCCTCGAGGCCATGCTGGAGACCGGCCGGCGGTTCGAGGAGAAACTCCAGGTACCGATGGGCGAGGCCGACCTGCTGGTCGACATCGACGACCTGGTGTCCCGCCGCCCGGACGAGAGCGCCCAGATCGAGGCGTTCCTCCGCAAGCTGACCGAGGACGAGACCCTGCCCGAGGTGGCGGCTCCGGCCAGCTTCCGCGGCGACCTGCGCGACTATCAGCGCACCGGCCTTGCCTGGCTGCAGCGTCTGGCGGCCAACAACGTCGCCGGAATCCTGGCCGACGACATGGGCCTGGGCAAGACCGCGCAGACACTGGCGCACATCGCCCTGGAGCACGAGAGCGGCCGGCTGGAGGATCCTTGCCTGGTGGTGGTTCCGACCAGCTTGGTACCCAACTGGGTCAACGAGGCGAAGCGCTTCACGCCGCACCTGCGCACCCTGGTGCTGCATGGCCTGGACCGGCACGAGCGCCGGGCCGAGATCGCCTCGGCCCAGATCGTGATCACGACCTACGGCGTGGTCGCCCGCGACATGGACCTGATGAAGGATTGCCCGTGGCACCTGGTCGTGCTGGACGAGGCCCAGGCGATCAAGAACCCGGACTCCCGTTCTACCCGCGCCGTCTGCGCGCTGAGGGCGAAGCACAGGCTGTGCCTGTCCGGAACGCCGGTCGAGAACAATTTGGGCGAACTCTGGGCCCAGTTCGCCTTCCTGATGCCCGGGTTGCTGGGTGACCGGAAGGATTTCCAGAAGCGGTTCCGGACACCGATCGAGAAGCGCGGCGACGCGACCCGCGCCGGCCTGCTGGTGCGCCGGACCCGGCCGTTCCTGTTGCGCCGGACCAAGTCCGAGGTGGCGAAGGAATTGCCGCCCAAGACCGAGGTGATCCGGCATATCGAGCTGGACCAGGAACAGCGCGACCTCTACGAGACGATCCGCCTGTCGGTCCACGAGAAGGTGCGGGCGGCGATCGCCAACAGCGGCCTGTCCGGCAACGCCATCACCGTGATCGACGCGCTGCTGAAACTGCGTCAGGTCTGCTGCGATCCCAGGCTGGTCAAGATTCCGGCGGCGGCCTCCGTCGGCGAAAGCGCCAAGCTGAGCAGCCTGATCGAGATGGTCGGCGAGATGGTGCCGGAAGGCCGCCGGATCCTGATCTTCTCCCAGTTCACCTCGATGCTGGAGCTGATCAAGCCGGAGCTGCGCAAGGCCGGCATCGCCTTCGTGGAACTGACCGGGGCCACCCGCGACCGCAACGAGCCGGTCGAGCGGTTCCAGCGCGGCGACGTGCCGGTCTTCCTGATCAGCCTGAAGGCCGGCGGGCGGGGACTGAACCTGACCGCCGCCGACACGGTCATCCACTACGATCCCTGGTGGAACCCGGCGGCCGAGAACCAGGCGACCGACCGCGCGCACCGGATCGGGCAGGACAAGCCCGTCTTCGTCTACAAGCTGATCGCCGCCGACACCGTGGAAGAGCGGATCCTTGAGCTTCAGCGCCGCAAGGACAATCTCGCCGCGGCGACGATCGAGGGGACGGCCCTGTTCAGCACCCTCGGCACCGGCGACATCGACTACCTGTTCGGGGAGGCGGACGAGGAGGAATGAGCAGGCCGGGAAATAGATAATCCTGGCCGACGTTCCGCCGCATGTGTAGCTTGCGCCGATCTCCTCCAGCCGTGAGTTCGATGACCGAGTTCCGAGAACGCCGTATCCCGACAGGCCAGGGTGTCAGAGCCGTCGCTCTGGCGCTGGTGTTCTGCCTGTTGTCGGCCTTCTGCTGGACAGGGATCCCGACCGCGCCGGGATCCGCCGCCGCGCCGTCGTCGCCGTCCGGCGGGGCCTCCGGATCGGGCGGCGGCGATGCGGGCGCCGGTGAGAGATTCCATCTGCCCCGGCAGCTCTTCGTGGAGGCGTCGCGCGCGCCCTTGCGCGATCCGCCGATGCCGGAACCGATCTTCGCCGTCCTCGTGGCGATCGCCTTCATGGCGGCCGGGGACCTGATTTCCGCGCCGGACCGCCTGTACGCTCCGGTCCCGGTTCCGGGTATGGGCTGGGCAAGCCCCCGCATTCCCACGGGTCCCCCCGTCGCCGGCTGACAGCCTTCGAAACTCCCGCCATCGCTGCAATGCCTTGATCATGCCGAAAGCCGGCGTGAGAAAGTTGTCATCCGTGCTTCATTTCTCCAAGACGAAGATCTGGATCATCTCGGCCGTCTGTGCGCTGGGTGTCCTCTTCACGCTGCCAAACTTCATCCCCGCTGGAATCCTGCCGGGCTGGATGGCGCAGCAACGCGTAAACCTGGGCCTCGACCTCCAGGGCGGTTCCTACCTGCTGCTGGAAGTCGACATGGACACCGTCGTGCGCGAGCGCCTGGAAAGCGCGCTCGACAGCGCTCGGACGGCGCTTCGCACCGCCGGCATCCGCTACACCGACCTCGCGGTCCGCGACCGGGCGGTCACCTTCGCGCTGCCCGACCCGGACCAGGCGGAGGCCGCGCGCACGGCGCTCGCCGACCTGCTGGGAACCGGGCTGAGCCCGGCGCAGCGGGATTTCGCCTTCTCCTCGGACGGCGGACGGGTCCGCCTGGACTTCACCGATGCCGCGGTCAGCGACCGTGCGGCACGGGCCGTAGAGCAGTCGATAGAGATCGTCCGCCGGCGGATCGACGAGACCGGCGTCAACGAGCCGGTGATCGCCCGCCAGGGGACGAACCGCATCCTGGTCCAGCTGCCCGGCGTGACCGATCCCGACCGGGTGAAGCGTCTGCTCGGCCAGACCGCAAAGATGACCTTCCACCTGCTGGGCGACCAGACCGTTGCGCCGGGCACCCCCGCCCCCGCCGGAACCCAGTGGCTTCCTTCGGTCGATCCGGCGTCCCGCGGGCAGCAGTACCTGGTGCGCCGGAAGATCGAGGTGGACGGCGCCAGCCTGCTCGACGCCCGCCCCGGCAACGACCAGCGCAGCGGAAGCTGGGTGGTCAATTTCGAGTTCGACGGGCCGGGCGCCCGGCGCTTCGGCGAGATCACCAGGCAGAACGTGGGCCGGCCCTTCGCCATCGTGCTCGACGGCAAGGTGATCAGCGCACCGGTCATCCGCGAGCCGATCACCGGCGGCCGTGGCCAGATCAGCGGTAATTTTACCACCCAGGGAGCCAACGACCTGGCGGTCCTGCTCCGCGCGGGAGCCCTGCCGGCGCCGCTGACGATCATCGAGGAACGCACGATCGGGCCCGACCTGGGCGCCGATTCGATCCGCGCCGGCATCATCGCCTGCCTCGTGGGCTTCGTGCTGGTCGTCGGCTACATGGTGATGTCCTACGGGCTGTTCGGCGTGTTCGCCAACATCGCCCTGATCTTCAACCTGTTCCTCACCGTGGCCGCGCTGTCGCTTCTCCAGGCGACGCTGACACTTCCGGGCATCGCCGGAATCCTGCTGACGCTGGGCATGTCGGTCGACGCCAATATCCTGATCAACGAACGCATCCGGGAGGAAACCAGGCGCGGCCGGTCGGCCTTCGCCGCGATGGAGACCGGCTTCACCCGCGCCTTCGCCACCATCATGGACAGCAACCTGACGACGCTGATCAAGATGGTGCTGCTCTACGCTGTGGGAACGGGAACGATCCGCGGTTTCGCGGTCACGATCAGCCTGGGCATCATCACGTCGATGTTCACCGCCACGGTGGTGACCCGCCTGCTGATGGTCACCTGGCTCAAGCGGAATCGGCCCAAGGTGCTGCCGATCTCGACCGGGTTCCGGCTCGCGCCCGACGACACGAAGATCCCGTTCATGCGCGGCAAACGGATGGGGCTGATCCTGTCGGTCCTGTTGAGCCTCGCCTCGGTCGGCCTGTTCTTCAAGCCGGGGCTGAACTACGGCGTCGACTTCGCGGGCGGAATCGTGATCGAGGTCCGGACGGAGCAGCCCGCCGACTTCCCCGAACTTCGCGAGAGCCTCGCCCAACTCAACCTGGGTCCCGTGCAACTCCAGCAGTTCGGCCAGCCGACCGACGTGCTGATCCGCTTCGAGCGGCAGCCCGGCAACGAGGCGGCCCAGCAGCAGGCGGTCAGGGCGGTCCAGGACAAGCTGGCGTCCGAGTTCCCCGGCACCACGATCCGGCGCGTCGAATCCGTGGGGGCATCGGTCAGCGGAGAGCTGTTCGAGCAAGGGATGCTGGCGCTCGGTTTGGCGGCCATCGCGATGCTGATCTATATCTGGTTCCGCTTCGAGTGGCAGTTCGGCGTCGGCGCGGTCGTCACCATGCTGCTCGACGTGACCAAGACGATCGGCTTCTTCGCGCTGACCGGCATGCAGTTCAACCTGACGGCCATCGCGGCGATCCTGACCATCATGGGCTACTCGATCAACGACAAGGTCGTCGTCTACGACCGCGTCCGGGAGAACCTGCGGCTGTACCGCAAGATGCCGCTGGGAGAATTGATCGACCGGAGCATCAACGAGACGCTGAGCCGGACCATCGGCACCTCGGTGGCGCTCTTCCTGGCGACCCTGCCGCTCGCGCTGTTCGGCGGCGAGGCGCTGCAGGAGTTCGCGCTGGTTCTGCTGTTCGGCGTCGTGCTGGCGACATCGTCATCGATCTTCATCGCGGCGCCGATCCTGCTGTATCTGGGCGAGCACCGGCTGCGCCGGGGTACGACGGAGGCGGCCCCCGATGCCGTCGGCGGCGCTCCCAGCACGCCCTGATCCTGCAGGATTGTTCCCGCTCGGCTGTTTCATCAGTTCTGCCGGCGAGACGAAGACAGACGTTGGCAAGGCCGGCTCCTCTCAGAAAGCCGGCCATCGCCCGAATAAGGAAATTTGGACAAATGGAAGAATTCGGGCTGTGGCCCCAGATGGTTGCCCTCGGGCAGGTCATCGCGATCGATCTTGTACTGGCCGGCGACAACGCGATCGTCGTCGGCATGGCGGCCGCGGGAGTTCCCATCGAGCAGCGCCGCAAAGTCATCTTCTGGGGCATCGGCGCCGCCATCGGCCTGCGCATCTTCTTCGCGCTGATCACCACCCAGCTTCTCGCCATCATCGGCCTGACGCTGGCCGGCGGCGTGCTGCTGCTGTGGGTCTGCTGGAAGATGTTCCGCGAGTTGCGGGACCAGGGCAAGGGGGAGATGGCACCGGACGAAGCGCTGGCGTCGGATGCCCCGGCGCCAGGGCATACCAAGAGCTTCGGCTCCGCCATATGGCAGATCGTGGTGGCCGACGTGTCCATGTCGCTCGACAACGTGCTGGCGGTCGCCGGCGCCGCCAAGGAACACCCGACGATCCTCGTGATCGGGCTGCTGCTGTCGGTCGCCTTGATGGGCGCCGCCGCCAACATGATCGCCCATGTCCTGCACAAGTACCGCTGGATCGGCTGGGTCGGCCTCGCCATCATCACCTACGTGGCGCTCGACATGATCTACCGCGGAAGCCAGGAAGTCGCGCAGCATACCACGTGGCTGCTCTGACCTCCCGGAACTCAGGCCTTCGACCGCTGCTCCGTCCGCCGCAGCGCAGGCAGGCTGTGCGCACCCATCCCGGCCACCATGGCGACCACGAATAGCCATGTGGCCGGATCGCCGTATGAAAGAGCGGCGAGCGCCGGGCCGGGGCAGTAGCCGACCAGCCCCCAGCCGGCGCCGAACAGCACGGCACCGAGGGCAAGCCTGGCGTCCAATCCGGACTTCGTCGGCGCGGCGAACCGGTCGCCGCAGACCGGCCGCTCGCACCGGCGGGCCGCCCTGAAGCCGATCATCGCGATCGGAATGGCCGTCCCCATCACGAAGGCGAGGCTGGGGTCCCAGTTTCCGGCGACATCGAGGAAGGCAAGCACTTTCGCCGGATCGATCATTCCGGAGACGACGAGGCCGGCGCCGAACAGCAGGCCGGACACCAGCGCGACGATCATCATGGGCATGTCCTCATGCTCCCAGCAGGTGGCGGGCCACGAAGACGACCGCTGCCCCGCTCGCCATGAACAGACCGGTCGCGATGAGCGAGCGGAAGGACAAGCGCGCGAGCCCGCAGACACCATGGCCGCTGGTACAGCCGCTGCCCAGCCTGGTGCCGTAGCCGACCAGCAATCCGGCTACGATCAGCAGCATCGGAGAGGCCTGCAGGGCGGCAGGCCTGCCGATCCCGGCTCCTGCCCAGAGCAGCAGGGGAGCGGCGAGAAGGCCCGCCAGGAAACAGAGTCGCCAGCCGATATCGCTGCCGCGCGCGGTCGCCAGACCGCCGACGATACCGCTGACGCCCATGATACGCCCGGCCCCGTACCACAGCAGGGCCGCGGCGGCGCCGATCAGCGCGCCGCCCGCTGCCGAAGAATACGGCGTGAACGCGTCCATTTCGAGTGCCCCCGCTCGTTAAATTAGCATTGACTTATATAAAGCGGCGGCCCTAGCGTCGCAACTGCATTCTTCTCCATATCCGAGGTATCTCCCATGTCCGGAACCTGGACGAACACCACGGCCGACCTGTCGGCCGCCATCAAGGAACTGCGCGGCGGCGCTCCCGCGGTCATGCAGAGCTTTTCGGCTCTGGCGCAGGCCGCCTTGAAGGCCGACGCCCTGGACACCAAGACGAAGGAGCTGATCGCGCTCGCGATCGCCGTCGCCACCCGGTGCGACGGCTGCGTCGCCTTCCACGCCGAAGCCGCCGTGAAGCAGGGCGCCACGCGACAGGAAGTGCTGGAGACGATGGGCATGGCCGTCTACATGGGCGCGGGCCCCAGCGTCATGTATGCTGCCCAGGCGCTGGAGGCCTATGACGAGTTCCGCGATGTCAAGGCCCGCAACGGGTGACCTGGGCCGGGAGTCCACTACGGAAATGAGCATGGCGATCGGTTGGCTGCAATCGATTCCCGCCTTGCGGGACCTGGACGACGCGGCACGCGGAATCCTCGCCCGGCAGGCGGAGCTGGTCACCCTGAAGGCCGGGACGGTGCTGTTCCGGCCGGGCGATCTCTGCGCGAACTTCCTGATCGTCCTGGAAGGCTCGGTGCGTGTCCACCTGCTGTCCGAACTGGGACGCGAGATCGTGCTGTACCGGGTCGGCCCCGGTTCGACCTGTATCCTGACCACGTCCTGCCTGATCGGAAACGAAGGCTACAGCGCGGAAGGCGTGACCGAAGCGGAAGTATCGGCGGTGGCACTGCCCAAGGCTGCGTTCGATACCCTGATCACCCGATCCGGCATTTTCCGTGACTTCGTATTCCGGAGCTTCGGGGCCAGGCTGACCGACCTGATGAGGCTGGTCAGCGAGGTGGCGTTCGGCAGGATCGAATGCCGGCTGGCCGAGGCGCTGGTCAAGCATGCGCCCGGAGGCGGCGTGGTTCCCCTCACCCATCAGGCCCTGGCGACCGAGCTCGGCACCGCCCGCGAGGTCGTCAGCCGCCAATTGAAGGAGTTCGAGCACCGGGGATTGGTCGGCCTGGGACGCGGCAGGCTGGAGGTGCTGGACCCCGGCAACCTGCGATATCTTGCCACGGCGGCACCCGGCTGACACCGAATGTGACTTAGTCACTGAGCCAAACGGCGCACGGCGCGATGCTCGCGGCACGGCCCCAAGATGGAGCCCCCAAGATGGAAAGGGAACGTGCCATGTCGCTGCCAAAGAATATGGGAATGATCGACCGCGCCCTGCGGATCGTAGCCGGCCTCGTGCTGATCTCGCTGGTTTTCGTCGGTCCCCAGAGCCCGTGGGGCTGGATCGGCGTGGTTCCCCTGCTGACCGCCTTCATCGGCTTCTGCCCGGCCTACACCCTGCTGGGCATCCGTACCTGCCCGCTCAAGCAAGCCTGACCGGACGGATCGGCAACTACGCCGGTGCGACCCGGCGCAGTTGCCGGCCGATCACGTCCAGGAACGCGTCGGCGCCCGGCCAGCTCGTGATCCGCCCAAGCTGGCGGCGTCCGTGGAACAGGAAGAAGACCGGTATGCCATGGACGCCGAAGCGGGTCGCCATGTCGAAGTCGTCATAGACATTGTCATGGAACCAGCGCACGTCCGGGGACTGGAAGCGCTCCGGCGCCGTCATCATCGCCCGCTTGGCGATGTCGCAGTTGGGACAGTTGCGTCCCCACAGGAACAGAACCGTCAAGGCTTCCGGCGCGTCCTCGGCCAGCGCCGCGTCCAGGTCGGCACTGCCGACCCGGCGCATCGGGAACAGATCGAAGAAATCCGACAGCTCGGCTCCGGCCAAGGCGCTACTCTCCGGCGGACGGGTTGGTAACGGTCTGGATGACCTCGAAGCCTTCGAATTCCGGATGCCCCAGGTACAGGGGCTTGTTGCCGCCGGCACCCTTGTGGGCATCGCGGAAGGCCTCCGAGCGGGTCCAGCCCTGGAAGTGCTCCTCCGACTGCCAGACCGTGTGGGAGCTGTAGAGCCGGTGATCGTCACGCTGCGGGCCGCGCAGCATGTGGAACTCGACGAAACCGGGAACCTTGTGCAGGTGGCTCTCCCGGTTCAGCCAGACCGCCTCGAAATCGGCTTCCGCGCCGGGCACCACCTTGAAGCGGTTCATCGCGATGAACATTCCGCTGTTCCTCCTGCCTTGCCGCGCGGCGAACTCCGCCGCGGCTCCTTCGGTCCCAGACATGTCGCACCGGCGGGGCTTCTGGCAAGTGCGAATGCGCCGAACGCCGTTCACTCCGCCGGCGCGGCATGCGGAGCACGGCGGCCTCGCGTTCAGCGTGCCGCCGCTTAGATAGTTACCGGACCCCATAAAAAATACCCGGACAGTCTGGCGACGGTCCGGGGCGGGAAGTCTCGGTTGCGTTTGCTGGAGTTTAACGGGTTGCCGTTAGGGCTTCACGATCACTCCCCAGGGTGCGCGGCCGACCGGGATCGACTTGATGACCCTGCTGTTCTCGACATCGATAACGCTGATGTCACTGCTGACGCCGTTGGTGGAATAAAGACGCTTCTCGTCGGGCGACAGCGCCAGGTTCCAGACGCGCTGCCCGACCAGATGGTACTTGCGCACCTCGTAGGTCGCGGGATCGACTTCCGCCACGCGGTTGCTGGGTCCCAGGGCGACGAAGGCGCGCTTCATGTCCTTGGTGATCTGGATACCGACGGGCTGGATGGCCTCCTTCGATACGCCGCTGACGGCGAACTCGATCTTCTTGACCGGCTGGCGGGTCGCGGAGTCGATCACGCTGACGGTTCCGCCGATCTCGGCCGAGACCCACACGTGCTTGCCGTCGGAGGTGAACTCGGCCACGCGCGGCCGGCTGTCCACCAGCACGTTGGCGACGATCTCCTTGGTGGAGGTGTCGATGAAGTGGGCCATGTTGGTGGTTTCGGACGTATTTACCAGCAGCTTGCCATCCGGGCTGATGCCCATCCCCTCCGGCTCGACGCCGACCTGGATCTCGGCCAGGATCTTGCCGCCCTTCGTGTCCACGACGGAGACCATGTTGTCGTCCTCGTTGGCGACGTACAGCACGTTCTCGGTCGGATGGTGGACGAACAGTTCCGGGTCCGGTCCGGACGGCAGGCGGCCGACGACCTTGTTGGAGGACAGGTCGATCACGTCGATCCGGTTCTCGTCGCCGATGCAGACATAGAGCTGCGTCATGTCGTGGTTGAAGGTGATCCCGCGCGGCCGGCGCCCGACGCGGATCGTTTCCGTGACGGCCAGCGTTTCGCCGTCCACAACCGAAATGGTGTTATCCTTTTCGTTGGAGACGTAGATCGTGTCGGCCATGGCCGGCAATGAGGAGGCGACCGCGAGGACGCTTCCCAGCAAAATGCGCTTCAATGTGCCAAGGGAGGCCACCATGTGACGTTTCCTCATGTTTATCGCTCTTCTTCTCCGGATATACTTTCATAAGACACGTAAGTCAGCGCAACATATTTCTATGGTGGATTCACATATTCATTTTTTGACTGAACCGGGATTCCACTTCTTCCTTGGTGTGATTGCCGAATTTTCCCGAATCCTCCTTTTCAGTTCGGACTCAGGGCGTCACGCGATGCTCGACGGCGATGCGAATCAGATCCCGTATGCTGCGCGCGCCCAGCTTCGTCTTCATGATCGTGCAGGTATTGCTCACCGTCTTGTAGCTGACGCCCAGGCGTTCGGCGATGTCGGCGATGGCGCTCCCCTGCCCCAACTCCGCCAGGACGCGCAGTTCCCGGGCCGTCAATCCCTGCAAGGGACTGCGGTTCGGGGCGAAGCTCATCACGGCGACCTCGCGCGCCATGTCGCGGCTCAGGTAGATGCCGCCTGCCAGTACCGTCCCGACGGCCGCGACCAGCTCCTCCGGCGCATCGTTCTTGGTGACGTAGCCTCGGGCTCCTGCCTCCAGGGCGCGTGCCGCGAAGACGGCATCCTCATGCATGCTGAAGACGAGGACGCGGATATCCGGAACCATGCGGCGCAGCCGATCGAGCAGGTCCAGTCCGCCGATGTCGGGCAGTCCCAGGTCCAGGACGACGGCGTCGGGAGGCTCGGCCCCGCAGAGCTCCAAAGCCCGGGCGCCGCTGTCGGCTTCCATGATCTCGTAGGGACCAGCGGAGGCGAGGAGCCGCCGGCAGCCGGTCCGGACCACCGGATGGTCGTCCACCAGCAGCAGTCTCTCAGGCTTTCCGGCGGGCGTTCCTGCCATCTTCTTTCTCCTCTTGCGTCCGGGGGGAGCCCGGGACGAACGGGATCATCCCCTGGACCGTCACGCCGCCCCCGGGCTGCGACAGGATGGCGATCGACCCGCCAAGCGCCCTCACCTGGTCGGACATCGCATGGATGCCGATCCCGGCCCGGTCGTCGCTGGCGATACCCCGACCGTCGTCCCGAACGCTGAACCCGACCGCGTCACCCGCGCCGGGTTCCCGCACGGAACGGAGCTCGACCTCCACCCTCGTGGCGCCGGCATGACGGGCGACGTTCATCAGGCTTTCCTGCACGACCCGATAGAGGGTCACCGACGCGGTATCGTCAAGCCGGTCGATGGTATGGGCGACATCCCCGGGCAGACGGAGGTGCCAGTCGATGCCCGGCTCGTTGACGCGCCAGCGCTTGACGGTATCGGCAAGCACCGCGGACAGCGGCAAATGCTCCAGCGCCATGGGCCGCAGCCGGTCGAGCAGGCGCCGGCTCATGCGCTGGACGGTATCGGCGAGGCCCAGCACGGTTTCGCATCGCTCGGTGACGGCACCGCCGGCAGCATCGGGCAGGGTCCGGGCGACCTGTGCGAGCGACCGGATCTCGACCCGGATCCCGAAAAGGCAGGGTCCCAGCTCGTCATGGATCTCGCCAGCGATCTGGCGCCGCTCCGCCTCCTGGACCTCGATCAGCTTGCGGCCGAGTTCGCGGTTCCTGTCCTCCGCCTGGCGCAATTCCAGGGCCAGCGTGTTGATCGTTTCGCCGATGCGCCGGAGTTCGCGCACCCGGATCGGTTCCAGGTGGACCTGGTACTCGTGGCGGCCCAGCCGCTCCAGGGCTCCCGACAATTGCGCCAGGGGCCGCAGCGCCCGCTCCATGGCGATCCAGGAGAGGATTATCGCGGCAGCCGAGACCATCGCCAGGATCAGCGCCAAGTTCGTCAGATCGGCCCAGACCTCGGCGATCTCGTCTTCCGGCGCCGCCACGACCAGGACCCGCGCGGGCGCGCCGTTCGACAGGCGCATCCTGATCTCCTCCTGCCGGTGGTCGGGACCGACCAGCCGGTAGAACCAGTCCGGAACACGGGTCGTCACCAGCGCCGGCAGGGCGGTCGCGGCACCGTCGGCGGCGATCGCGATCCGGACATGCCTGAGCGGCAGCATCGCCAGTGCGGAACTGATGGCATCCGCCGCCGACCGGGGATCGGGAGCGCCGGCCAGCGTCCGGATCACCAGCGTCGTCGCCAGCTCCATGCCCGCGTCCACCTCCGTTTCGACCGCGGTCCTGGCATTGACCACGACCGCTATGCCGGCCACCAGCACCGCCAGGGCAAGCACGGCGGAGAACAGAAGCACGAAGCGGAGCTTGAACGACACGACGGGATCTCCTGAGGCACCCGACTGGCGGCGGACTCGCGGCCGCGATACGGTCCGGGGGCGCGGACAGGAAGTCCGCGCCCCCGGGGTCAGATTGCCTCAGCCTCGACGATGGGGAAAGCGTCAGATCTCCTCGTCGCCCCCGAAGAAATCGCCGCCCTCGTCGGCCGCGAACTCCTCGGGAACCTGTTCCTCGACCGCGCCGACGGCTTCATCGGCCATCGCCTCGCCCGACGAGAACATGCTGCCGAGCGCATTGCCGATCAGCATGCCGCCGGCGACGCCCATGGCCGTCTGCATGGCGCCCGCCATGAAGCCGCCGCCCTGGCGCTGCTGGTGTTGCGGGTTGGCGTAGGCGGCCACCCGCGGGTCGCCGGGAGGGGCGGCATGCCGCTGGCTTCCCCACGGCGAGTTGGACGGCGGCGCCGGCTGGCGCTGCTGCGACCCGCCGCCGAACAGGCTGCCGAACAGTCCGCCGCCCCCAGACGCCGGGCGGGACTGCAGTTCCTGCTCCAGCTCCTGGATGCGGGCCTGGGAGGCGGCAAGGGCCTGCTCCTGGATGACGATCGCTTGCGCCATCAGGTAGGGAGCCGCAGGCTGACGGGCCACCTGCTCGCGGATAAAGCCCTCGGCCTGGGCGTCGCGCGGGCCGGACTGGGCCTCCGCTTGCCGCAGCTTGCCGAAAAGCTCGTCGATGATCTGGCGTTCGTTGTTGTCCATGATTGTCCCGCTGAGATTGTTTTTATGGCGATGGGGCGAAGGATCGGTGTCCGCCCGGCTATTCCTCGCGCTGCCCGGTGAGCTGGAGCAGCATCTGGAACAGGTTGATGAAGTTCAGGTAGAGGCTGAGGGCGCCCATCACGGCCAGCTTCGTGTTGGTGTCATGGCCGTAATGCTCGGCGTAGCTCTCCTTGATGTTCTGGGTGTCGTAGGCGGTCAGGCCGGTGAACACCACCACGCCGATCACGGAGATGGCGAACTGCAGCGCGCTCGACCCGAGGAAGACGTTGACGATGCTGGCGATCACGATGCCGATCAGGCCCATGATCAGGAACGAGCCCATCTTCGACAGGTCGGTCTTGGTCGTGTAGCCCCACAGGCTGGTCGCAGCGAACATCGCCGAGGTGATGAAGAAGACCCGGGCGACGCTGGCCCCGGTGAAGACCAGGAAGATCGACGCCATCGACACGCCCATCACGGCGCAGAACGCCCAGAACGTCATCTGGAGCGCCGACGAGGACATCTGCTCGAAGCGCCAGGACAGCACGAAGATGAAGGCGAGCGGCGCCAGCATCACCACCCACTTCAGGGGCGTGGTGAAGATCGGCACGTAGAGCGCCGGGGTGCTGGCGACGAAGGCGGCGATCAGGCCGGTGATGGCCAGACCCAGCACCATGAAATTGTAGACCCGCAGCATGTGCTTGCGCAGGCCCTCGTCGAAGGCGCCCTGATCGACGGCACGGCCGAAGACTCCCGGCTGGTTGGGCGGCTGCCGGTTCGGATACTGGTTGAACATGGTTGCTCCCTGATCCTGGTTGTCTCAACAGGCTGGTTGATGTTTGGTCACAGGCCGGAGGGTCACCGGCTGATCCGGGCGGCCAGCGTCAGCAGGTCATCCCGGTCGGCCGATCCGCCCAGGACATAGGCGAACCATCCGGACTGCCAATAGGCGATGGTCACGCCGTCGACCTCCTCGGCATAGGGCTGGTCGATGCTGAAGCTGTCGGTCTCCACCGCGAAAAGGGTCAGCGACTCCCCGGACGGACCATGGAACAGAACCTGGACGGCATTGCCCTGGTCCCAGGGGACGAGGTGCGAGGCGACCGGCGTGAAGGTCCTGGGCAGGTGCGGCAGCGGTATCGCCGGGCTTGAGCCGGTGGCGAGGTCGGCGATACGTTCCGGCGCCGTCGCGGAGCGCGTGAACAGGGCGTTGCGCTCCTCCACCAGGATCGTCCGGTGAGCATCGACCGCCTCGTCGGCATAGACAGGCAGGATATGTGCCGCGGACGCGGGGTCCGCGCCGAGGCCGCCGAACGTTGCGTGGGCGAGCCAGCCCGTGGCGAGCAGAAGCGACGCCGCGATGGCACGCCGGCTGCGATGCAGCGTCCTGCGAAGCGCGAGGCGGCGGCCAAGGCGCTCGGCCGGAAGGATGGCCTTGTCCACCCCGGCGACGGTCGCGGCCTCCGTCAGGGCCAGCCGCAATTCGTCCCTCCGGCACAGGTCGTCCATGACCTGCGCGGCAAGCTGGGGATGCCGCGACAGGTATTCCTCTACCTCGATGCGGCGTTCGGCATCGAGCTGGTCGTCGACATAGGCCATCAGGTCGAGTTCGGATATCGGTTCGGTCATGGCTCACCTCACCAGGCGCAGGGAGGGTCTGTTCCCGGCCGGCACGTCGATCGGCGCGGCCGCCGAACTCCCGCGCAGGGCTTCCCGGGCACGGGCAAGGCGCGACATCACGGTGCCGACCGGGATGTCCAGCAGTTCGGCCGCGTCCTTGTAACTGAAGTTCTCGACGGCGATCAGCACCATCACCTCGCGCTGGTCGTCCGGCAGGCGCATCAGCGACGCGATGGTCTCGCTGAAATGCACCTGGGTGAACTGGGTGGGGGGAACGGCCTCCGACGCGAGGGACCCGATCTGGTCGGCGACCTCGCCCTCGAGAGCGCGCCGCCGCAGGGCCGAAGCATTCGTGTTGTGCATGATGCCGAACAGCCACTTGCGCAAGTCCCGGCGGGGGTCCCAAGACCCGGCGCCCTCGATCGCGCGCGCAAGGGTTTCCTGCACCAGATCGTCGGACTGGTCGGTGTTGCCGGTGAGCGCCAGGGCGTAGCGGCGGAGCGGCAGGATATGGTCTTTGAGCAGCGGGTGCATGGCCATCGTCTCGTTCCGCACATATTCGCGTGGCTCGACGATTTATTCCCCGGGCTTCCACGATCCGGGAAAATTTCTTCACCGGGATGGAGATCCCGCCGCCGGCTGCGATGCAGCCTTTGAATATCCCCCACGGGACCTTAGATTGAGACCATGACACATATCGACGACCGTAGGCTCGACCGCCGTTTCGAGCGACTGGAGCGGCAACTGCCTGCGAGTGCCGCGCGCGTGCTGCGCTGGCTGCGCGATCCCCAAGCCACCTGGGTCAGGATTCCCGTCGGACTGCTGCTGGTGATCGGCGGGCTTCTCAGCTTCCTGCCGATCCTGGGGATCTGGATGCTGCCGCTGGGTCTGCTTCTGCTGGCCCAGGACATACCCGTCCTCAAGCGCCCGACCAGCAGGGCGATGATCCGCCTGGAGCGCCGGTGGGTGGAGTGGCGCCGCCGGCGGGCGGCGAGGAACCAGTAACGCCCGGTCAACGAAAAAGGGGAGAGCCGGTATTGCGGCACTCCCCTTTCCGGATCTTCCCAAGGCTCAACCGAGCCACAGGCCGACATTCATCATCGCCAGGCCGAACACGGCCCTCAGCAGGATGGCCGTCTCGAGCGGGGAGCCGGTCATGCCGTGTCCCCTCAGGCGACCAGCCGGCGGCGGACATACTTGATGCGACCGGCCCGGAAGTCTTCGAGATCGCCGCGGCAGACCCCGATGTCCGCCAGATCTTCGTCGGTCATGCTCAGCAGCGTGCTGAGATCGGAGTGGCGTACCAGGGTGCCTCCATGCTGCCGGCGCGCGACCGACGGGATGCCGTCACGGTCGATGCCGATGTCGCTCAAGGCGCGGTCGCTGAGGCGGTCGAGCTGGGCCCTGGTCTGGTAAAGGGTCCAGTACCGGTAAAGGAGCGAGGAAACCCTGGCAAAGATGCTGCGATCCTCGGACGGCTTCGCCGTCTCGGGACGGGAGCCGCGGAAGCCGGAGATGGTCGGCTGGATCAGTTCGTTGGAATTGGTGGTGTAGGCGGTCATGAGTCGCTCCCAAGGAATACAGTACGGGTAGCGCTTCTCTCCCTGCTTCGATTCTTCGGCTCGAATGCTTGTTCGGTTCGGGTCGGATCGGTTCGTGTCAGGCCGACTCGGCGGCCGGACGTTCCAACCCTTCAGTTACCGATAGTGCCCCGCAGCGCTCCGACGCTGTTGAGGCCGCCGGTGTGGACACGGAGGCCATGGCGGCCTTCCAGCGCTGCGGCAGCCCAGGAAAGATTGCCGCTGGTGACATCGACGTCCTGGCGGTCGCGGGGGGAAAGCGAGTCCAGCTCGGCCTGCAGGCGACGCTGCTCCAGGTGCGCTTCGGCCCGATGGAACCACCCGGCGACGGTATTCGCCAGAATCCGGCGGGCAGCGTGGAAGAACCCGGTGTGGATGGGCTGAGTGACGTTCATGCTCGACATAGTGCCGTTCCTTTTGACTGGGCGGACGGCGCCTCTCTCCCGGATATCCGTAACTTGCTCTTCTTGGATAGGCTTTGGCGGCGTGAGGCTCAGTGGCTCTCACGCAGGATGCCGAACGTGCCGGCGGCTTTCGCGCCACCCTGGCTGTTGGCGGCCTTCGCAGGCGTCAGTCTGGTCTCGGCGGCGTCGTAGGCGATCCGCACGATGTCGCCGCGGTACAGACCCATGTCCTTGAGTTCGGCATCGGACAGCTGCGACAGTTCCGAATAGGTGGACCGGAAAGCGCGGTACTGGCTCCAGATCTGGCCGATATGCTTGAAGAGGTTCATAACTCGATCTCCGACGGTAACTGGCGCCGGCGAGGTCGATCGAGCCCCGCGATGGCCAGGAGTAGATTGCAAGCCGCATCCCTGTGGCGCGTCTTCCCTCCCCGGCTGGGCGTGGCTCTTGTTCGGCCCGATGCTTAGTAAGGTATGTTTGCACCGCCGGCCTCGCCAACGCATATGCTGCATAGCAGCATTGAGAGAGGCGATGAAACAAATGGCGCAATGAAAACGGTCCGTTAACCGGTTTTCGGCTGATGCTGCAGTGCAATATATCGGTCCGGAAAGCGCCGCGCGCAAGGGTGCTGGATAGCCAAGTCCGAAAGTATGCGGACTCTGTCGGGCAAGGCGCCCATTTCGGCCGTTTGACGGAACGGTCGGGACACCTATAGGTTCATTCGGAAGAATTACGAAGAAAACCGAAAGGGAGTCACGGATGCCCTCCGCAAAGCCATCGCTCGCGCTGGTCTCGATACTCGCGGCCGACCGTGTCGGCCTGGTTTCCGCCATCGCCGGCCGCCTCTACGATCTCGGCATCAACCTGCGGGACACGACTTTCGCGGCGATGGGCCAGGGCGCGGAATTCAGCGCAGTCTGCGAGCTTCCGGGCGATCTCGGGACCGCGGAACTGGAGCGCGAGCTGGCCGCCCTTCCCGAGCTGGCGGAAGCCCGGGTGGATGTCACCGAATACGAATACGAAGCGACGCCGGGACCCGAAAGCCTCGTCACCCATACCATCGAGCTGAGCGGCGGCGACCAGTTGGGGCTGATCGCCCGGCTGGCGGAGGTTTTCCGGGAGTACGGCGCGAACATCGTTCGGCTCGAGGCGCAGACGATCCCGGGTTCCGGCGGTGACCGCTACATGACTCGCTTCGCGGTCGCCATTCCGCCCGCCCGGGCGGAAATCTGCCTCTCGGCGGTGGCCAACACGGCAGGCAGCCTTAGACTTGATTGCAGCGTCGAGGAGGCGTGATTCCCCGGGACACGCGATCGCGATGGTGCAATCACGATAGGGCGTAGGCATGGCGAGCACTGCGAAACGGACCGACCCCAAGCTTTGGGAGAAGGTGAAGCAGGAGGTGACCGCCGGCGAAAAAGGCGGCCATGCCGGGCAATGGTCGGCCCGCAAGGCGCAGTTCGCCGTTCAGGAGTACAAGCGTCGGGGCGGCGGCTACGAGGGCGGCAAGAAGAAGGACAACAGCCTTCGCCAGTGGACCGAGGAGGAGTGGGGAACCCGGTCGGGCGCGAAGAGCACCGAGACCGGCGAACGTTACCTGCCGAAGGAGGCGCGCGACTCCCTGAGCCAGGAGGAGTACCGGCGCACTACCGCGAAGAAACGCACGGACATGCGCAAGGGCAAGCAGTTCTCGGGACAGCCGGCCGACGTCGCCGAGAAGACGGCGAAGCATCGCGGCACCGGCAAAGCGACGTAGCGCCCACCGGTCGATCAGCGCTGCCGGGTTATCTTTTCGGCGGAATCCCCCTGCCTGGAGCCCCAGGCAGGCACAATATGACCATGACCGATGTGTTGTGGCTGAACCGGGCAGCGAGGGACCTGGACATCGGACTATCCTGTACCCAACGCCCGGCAGGGGCCGAACAGGGGAGGAGACGATGGAGTCGACCAAGCACGGCGCGGCAGCCGGAGATGGCAAGCCTCCGGCCAGCGGGGACTGGACCATCGACCAGGGATGGGAGTCCTACGCCGCTGAGGAACACGCGGTCTGGAAGACCCTGTACGAGCGGCAGAGCAAGCTGCTGCCCGGCAGGGCCTGCGCCGAATTCATCGAAGGCATGCGCGACCTGGGGATGGATACCGACCGTATCCCCGATTTCCGCCGCCTCAGCGAGGTGCTGGAGAAGCGGACGGGCTGGCGGGTGGTGGCGGTACCAGGCCTGGTGCCTGACGGGGTGTTCTTCGATCACCTGGCCAACCGCCGGTTCCCGGCCGGGCAGTTCATCCGCAGGCCCGACCAACTCGACTACCTGGAAGAGCCCGACGTCTTCCACGACGTTTTCGGGCATGTGCCCATGCTGGTCCACCCGGTGTTCGCCGACTACATGGAAGCCTATGGCAAGGGTGGCCTGCGGGCGCAGGGCATGGGAGTTCTGGCCAACCTGGCACGGGTCTACTGGTACACCGTGGAGTTCGGCCTGATCCGGAGCGGGGATGACCTCCGGATCTATGGTTCGGGTATCGCCTCGTCCTATACGGAAACCATCTTCGCGCTCAACGATCCGTCGCCCAACCGCATTCGCTTCGACCTGGAGCGGGTCATGCGGACGCTGTACAGGATCGACGATTTCCAGGAAACTTACTTCGTCATCGACAGCTTCGATGAACTGCTGGCCCTGGCCGATATCGATTTCGGGCCGATCTATCGACGGGTGGCGGCTTTGCCCGACCTGGAGCCGGGAACGATCGATCCGGGCGACGACGTCCTGGACAAGGGTACCGGCGCCTACCACGCGGCCCGGCGGCGGGTGGCTTGAGACAGACAGCTTGAGGATCGACAGGTGGTCAGGATGGACTTCGAGAACCGCACCGTCGTCATCACCGGCGCGGCCGGAAACCTGGGCCGAGCCGCTGCGGCCGCCTTCGCCGAGCGCGGCGCCCGGTTGGCGCTGCTTGACCACGACGGAGGCATGCTCGACAAGGTCTTCTCGGATGCAAGCGACACCCGGTTGACGATCCAGGTCGACCTGCTGGACCGGAACGCGGTTGAGGGCGCCGTTCGGCAGGTCGTGGATCGGTTCGGCCGGATCGACGTCCTGTGCAACATCGCGGGTGGGTTCCGCATGGGCGATCCGGTCCACGAGACCGACGGCGCCACATGGGACTTCCTTATGGACATCAACGCGCGCTCGCTGATCCATGCCGCCGGAGCGGTCGTACCCCACATGCTGAGGGCGGGAGGCGGAAAGGTCGTCAACGTGGGAGCCAAGGCGGCCCAGCAGGGCGTGGCCGGAATGGGCGCCTACTGCGCGGCCAAAGGCGCGGTGATCCGGCTGACCGAATCCATGGCGGCTGAATTGCGCGAGCGCGGCATCAACGTCAACTGCGTGCTGCCCACAATCATCGATACCCCGGAGAACCGGGCCGGCATGCCCAAGGCCGACCCGTCGCGCTGGGTCGCCCCGGCCGATCTGGCCGCCGTGATCCTGTTCCTGGCGTCCGACGCCGCCCGTGCCGTCCATGGTGCAGCGGTGCCGGTGACAGGGCTGAGCTGACAGTCATCGGCCGAGGACGTGCAGCCGCAAGGCCTCGGCCAGATCCTCGTCACTGAAGGGCTTGGTAAGGATCGGACGTTCCCGGTGCTCCTCCGGCAAGGCATCCGCGCCGTGCCCCGTGGTGAAGATGAACGGGATGCCCTTCGCGGCGAGGGCATCCGCGACGGCATCGATCCGCTCGCCTCCCAGGCTGACGTCCAGGAGCGCACCGCCGAAGCCGCCGGCCTCTACCAGTCCGATCGCCTGCCCGACCGTGGTGGCCGGACCGACGAGACCGGCTCCCAGGTCCTCCAGGATATTCTCGACCACCATCGCGACCAGAAGCTCGTCCTCGACGACCAGGACCGATGGCGTGGCGTTCGGCTGACTGTTGCTCAATTGTGCCTCGCAATTGGATGGGCCCGGCACCCAGGGTGGCCGGCACCGACGAACACTCCTATTATGGGTTCGGACCACGGGAACGGCCAGGGGCCGTATCCTTCCGTACCTGTTCCCGTTTGCGCCGCATCGAACATGGTACCGGCGCGACGGTCGGCTTCTCCGACGCCGATGGATGTTGATGAGGGCAGTCCGCGCGGGATAGTTTGAACCCAACGGAACGTTGAGGTGTTCAGCATCCGCAGGTAGGGGAGGCGACCATAGCTATCCGTAAAGCCAAGGCCGGCGGTTCCGCCGCGTCGATCGGCGCGACTTCCATCGCCCAGCAGACGGGAGAGACCATCGAACGCGACCGTCTGCGGGCGGAGATCGACCGCCTGCGCCAGGAGGTCGGAAGCCTCACCCAGCGCCTGGACGAAGCGAACGATCAGCGGGTGGCGGACGCCGACCGCCACCAGATCGAAGTCGAGCGGCTTGAATCCACGCTCAGGCACTTGCGCTCCGAGTTGGAAGACGCTCGGCGCCCGTGGCTGACCAAGCTGTGGCGGAAGTGACGACGGCGGGCGGAGCCGAGCGCGGCTCCGCCCGGGCGGATCAGGCGGCCAGCAGGTCGGCCAGGGTCAGGGCTATCACCTGCGTCGCCTTGCGCAGGTCTTCCAGCACCAGCTTCTCGTCCGCCCGATGCCCGTTGGCATCCAGCAGCGAGCGCGGACCCGCGCCGTACAGCACGGTGGGAATGCCTGCCGCGCTGTACAGCCGCGCATCGGTGTAGAGCGGCACGCCGTTCGCCGGGATTTCCTCGCCGATGATGTCGCGCGCGTGGTGCTGGATCAGCGCCGCCAGCTTCTCATGACCCGGCAGCGGGGTAAGCGGCCGGGCGAGCAGGATCCGGCGGATGGCGACCCGGATCCCTGGGGTTTCGGCGCAGGTCCTCTCGATGAAGGCACGCATGTCGGCCTCCACCTGTTCCGGGTTCTCCTCCGGGATCATGCGGCGGTCTATCCGGAGCGTCACCACGTCGGGCACGACGTTGGTATTGATGCCGCCGCTGATCAACCCGACCACCAGGGTCGGATGGTCGATGCCATCCACTTCCGACCTGGTGCTCCCGAAATCGTCGTTGAGGGCATAGAGCGCGGTCAACAACCGGTTGGCGGCCCGGAGCGCATCCACACCGGTATCGGGCCGAGCGGCATGGGCCGACTTGCCTTCGACCCGCACTTCCAGGTGCAGGCAACCGTTGTGCGCGACGACGACGTTATAGGAGAAGCCGGCGCTGATCGCGAAGTCAGGCTTGCTGATCCCCTGCTCCAGCAGCCAGCCCGGACCGATCAGGCCGCCGGCCTCCTCGTCGTAGGTCAGGTGCAGCTCGACGGTGCCGGCCAGCGGCAGCCCGCTTTCCTCCAGGGCCTTCAGGGCGAAGGCGTAGGTCGCGAAGTCGGACTTGGAGACGGCGACGCCCCGCCCGTACATGACGCCGTCGCGGATCTCCGCGCCATAGGGATCGGTCGACCAGCCCTCGCCCGGCGGAACCACGTCGCCATGGGCATTCAACGCCACCACCGGCCCCGGACCAAACTTCCGCCGGATCACGAGGTTCGTGGCGCTGATCATGCCGTTGGCCTTGACTGTGGCCTCGGGCACCACATGCCGCTCGACGGTGAAGCCCATCCCCTCCAGCAGTTCGGCGGAACGCGCGGCGTGGGCGGCGCAGTCACCCGGCGGATTGTCCGACGGCACCTTGACCAGTTCGGCAAGAAACTCGGTCTGGGCCTTGTGCCGCCGGTCTATGCTGTCTCGGATCTTCTGCTGCTGGTCGGGAGTCATGGCGTCCTCATTCTGCGCGTGGCGTTCGCCTTCGAGATCCCGGAGCGTAAACCTTCAAAATGATGTTTTCAATATTGAGGAACAGTGAAAATGCATTTTTGGAAGCCGCAGACCTGGGTGGCCGGGGGCGTCCGGAACAAAGAAAAGGTTTCGACCGTTGGGCAGGCTTCATGCCGAGGCGATGCGACGAATGCCCGAGCCGACACCCTCCACCACGATAGTCATCGCGGCCCCCGCCCGCAGCAGGGTGCGGAGCAATTGACGGCACCCGGCCTGCAGGATCGGGCCGCCCCATGACCGCGACCGGACCGATGGAACCCGACTCCGATCCGCCGGTCCGTCATCCCTGGGCGGACCTGCCCTTGCGGTTGGCGGACCTGGTTATCATCGTGGCCCTGGCGATCGGCGCGCTGTTGGCCCTCCGGCTGTTCCTGACCCCTCGGGAGATCACCAGCGGCTTGGTGATATCCTTCCTGATCGGCCAGAACGTGGCCCTGGTGGCGATAATCTGGCTGATCGCGGTCGCTTGGCGACGGACGCCCTGGCACGCACTGGGCTTCGTGCCCGCCGGCGGACGCTGGTACCGCAGGATCGTCCCCTTGGCCTTGCTGGTCCAGGTCTTGGTCATCCTGACCAACGTCCTGATTTCGCTGGGCCTCGGCGAGCCGTTCGACAATCCGCAGATCGCGCTGATCATGCCGGAGCCGGGCGACTGGACCGCCATGGTCGGCATCCTGCTCGCGACCTCCGTGCTTGCCCCCTTCGCCGAGGAACTGGCCTTGAGGGCGGTGCTCTATGGCTGGCTCCGCCACCATGCCGGCCCGCTCCTGTCGGCGCTGGTGAGCGCCATGGTGTTCGCCATGTTGCACGGAAGCCTGATCCTATTGCCCGGAACGTTCCTGGTCGGTCTGGTGCTAGCCTGGGTCTATGAGCGGAGCGGTTCGCTGATCCCCTGCATCCTGCTGCATGGATGCTTCAACGCGATCTCGACTCTGCTCGTCTTCGCCGTCGCGGCCAATGCATGAGGGACCCCTTATCTGCATGAGTGAAGTTGCATGAGCGAGAAACCGGACAAGCGGGCCCTGGCCTGCGTCATGGGCGACATGAACATGGTGCGCGCCCTGGGCATGGGCGGCATCGGCTGCGCGCTGGTGACAGGACCCGGCGACCCGGCCCTTCATTCGCGCTACACGCGGCAGGCCATTTTCTGGGACGACTTCGAGAACGGCCACGCCGAGCTGATCGACCTTCTGGTCGGGTTCGCCTCCCGCCAGCCGGAACCGCCGGTGCTCTACTATCAGCAGGACGCCCAGCTGCTGATGGTGTCGAGGCACCGCGACCGGCTGGCCGGTTCGTTCAAGTTCGTCGTGCCGGAAGCCGGCCTGGTCGAGGATCTGGTGGACAAGGCCCGGTTCCAGATCCTGGCGGAGCGCCTGCGGCTGCCGGTTCCACGGACCCGCCGGATCGATTTTTCCGTCGGGGCGCCGGACGTGGTGCCGTCGGACATCGACCTGCGCTTTCCGATCATCGTCAAGCCGCTGACCCGCTACATCGCATGGGGTGCCATCGGGGGGGCCGGCAAGGCGTTGCGGATCGACAGTCCCGGGGAACTCCAGGCTTTGTGGCCCGACCTGGTCGCCGGCGGAATGGACCTGCTCGCCCAGGAGATGATCCCCGGTCCGGAAACCCGGATCGAGAGCTACCACTGCTACGTCGACACCGCCGGCAGCGTGGTCGGCGAGTATACCGGGCGCAAGATCAGGACCTATCCCGAAGCTCTCGGCCACAGCACGGCCCTGACGATAACCGACGAGGCGGACGTCAGGGCGCTGGGACGGGAGATGGTCGACAAGCTGGCACTGACCGGAGTCGCCAAGTTCGACTTCAAGCGCGCACCGGACGGCACGCTGCACCTGCTGGAGGTCAATCCCCGTTTCAACCTGTGGCACTATGTCGGGGCGGTCGCCGGGGTCAACCTCCCTGCCCTGGTCTACGGCGACCTGCTGGGCCTGCGCCGCCCCGCGGTGCCGCGCGCCCGGGCGGGAGCCTCCTGGTGCAACATCACCAGGGACAAGCTGGCGGCACGTGAAAGCGGGGTGCCCATGGCGGAGTGGTGGCCCTGGATGATCCGGTGCGAGGCCAAATCCATAACCTTGCGCGATCCCATGCCGTTCCTGCGCAAGACGGTGTCGCGCGTACTGCCGGCGCGCTGGCGATGATCGCCGTCATCTCGGACATCCATGCAAACCTGGAAGCCCTCGAAGCGACGCTCGCGGCGATCCGGACCGAGCGGGTCGCGCGTATCCTCTGCCTGGGCGACATCGTCGGCTACAATGCCGATCCGGCCGGATGCATCGACCTGCTGAGGGAAGCCGGCGCCGTCTGCGTCGCCGGGAATCACGACCGTGCGGTGACCGGGCAGATCACGACCGAAGGCTTCAACCCCCTGGCCGCCCGCGCGGTCGAGTGGACCAGGATGCGGCTCGGCCCCGGCGACCTGGACTGGCTGCGGGACCTTCCCCTCAAGCTCGACCTCGCCGAGGAGGGCGGCCCCGGACTGGTAGCCGTCCACGGTGCGCTCCACCCCGACACCGGATGCGAGCTGGTAAGGCTGGACACCGACGAGCGACGCGCGCTGAGCTTCGCGGCGCTGGAAGCGCACCCGTCGGGTGCCCGGATCTGCGCCTTCGGCCACACCCACCGCATCGGGATCTTTGAGAAGCGGGAGAATGCGGTGACCGCCCACCAGGGCGACGGGGCGGTCATCCGGGACGGATCGTTCTTTCTCGTCAACCCCGGGACTGTCGGCCAGCCGCGGAGTTCCGATCGCCGGGCCAGCTTCATGCTGGTCGACCCCGCGACCCGGACCCTCCAGGTACGCCGGGTTTCCTATGATTACCGGCGGGCGATGGCGAAGACCCGGAAAGCCGGCTTGGCCGCCCGCCTGTCCCGGGTGCCGGAGCCCTTGAGAGGCCCCATCCGCCGGATTTATCACGCGATCCGCGGCCGGACGTAGCGTATCGAGCGGCAAGTCATGGATTGCCTGGTGCTGCCCTCGGCTTCAGAAGCCGGCGGCGCAGCGACCGGAGCGATCTGTCGATGCGGCCGAGGCCGGCTTCGACCTTCCGGCCCAGCCGGTCGGGCCCGATGGAGACCCAGGTCATGGGCGCCTGGGCATTGGACAGGTGGGCCTTGTGTCCCGAGGACCCCGCCATGAAGTCGTAAGCGGCCTCGCCCCGGTCCAGGGCGTCCTCGATGGCCAGGACATGGCTGACGAGGCCGGGCTTCAACTTGTTGTCGGACTCGTAGGCGAAGCCGCTTTGGTAGTTCAGCACCGTGCCACGCCAGACGAAATTGTAGAGATAGCCGAAATCCGCGCCGCCGGCCGCGGCGCGGCATAGTCTCACCACGCCGGAATGGATGCCGCGCCGGATCAGCTCGCGATGGAACGTGCCGAACATGGGATTGCTGAAGGCGTCGGTCTTTCCCCGCGCGGCCCAGACTTGGCGGTGGAGCGTTTCGAGCCCGTCGAAGAAGGCCAGGGCTTGGCCCTCGTCAGAGGCCACCTGGAAGTCGATGCCGCCGCGCGCCTCGTACAGCCGGATGGCCCGGTTGACGCCGGCGCGGGTGCTCTTGCCGAGGCCGGCGCGGTAATTCCCTCCCCGCTTGCGCACGGCGCCCAGATCGACCCACTTGGCCGAGTCCGAGCGGCGCACCTGGAGGCGGTATCCGAGCTGGTCCGCCAGGGAGCGCACGGCCCCCTCCGTCCGCTGGTCCAGGCCCGCCAGCACCAGTTCGTCGCAGCCGGGAAGATTGCGCGCCATCCAGAGCAGGCAGGCCGAGGTCACCTCGTCGGCGCAGGACCGGTCGGCAAGGATCCCGTTGTACTCGATCGTCAGGTTATCGATCCCACGATCGCCGGTCTCGTGGAGCAGCCAGGACGGTGTCCGCACCACGCCGTAGCGCCAGACCGTCCGCCGGCACAGGATCGCCAGCCCCACGACCTGCCCGGCCCGCTTCGCCACCAGCACATGGGGCTTGGCCCATTCCGGCAGTTGGTCCAGCCAGCAGCCGATCCAGTGCCAAGACAGGAAGAACGAGCCGTCGGCCCGCGGCTCCAAGTCCGTCCAGGCGGCCTCCAGGCCGGGCATGCGACTGGCCGGCAGGAAATCGATTTCCACCGCCAAGTCGTGTTTCAACGAACTACCATCCATCCTGATCGCTTAGCTGCCTTGCAATTATACCCTGGGCGAAACGACTTTGCATAACAACCCGATGGAGCCGCGGGGCCAGCGTTCATTGGACTTACGACTGTTGTCGGGCGTGGCGCGACCGGCTGCCGAGCCTATCTTGAGGAGCGTGGGCATCCCCTCGGAGCTCATCCCGCAGCGGCTTAATTACATACCAGCCATGTCATACAGGGACCATCTGCGGCGCCCTGCCGCGGAAAATATTGTTGTGCGGTGCGCTGCGTTTGTACATATATGACGGCAACCCCGGTGACAGCCAGATAAGACGCGATGTCCAATATTCTGAGAGAGACGGTCCTAGAGGTCCACCACTGGACCGACAGCCTGTTCAGCCTGAAAACCACACGCGATCCCGGCTTCCGTTTCGACAGCGGCGAGTTCGCCATGATGGGCCTCGAAGTCGACGGGCGTCCGCTGCTGCGCGCCTACAGCGTGGTCAGCTCCCCCTACGAGGAGCAGTTGGAGTTCCTGTCGATCAAGGTTCCCAACGGTCCCCTGACCAGCCGCCTGCAACACGTCAAGCCGGGCGACACCATCCTGATCAACCGGAAAGCCACCGGAACCCTGCTGCTGCACAATCTGCTGCCCGGCAAGACCCTGTGGCTGCTGTCCACCGGCACCGGCCTGGCGCCTTTCCTGTCGATCGCCAAGGACCCGACCGTCTATGACCGGTTCGACCGGATCGTCATCACCCACACCGTGCGCCACAAGGCGGAGCTGGAGTGCGGGGAGAAGGCGCTGGAGATCCTTCGCGAGAACGAATATATCGGCGAACTCGCCGCCGAGAAGCTGGTCTACTATCCGACCGTGACGCGGGAGGCATTCCGCAACGAAGGCCGGATCACCGATCTTCTGCGATCCGGCAAGGTGTACCAGGACCTCGGCCTGACGCCGCTCGACCCCGCGGGCGACCGCGTCATGATCTGCGGCAACCCGCACATGACTTCCGAGCTGACCCGGTACATGGAAGAGCTCGGTTTCGAGATGGGCGCCAACAACAAGCCGGGCACCTTCGTCATCGAGAAGGCCTTCGCCCAACGCTGACCGGCGGGCGCTGACCGGCGGGGATCGGACGGAAGCCTCCGGGCCAGCCGTCCGATCCCGAAACCGTCAGAGTCCCGACGCCAGCGCCATCAGCCGCTGCCAATTCAGCGAAGACGCGATCTGGAGGTGGATCAGGCCGATCCAACCCTTCCGGCGGAAGTCCAGATACACGTCGTCCGGCAGGGCATCGAATTTCCCAGGATTGATTCCCAGGAATCCGGTCAGGTTGAACACCTCCCCGCCGTTCAGCTTGATTTCCGCCGTATAGCGGTCCAGCAGGTCATGGCTCCTGAGAGCCTCGGCGAACTGCCGGGTGTCGGCGATCTGGTTCTGGTAGGCCCGACAGAACTCCATGGCCTCCTGGCCGGCTTTCGAAAGCTCGCCGCCCGCCTCGAAGATCGGCGGGCCGTCCGGGAATTCCCCCGCCTCGTCGATGCAGACGGTGAACTCGCCGGGCTTCGCGGTTTCCATCAGGACCAGCGGGTAGCGCCTGACATAGGCGGGCACATAGGTGTCCGCCCGCCACGCCGGCCGGCCGTCCTGCTCGCGCAGGAACAGGTTCTGCCGGTCGCGCAATCCCAGCAGGACGATCGGCATGCAGACGGGGCCGTCCGTGAACAGGATCGGGTAGTCTCGCGCCGACAGGGCGAACTCCTCGATCATCACGGGGAGGCTGTTGGCCTCGGCCGCGAAGCCGAGATCCGACGACGCACGCAGGCGGGCCGCTCCGTGGCGGTTGCGGTCGAGCGGGACGGGCCTGCGGTAGAAAAGAGGCAGTTTGGATGCCGAATCGGCTGCCGCTTCGGGGCTGCCGGAGTGTTGGACGGCGCTGCTGTCGGTCACGCGTGGTGCTCCTGTGCTCAGGCTTCCAGAACGACCTCGACCTCCGGCATGTCGCTCAGCCGCTCGGCCAGCAGCGGCGTGCAGCTCACTTCCAGGATACCGAAAGCCGAAGAGGGGAGAACCCGGTCGAGTTCCCCCACTAGGCCATTGCCTGACAGAAACTCCTTAAGAATTTCTACGTTTACGTCGCGTTCCTGGCGCCCGCGGGATCGCGCCGGCGCCGGCTGCGAGAAGTGGACCTTGTACCGCCTGAACATCTATGCCGCCGCTCCGTGGCATTTCTTGTATTTCTTGCCGCTGCCGCAGGGGCACGGGTCGTTCCGCCCGATCTTTGACGCGACACGGGGTCGCGGGCCCATGATGCCGTCGACATAGTACCAGCGGTCGTCGCGCCGGGCGAAGCGGCCGGTCTCGTGATGCACATGGGGCTTTCCCTGCATCGTGAAGTGGGCCACGAATTCGACGAACCCTTCGGAGTCGTCCTTGCCGCCGTCGGTCGTCGAGCGCACTTCCAGCCCGGTCCACTCGCTGCCCTTCGCCCACTGCTCGGTGTCGGCCCGGCTGAAGTCGCCGCGGGTCTCCGGCAGCAGGGAGCTTTCCAGATAATCGACGTTGGCCGTCGCGAAGGCGGAGTAGCGCGAGCGCATCAGGGCTTCGGCCGTGGGCGGCGAGTCCGTGCCGGCAAGATAGGGGCCGCAGCAGTCGTCGAAGGCGCGGCCGGATTTGCAGTAGCAGTCGGTCATATGTCGGGTCTCCCTGTTTCGGGGCATTGGTTTAGCGGAACCGATCCTTCGATGCCACGGGCAACAGGGGTGCAAACGGCGCGGTAGGCGCGACGAACCCGCCGGGCTATGATGAGCGCCTCATTTCCCGATCGGGGCCCTGTGGTGACCAAGACGATTTCCCAAGCGCATCTGAGCAACGTGCTGCGCGACGCGACGATCCCCGAACTGCCAGGCCATTACCGGGGCAAGGTCCGCGACAACTACGATCTGCCCGACGGACGGCGCATCATCATCGCCACCGACCGGCTGAGCGCGTTCGACCGCATCCTGACCGCCGTGCCGTTCAAGGGGGAGGCGCTGACCCAGATCGCCCGCTTCTGGTTCGAGCGGACGGCCGACGTCTGCCCCAACCACGTCATCGACTACCCCGATCCCAATGTCGTCGTATGCCGCCGGCTGGAAATCATGCCCGTCGAGATCGTCGTCCGCGACTATCTCACCGGCACGACCAGCACGTCGATCTGGTCGATGTACAAGGCCGGGCAGCGCGACATGTACGGTATCCGTCTGCCGGACGGCATGACCGAGCACCAGAAGCTGCCGGACACCATCATCACCCCGACCACGAAGGCGTTCGACGCCGGCCACGACGAGCCGCTGACGCCGGCGGAGATCACGGGACGCAGGCTGCTGACCCAGGCGCAGTGGGACGAGGTATCGGGCTTGGCGCTGGCGCTGTTCGACCGCGGGCGCGAGATCGCGGCGCGGCAGGGCCTGATCCTGGTCGATACCAAGTACGAGTTCGGGTTCGACGGCGACGGCAGGATCATCCTGGCGGACGAGATCCACACCCCCGACAGCAGCCGCTACTGGTTCGGCGAAAGCTACGGGCGGCGGGTCGCGGCGGGCGAACGGCCGGAAAGCTTCGACAAGGACTTCGTCCGCACCTGGGTGACCGCGCGCTGCGATCCGTACAAGGACCCGATCCCGGAAATCCCGGACGAGGTTGTGCTCCAGGCGGCGGCCCTCTATATCGACGTCTTCCAGCGGATCACCGGGACGGATTTCCCCATTCCCGATGACCCGACGCCGGTCCTGGAGCGGATCCGCGCCAACCTCGCGCGCTATTTCTGACCGCTCCGCCGGCGGGTTTCCTCCCCGTCACCCCAGGGTTTGACCGTTGACCTACGTCGGCATCGATTTCGGCACCACCAACAGCGCGGTCGCCGTGGCGGAGGCGTCCGGCCCGTCGCGGCTGGTGCCGCTGGCGGCAGCCGGCCGGACATTCGACACCTTCCGCTCGGTCCTGTTCTTCGAGAAGCAAGAAGACCGGCTGGGATCGACGCTGGTCCACTGGGCCGGTCCCGAAGCGATCGATGCCTATCTGGAAAGCGACGGCGAAGGCCGGTTCGTCCAGTCGGTGAAATCCTACCTGGCCGCGAAGGACTTCACCGGCACCAGCATCCTGGGCAAGCAGTTCGGCATCGAGCCGCTCGTATCGCTGATCCTGAAGGACCTGAAGGCGAAGGCCGAAGCCTCCGCCGGCCCCCTGCCCGCAACCGTCGTCGTCGGACGGCCGGCGCACTTCGTGGGCGAGGCAGGCGAGGATGCCGAGGCGCTGGCGCTGGAGCGGCTGCGCGACGCCTTCGCCCGGGCCGGCATGACCGACATCAGGTTCGAGCTGGAGCCGGTCGCCGCCGCCTATCATTACGAAAGCGGCCTCGACCGCGACGAGACGGTGCTGATCGCCGATTTCGGCGGCGGCACGAGCGATTTCTGCCTGCTGCGGGTCGGCCCCAAGGCCCGTGGGCGGGCGGAAGCCGGGGAAGACCGCGCCGGCGACATCCTGGGCGTGGGCGGCGTCGGGATCGCCGGGGACAGCTTCGACAGCAGGATCGTCGAGCACTGCGTGACGCCGCATCTGGGCAAGGGAACGCGCTACCGGGCGATGGACGGGCAGATGCTGCCGATGCCGGTGTGGCCCTTCGAATACATGCGCCGCTGGCATCTGCTGTCGTTCCTGAACACCGGCCAGACCCGGCGGATGCTCGCCGACATCCTGCGCACCGCGGAGGAGCCGGAGCGGGTCCGCGCCCTGATCACCGTGATCGAGGAGGGCCTGGGCTTCCATCTGCACCGCGCGGTGGAGCAGGCCAAGGTCGCCCTGTCGGCGGAGCCCCGGACCCTGTTCCGGTTCGCCCTGCCCGGTACGGTCATCAAAACGCCGATCCGCCGAGCCGAGTTCGAGGAATGGGTGAGGCCGGAAACGGAAGCCATCGCCGCCTGCGTCGATGACCTGATGGCGCGTACCGGCGTCGGCGCGGCCGGGGTGGACCGGGTATTCCTGACCGGCGGATCATCGTTCATCCCGGTGATCCGCAGGCTGTTCGCCGACCGGTTCGGCGAGGGCAAGCTGAAGACCGGCGGCGAGTTGACCTCGGTCGCGAGCGGCCTCGCGCTGGCCGCCCGCAACGCCACCCGGTAAGGAGGAAGCTTCCGCTTAGGAAGCCCAGTTCTGCTTGAAGTCGCCGAACAGGGTCAGGCCGCCGCAGGCATAGATGGTCTGGCCGGTGATGTAGGACGCCTCGTCCGACGCGAGGAACGCGAAGACCGACGCCATCTCCTCCGGTGAGCCGGCACGGCCCATGGGGATGTGGGACTCCACGTTGTCGCGGGCCTCCTCGTCGTTGCGCCAGGCGTTGTTGATGTCGGTCAGGATGGCGCCCGGAGCCACCGCGTTGACCCGGATGCCGCGGTCGGCATATTCGAGCGCCAGGGTCCGGGTCATGTTGCCCATGCCTCCCTTGGAGATCGAATAGGCGATGAAGCCCGGCTTGGGGACGAGCTGGTGGACGCTGGAGCAGTTCACGATGGTCCCGCCGCCCGGCCGGGACAGGAAGTGCCTGATCGCCGCCTGCGAGCACACCAGGGCGCCCGTCAGATTGATGCTCAGGATCCTGTGGAATTCTTCCATGGTGTAATCATGGCTCTCGGCTTCCGACTGGACGCCGGCATTGTTCACCAGGATGTCGAGACGGCCCCAGCCGGCAAGGACATCGTCCACCATCGCCAGGGCCGCGCGCTCGTCGCCGACGTCGGCCTGGATGATCCTGTGGCGGGCGGCGGCCTCCTGGAAACCAGCCTGAACGGAAGCGTCGCGGGCGCGCTCCAGGGTCTCGTTGGCCGCATCCTCCGATCCGGCGTAGTTGATCGCCACGGCGGCGCCCTCTTCTGCATAGCGGACGGCGACGGCGCTGCCGATGCCCCGGGATGCTCCGGTGATGAGGGCATGCCGTCCCTTGAGCCGGGAAGCGGTCGCCTGACGAGATTGCGGCGCTGAACTGTCGGACATGTGGCTTGCTACCTCTCGGTCCTGTCGGGTGCTGGTTGACGGGATAACGCTTGCCGGAACCGTTTTGTCTCCGGCCGGATAGTGAGGATAGTCTCACCCGGTACGGCAAATGGACGGAGACGGGAATGGATGACGGATTGACCAAGGTGCGCGGCATCGAGGAACGCGCCTTCAACGCCTGGCCGGCGCTCGCGTCCGTCCAATGCGATGGCTGGCTGTTCCGTTTCTCCCGAGGATTGACCAAGCGGGCCAACTCCGTCAACGCGCTGCAACCCGCCGGCCGGTTCCGCGACACGTTGGGTCTGGCCGAGGACCTGTACCCGCGGCAGCGCCTGCCGGTGATCTTCCGGCTGTCACCCCTGGCCGGGGACGAACCGGACGACACCCTTCACCGCGTCGGTTACCGGCGGATTGACGAGACACTGGTCATGACCGCGGCGCTGGGCGACAGGAGGCCTGCCGATCCGGAGGTGGTGATCACCTGTTCCCCGGACACGTCCTGGAGCGAAGGCTTCGCCTCGGCCAACGGCATCAGCCCGACCATGAGGGAGATCCACGACCGCATGCTCGGCTCCATCCTGCTGCCGGCCGCCTTCGCCACCGTTCTCGACGGGGGGCGGGCGGCAGGCTATGGCTTGGCGGTGGCCGAACGCGGCATGGTCGGTCTGTTCGACATCGTGACGGTGCCCGAGTTTCGACGCCGCGGGATCGCCCGCCGGATGGTCGAGGCCCTTCTGGCCTGGGGCGCCGCACGGAACGCCGAACGCGCCTATCTGCAGGTCACCGCGTCCAACGAACGGGCGCTCAATCTGTACGAGGCTACAGGTTTCCGGGAAGCTTACCGGTACCACTACCGGATACGGTCCACCGCGATCTAGTGGTCCCGTACAGTGTTCTTCATGACATTCGGCGGAGCGGAGTGCGGTAGGTCGGCCTTCGCCCGTCAGGGCGAACGCCGACACCCTGCACCAACGCTCCGGCCACGCTGTCGGCGTCGGCCTTCGGCCGAGGCCGACCTACGGTAAATCAATAGAAACCATGTGCCGGACCACTGGCGCCCCACGCCGGAACGGCTGGATCACAGCATCTCCAGCGACCGTGGTCCGGTCGGCGGCGGAAAGACCCGGTCGAGGGCCACCAGATCCTCCTCGCTCAGAACCAGGTCCGCCGCGGCGCGATTGGCCTTCACATGGTCCGGATCGCTGGCCTTCGGGATGGCGACGACGCCTTCGTGCCGAAGCACCCAGGCAAGCGCCACCTGGAACAGGGTGGCGCCGAGACGATCGGCGATCGTCCGCAACGCGCCCTTCGCCGGCATGCGCCCCTGCTCGATGGGGCTGTAGGCCATGACGGGGATGGAGCGCTGGACGCACCAGGGAAGCAGATCCCATTCGATGCCCCTGCGCGTGAGATTGTAGAGGACCTGGTTGACGGCGCATGCTTCGCCGCCGGGAACCTCCATCAGTTCGGCCATGTCGTCGGGGTCCAGGTTGCTGACGCCCCAGGCGCGGATCTTGCCCTGCTCCTTCAGCCGCTCGAACGTTTCGACCGTCTCGGCCAGGGGGATGCCGCCGCGCCAGTGAAGCAGGTAAAGCTCCATGCGGTCGGTTCCGAGGCGTTTCAGGCTGCGCTCGCACGCCTCGACTGCACTGCGCCGGCCGGCATTGTGCGGATAGACCTTGCTGACCAGGAAACACTCGTCCCGGCGCCCCGCGATGGCCTCGCCGACGACCTCCTCCGCCCCGCCTTCGCCATACATTTCCGCCGTGTCGATCAAACTCATGCCGAGATCCAGGCCCAGCCGGAGTGAACGTACCTCGCGGTCACGCTGACGCCGGTCCTCGCCCATCCCCCAGGTGCCCTGCCCCAGGATCGGCACCTGCATCGACGCCAGGGAAATGGAACGGATCGGCATATCGGTCTCCTTGATCGATCATCATGTCGCTTGTCGGGCAAAGAACGCGGGCCGAACGGTTCCGGTTGCTTGGCCAAGCGACAGCACCCGTCCATGCCGCGATCTCTCGGCAATAAAATAAGATTTCATGAGCAATGAAATCACAAGGATTTCGAGAACAGACCGGTGCGGCTTGTTTTCCGGCCGGACTATTAACCTGCAGGATAGTCCCAACTGTCTACGCCGGAAATATGCTCCATAAAACCTTCATTTAACTCTACGTTCATGGTAACTCTTTCGGTAAGTTAACCCACGGTTGTTGGAGAGGTTGATGTTCCGTTCCCTTGGCATCGCCCAGCGTTTGGCGATCGCGGCGCTGTTGTTCCTGGCTCCGGTGGGCTTCGTGCTGACGGCGCTTGTCGGCAATCAGAACACGACGATCCGGTTCAGCGAAAAGGAATTGGCCGGAACGTTCCAGCTCAGGCAGGTCGCCGCGGTTCACAGGGATTTGGCTCTTGCGGAACTCCGGCGCGGCAAGCCGGCCGAAGGCGGCATCGCGGCATTGGAGTCGGCGGAGCGGAGCTTCGGCGAGGGAATGGAAAGCGCCGAACTGACACGCGCGGCGATGACGGCCTTACGGTCCGCGGCAGAGACGGGGGACGGCCTCGACGAGGCGCGAGCGGCATTGAGGGCGCTGACCGCCCGGGTCGGCGACAAGAGCAACCTGATCCTCGATCCGGATCTCGACTCCTTCTATGTCATGGACCTCATGCTGGTGAAGCTGCCCGAGGCGCTCGACCGGTTGGTCGCCATGGTGACGCTGGCCCGCCGGACCTTCGCCGACGGCGCGCTGGACCCGGACGAGCGGGTCGCCTTCTACGTCGAACTGGGCGGGTTGAAGACGGTGACCGATGGCCTCGAGTCATCGCTCGCCTCGGCCTACAGCGGCAGCGCGGACGGATCGGTCAAGGCTTCGCTCGACGGACCTGCGCGCGCCCTGATCGGCGAATTGGCCGCACTGCTGGGCTCGATCGAGCGCGGCACGCCGGATCCGGCGGCGGTGGAAGCCCTGATCGCCAAATGGAACGACTTCTACCAAGCCGCTTCGTCCGAACTGGAACGGCTGCTGGAGGCCCGTATCGGCGGTTTCCAATCGTCCCAGTTCTGGACCCTGCTGATCACGGCCCTGCTGTTCGGTGGGGCGGCGCTTGCCGTTCTCCTGGTGGTCCGGCGCGGCGTCCTCGTGCCGCTGCTCGGCTTGACGCAGGCGATGCAGCGGCTCGCCCAGGGCGACCTGGACTGCGCCGTTCCCGGCGTGGGTCGGCGCGACGAGGTCGGCGCAATGGCATCCGCCACCGAGGTGTTTCGCGACGCGGCACGCCGTAACCGGGAACTCGAGGCGGAACAGGCCCGGCAGCAGGCTAACCGGACGCGGCGCCAGGATGCGCTGGAGGCCCTGACCCATGACTTCCAATCAGCCATATCCGGCCAGCTGAGGGCGGTGGCCGCCGCCGCGACCCAGTTGCAGGCAACGGCAGGATCCCTGAACGCGGAGGCGGAGCGGGCATCGGAGCAAGCGGTGCAGGCGGCGGAGAGCGCGGATGCCGCGGCGCGCAACGCCGAACTCGTCTCGGCCGCGGCGGATGAACTGGCGGGAGCCAGCAGCGAGATCGGCGTGCAGGTCGAACGCACGACTCTGACGACGAGGGCTGCGGTCGAGCAGGCCGGACGCGCCGAATCCACCACCCGCCAACTGACGAGCGTCGCCGCAGGCGTTACGCAGATCGTCCAATTCATCCAGGACATCGCGTCGCAGACCAATCTCCTGGCCCTCAACGCGACGATCGAGGCGGCCCGCGCCGGCGAGGCGGGGAAAGGGTTCGCCGTCGTCGCGGGCGAGGTCAAGAACCTGGCGACCCAGACTTCCAAGGCGACCGAGGAAGTGACGGCCAGGGTCAGCGCGGTCGTCGAATCGGCCAACGGCGTCGCCGGCCTGATCGGAGAGATCTCCCGGACGATCGGCGCCATCGACGAGAGCTCCGGCATGATCGCCGCCGCGGTGACGGAGCAGGACGCCTCTACGTCGGAGATCAGCCGCAACGTCAAGGAAGCTGCGGACAAGAGCATGCATGCGTCCGGCAGCATCGGCATGGTCAAGGATACGACCGATTTCACCAGGGCCGCGGCGACCGAACTCCTGTCGGCGGCGTCCGAACTGTCGCTCCAGGCGGAGACGCTGCGCGGCGAGGTCGACCAGTTCCTGTCGGCCATGGCCAGCGCCGGGGAACGCCGCACCTACGAGCGGCGGCCGCACGACGCCCCGATCTCGGTCGTCATCGGGAACCAGTCGATCGCCGGGCGGATGGTCGACATCTCCAGCGGCGGTTCCGCGGTTCGGGTCGACGGCAGCTGGCCGATCGGCACGGCCTTGACGCTGGTCTTCACCGGGCATCGGATCGCCGGCCGTATCGTCGAGGAGCATGACGGACTGGTCCGTATCCAGTTCAGGTTCGACACCGAGACCAGGGCGCAGGTGGAACGCCTGTTCGAGAAGGAGCTTGCCGCCTGACCCGGGCCGTGACGACCGACTCCTGGAACGGAACGGCCTGTCGATGGTTGCCGGGGGCGGCGGGACATGTTATGGAACGATCAGTCCACAACAGGCGCCGCACCCCATCTTCGGAAGGCCATCGACATGATCGATCTGCATTACTGGACGACCCCCAACGGCCACAAAGTCACGATGTTCCTGGAGGAGACCGGTCTCCCCTACCGGATCGTCCCGGTCAACATCAGCGCCGGCGACCAGTTCAAGCCGGAATTCCTGAAGATCGCCCCGAACAACCGCATTCCGGCGATCGTGGACAACGATCCGGCCGGCGGCGGTGAACCGATCTCCGTCTTCGAGTCCGGGGCGATCCTGATCTATCTGGCCGAGAAGACCGGAGAATTCCTGCCCCGGGAGCCACGGGCCCGGGCCGAGGTGCTGCAATGGCTGATGTGGCAGATGGGCGGGCTGGGACCCATGGCGGGCCAGAACCACCATTTCGTGCAGTACGCGCCGGAACGCATCCCGTACGCCATGGATCGCTACGTCAAGGAGACGAACCGTCTGTATGGCGTGCTGGACCGGCGTCTGGCCGACCGGCAGTTCGTCGCGGGCGACTACTCCATCGCCGACATGGCGGCTTATCCGTGGATCGTTCCCTACGAGCGCCAGCAGCAGGATTTGAACGACTTCCCGAACCTGAAGCGCTGGTTCGAAACCATCCGGGAGCGGCCGGCAGTCGTCCGTGCCTATGACCGCGCCGCCGAGATCAACAGCCAGCCGACCATGACCGAGGAAGCCAAGAAGATCATGTTCGGCCAGACGGCATCGACGACGACAAGCTCCACGAAGTAACGGCGATCCTCAATCCAGCGGGGCGACGGCGACCACCGTGGACGCCGGCGCCGCCGAAGCGGGAGCCGGTACCGCGACCGGCACCGGCTCCGCGGTCGGCTGGGTCGCGGCGGTAGATGACTTGTCCCGGCGATAGGCGTTGCTCAACTCGCTCGCGACGTCGGAATGGGCCTTGGTCGCCGAAGACACGAATTCGGACTGCAGATGCTGGATCTCCACCCCGTCCGGACGAACGACGATCACCGCGCAGGGAACCACGCCACCGCCGCCACCGCCACCGCAGGCCTCGCCGAAGATTGATCCCCCGCCGGCGCCGACCCCGAAAGTCGTGACATAGATCGGGACCAGCGTCGTGTCGCCTACCTGGATCGGCGTACCCGCGACCCCCTTACCCAGTATCTTCTGAAACTCCTGAAGGGTCGAAACCATCAGGTCCTGGACCGGATCGGGCATGAACGGGTTGGTCAGCATCGCGCATCTCCCTAAGCAGCTGGAGAATGCTTATCATCACGGGCATTCCGGACGCGAGTCTCTTCCATAAGACGATCTAAAATTTCATCGGCATCCTCCGCTCCATACGGGGACCAGAGCCCGAAGCCTGACGCATCGTATCTGAAGCACGGACCCTGGACCGCGACTGACCAACGCGGAACGACGTTCCCTGATGCGGCGGCATGGTCACGAGAGGACCGCGGAAGAAATTTAGTTATAAAAGGAACGGCTTTCACGAGAAGTTAATTGCCGTCCGGTGCGCCTGAGTGATAAAATCGCCCAATGGGTTAACACGTGACAGGCCCCAGTGGGTGCCCCATTTCTGGCCGGCATATCGGATTAGCCCAGTTCACTGCTTTGCATTTCAGGTGAATGCAAAGAATGCGACACTGAATGCACCGGGCCGACAAACCCCAGGTGCAGCGGTCAGTTCACCCGCGCCGCCAACCTCATGGGGAAGATATGACCACCGTTTCCGATCTTCTGAATTCCAAAGGCCGCACCATCGTCTCGATCCTGCCGACGGAGACGTTGGAGACTGCGTCGAAGCTGCTGACGGAGAAGCGCATCGGCGCCGTCGTCGTGCGCGACCGCCGCGGCAAGCTCGCCGGCATCCTGTCCGAGCGCGACATCGTCCGTGCCATCGCCGACCGCGGGACCGCGGCATTGGGTCTCCGCGTCGAGGACCTGATGACCAAGGAGGTCAAGACCTGCCTGCCGACGGAGACGATCAAGGACCTGATGAGGATGATGACGCTCCGCCGCCACCGCCATGTGCCCGTCTGCGACACGGCCGGCGAACTGATCGGCGTCGTTTCGATCGGCGACGCGGTCAAGGCGCGGCTCGACGAGCAGGCCAGCGAGGTCGCGGTTCTGCGGGATCTGAACCTGATCAAGGCCTGATCGGAACAGGCCGGAGCCGGCCGGGCTGGATGACATTTTCTTGACTTAATCTTCGGGCGCCGGGATCAAAGCGACCGGTCCGGAGTTGAAGGGTCATGGATCCAGCCCGACACCGGAGGGACAGATGCTCGACGCTACCGGCCAGCGCGCCGACCTGACCGGCCTTCATCAGGAGCTTGATCCGGATGAAATCCTCGCCGCCGACCACACCCACCATGCCGTCATCGATATCGGCTCCAACTCCGTCCGCCTGGTGGTCTACAACGACCTGGGAAGGGCGCCTCTCCCCCGGTTCAACGAGAAGTCCCTGTGCGGCCTTGGTTCCGGACTGGACAAGACGGGCGAGCTTGCCTCGGGGCCGATGGCCTGCACGGTGCAGGCGGCCCATCGTTTCTGCGCCATCGCGGAGGCCATGGGGGCCGCCCGCATCGACATCATCGCGACCGAGGCGGTGCGCAGGGCCACGAACGGCGAGACCCTGATCAAGGCCATCCGGAAGCGCACGGGTCGTGACCTGCGCCTTCTGTCGGGATCGGAGGAGGCGCATTTCGCCACGCTGGGAGTCATCTCCGGTTTCCACCGGCCGAAGGGCCTGGTCGGCGACATGGGCGGCGGCAGCCTTGAGGTAGCCGAAGCACTGGAAGACCACGTCGGCGAGCGCTCGGTCAGCCTGCCGTTGGGCGCCTTGCCGGTCGAGGCCATGCTGGAAGAATCGGCGGATGGCGCCAAGCGGCGGATCGACGAGGTCATGAAAGAACAGCTTCCGCCGCTGCTGACCAAGCCGGTTTTCTACGCCGTCGGCGGCGGCTGGCGCGCCCTGGCCCGCGCCCACATGGAATCTGTCAACGCACCCCTGAAGGTGGCGCACGGCTACGACGTGGATGCGAACGACCTGAGGAGTTTCGCCAAGTCGGTCTGGAAGATGACGCCGGAAAAGATCTCAGCGCTTCCCGGCGTGCCCGGCCGACGCGCGAAAACGCTTCCGTCGGCAGCACTGGTGATGGACAGGCTGCTGAAGAACCTTCGGCCGGAACGGGTCGTCTTCTCCGCGCTGGGCCTGCGCGAGGGGTGGCTCTACTCGCAGCTGCCCCCTGCCCTTCAGCGACGCGATCCGCTGATCGAAGGCGCCCAGGCGTTCGGCCTTCCGATCGCGCGGGTCCCGGCCTTCGCGCCGGCGCTGGTACGCTGGACGGAGTCCCTGTTCCCCGACGAAACGGCGGATGAACGCCGCCTCCGACTCGCGGCCTGCGCGCTTTCCGACATGGCCTGGGCGGACCACGCGGACGTCAAGGCTCATCAGTCCTTCGCACGGATCGTCCATTTCCCGTTCATCGGCGTCACGCACACGGAGCGGGTGTTCATCGCCGCCACCCTGCATGCCCGTTACGGCGGCAAACCGGACGATCCGTGCCTTCAGCCCGCGCTGTCGCTGCTGACGGCGGCCGTGCAGCGTCGCGCCCAGATCCTCGGGCGCGCGATGCAGCTCGGTCACCGTTTCTCCGGCAGCGTGCCGGATATCCTGGATACGGCGCGGCTGAAGATCACCGCCGACGCCGTCCGCCTGGAGGTCGCGGAAGGCAGCGAGGACGTCCCCGACAGCGATGCCGTCCAGATGCGGATGAAGCAGCTGGCGAAGGTCCTGGGCGTGCCCAAGACCGAGTTCGCCGGGGCTTAAGGGCAGCCGGTCAGGTCCCGGAGGGAAGGCGGCGGCACGGATGTCGGCGACGTGACCGTCAGCGCCGCCCAGCGGGTTCCGATCGATAGGGCATCGCGGATCGACGCACCGCCGACCAGCCCGTGGATCAACCCGGCGGTGAAGACGTCGCCGGCGCCCGTGCTGTCCACGACGGCCGCGGGCTCGGCCGGAACATGGACCGGACCGGAAGGACCGAAGGCCGTGGCCCCCCTGGAGCCGTCGGTTACCACCATCCAGCGCAGTCCCTCCCCCGCGAGGCTCCTGGCCGCCCCATAGGGGTCGGACAACGCTTCCGCGGTCATGTGGGCAGCAGAATCGACCATCACGTGCGCCGGCCAAGCTGCCGTTCCGGCGGGCGGCGCGTGGCTGACCACCAGGGATGACCCCATTCTGTCGCGCAGCAGGTCGGCCACCTCCGGCGCGTATGCCTTGACGTAGAGAACATCCGACAGCTCCGACGGATCGGGCAAGAGCGGCGGCAGGACCACCGAGGGGCGTCCCCGGATGATCGTCCGCTCGCCGTTCGGGTCGAGCAGGACAAGAACCGGCGGCGTCGGTTCGGCGAGGCGCCGCACGCTCGAGACGTCGATGCCCAGGCCGGAGAGTTCGGCAAGCATGGTCGATCCAAGGGCATCCCCGCCGACATCGGCGAACAGCGCCACGTCGTGCCCGGCATAGGCGAGCGCCACGCCGGTGTTCGATCCGCCGCCGCCGAGGCGGCCCTGATCGAACTGTCCCTTCAGCTGTGCCCCGCTGGAAACGGCGCCGTCAAGTCGGACCACGACGTCGAGGTTGATTCGGGCGATGATCTGGATGCGGGCCATGATGTGAACGTACAGGAACCGGATTGGATTGGGAGTGCGATGTTTGGCGGCTCGCGAACCTGTGTCAACAACTCTCGATTTTCGCCCGCTCGCTCCTTACCTTTCGAACCATGGCTCGATGCATCCCGATCCTGGTCTCCAATCCGCCGCCCCTATGGCGTCCCCTGCTGGCCCATTGCCGCTCCATAATGCGCGATCTCGGCGCACCGGCCGTGCTGATCGACGGCTGCCTGCGGGACACCCCGTTCGGCCCAAGGATCATCGCCACGCTGGACCTGCCGCCCCGCATGGGCGATGCCGCCCTGTCACGGCATCCCTCGTACCGGCCGGCCATGCGCGACGCAGCGGGGATGGTCGCTTTCTCCCGCATGGCGGCCCACGGTGCCAGCGGCATCGATCCGGTCACCGCCAGCCGGGAACACGAGGACGTGCTGTGGCAGGTCATCGTGCTCCCGGCGGGAGTGGTGCTGATCGCCCGCACGGAGCGGGCGGACTACGGGCCGTTCCTGCTGGCCGAGAGCGAGCCGGACGAACGGGGAATCGATCTGGTCAGCCTCCAGCTCGACTTCGCGGTCGATACCGGAAGCCGCGAGGCGGGCTCGGCCTAGCGGTCCTGCACAGTGTTTTTGATGACGTTCGGCGGAGCGGAGTGCGGTAGGTCGGCCTTCGCCCGTCAGGGCGAATGCCGACCCCCTGCATCGACGCTCCGGCCATGCTGTCGGCCTCGGCCTTCGGCCGAGGCCGACCTACGTTCAATCATTCAAAACCACAGTGCCGGACCACTAGCGGACGGCCGAGACGCGCCAGATCCTGTCGGCCGCGTCGTCGGCCACCAGCAGCGACCCGTCGGGCAGCTCGGCGATGCCGCAGGGCCGGCCATACACCTCGCTCCTGGACTGTTCGGCGACGAAGCCGGTCAGGAAATCCTCGCCCGGGCCGCTCGGGCGGCCATTGGCGAAGGGGACGAACAGCACCTTGTAGCCCGACAGCTCGGACCGGTTCCAGGAACCGTGCTGACCGATGAAGGCACCGCCGCGATAGCGTTCGGGGAAGGCCGTCCCGCGATAGAAGGCGAGGCCCAGCGACGCGGTGTGGGAGCCCAGCGCCATGTCCGGCACGATCGACTTCGCCACGAGGTCGGGTCGCTGGCCGCGCAGACGGGGATCCTCGATCTTGCCGAAGTAGGAATAGGGCCAGCCGTAGAAGCCGCCATCCTGGACGCTGGTCATGTAGTCGGGCACCAGTTCGTCGCCCAACTCGTCCCGCTCGTTGACCGCCGTCCACATCACGCCGGTCTCCGGCTCCCAGTCGAGGCCGACGGGATTGCGCAGGCCGCTGGCGAAGATCCGCTCGCCGCTGCCGTCCGGGTTGATCTCCAGGATCGCGGCGCGACGATGCTCCTCGTCGATGCCGTATTCGGCCACGTTGCTGGCAGAGCCCACGGTCACGTACAGCTTGGTCCCGCCAGGGCCGACGCGGATGTTGCGGGTCCAATGGTTGTTGTAGCCGCCTGCCGGCAGGTCGAGGATCTTGCGGCCCTCGGCCTCCATGCGGGTCTGCCCCTCTGCATAGGGGAAGGCCAGGACGCCGTCGGTGTTGGCGACATAGAGCGTGTCACCGAGCAGGGCCATGCCAAAAGGCTGACTCAGACCTTCCAGGAAGGTCTCGCGGATTTCCGGAACGCCGTCGCCGTCGGCATCGCGCAGCAGGGTGATGCGGTTCGCGCTCTGGCCGAGCGCGCGGGAGCGCTTGTCGCCTTGGACCGCGGGCGAGTTGGGGTTGTGGTCCGGCTTGAGCTGGGTCCGGGCTTCCGATACCAGGACGTCGCCGTTGGGCAGGAGGTGGAACCAGCGCGGGTAATCCAGGCCGTCGGCGTAGAGGGTCACCTCGAAGCCGTCGGGAGCAGCCGGCTTCCGCCCCTCGGGCCAGCCGATCACGGTGGAGAAGTTGAGTGCCGAGGGAGTCTGGTACGGCTCCGGCAGAGGGGGCACGGCCGGTTCCGGAAACGGGGTCGCGGTCATGGGAGGCGTTCCTCTTGAGGTCTGGTTGGTTCAGGTCTGGTCGGATCCGCTGATGAAACGCATTCGGCGGTCGATCAGGTACGGGTTCGCCGCGCGGGCGGCGCCGAAAGCGGCGGGATCGAGGTCGGCAACCAGCAGGTGGGCGCCCGACGCCGGCGCGCGGGCAAGGTCGGAACCGTCAGGCGCCGCGATGCCGGACAGCCCGGCATAGGCGAACGCGGCGTCCTGTCCGGCGTGATTGGCGTAGGCGACGAACGCCTGATTCTCGAAAGCCCGTACGGGAATGATCGACCGGGCGATGAAGGCGGCGTGCTCGCTGGCCGGCAAGGCAGTCGGCACCAGGATCAGGTCGGCGTCGGATGACGCGAGATGGCGAACCATCTCCGGAAACTCGACATCGTAGCAGATCAGCAGGCCGGCCTTCAGGCCTCCCAGAGGAAATACCGCCGGAGCGGCCTCCCCGGGGCGGAACAGCCCCTTCTCGTAGTCGCCGTACAGGTGCAGCTTGCGATAGACGTGCCGGGTGCCGTCCGGCAGCACCGCGGCGGCGCTGTTGAAGACGGCTCCGTCCACAGCTTCGGCGAAGCCGCAGACCACGGCGATTCCGGTGCGGGCGGCGATCGCCGCAAGGCCCGCGACCTGCGCGCCATCGGCAGGTTCGGCCATGTCCCGGATGGCGGAACCGGCGCCATAGCCGGTGAGCGCCAGTTCGGGCGCCAGCAGGCAGCCGGCACCGGCGGCGGCTGCCTCCTCGGCGGCGGCGGCGATGCGGTCCAGGTTGGCGGCGACATCGCCCGCGACCGCTTCCATCTGGAGCAGGGCGAGACGCAGGGGGGCGTTGGTCAATCCCGCGAACTCCAGGCGCCGAGCAGTTTGGGCAGGTCGCCGAAGCGGGCGATCAGGCCGAAGATCAAGGCCGCCACCGCGACGAACAGGATGCTGACCGCCGCCATGGTCGGGGTGTAGCCGTAGCGCAGCGAGTTGAAGATCTTGATCGGCAGTGTCTCCAGCGTGAAGCCGACCGTCATGTAGGCGACGATGTACTCGTTCAGCGACAGCACGAAGGCGAACGCGAACCCCGACACGATGTAGGGGCGGATCAGGGGAAACACGATGGTTCGCAGGATGGTCCGGTCGTCGGCCCCCATGGTCGCCGCCGCCTCCACCAGCGCCCGGTCGATCGACGCGAACCCCAGCGAGAGCGTGACCAGCGGCAGGGTGACGAAGAAGATGCCGTGCGCCACCACCACCGTCCAGGGTTGCCCGTAAGCCCCGACCGTCGTCCAGAACGTCAGGAAGCCCAGCGCGGTGATCACCGGCGGCAGGATGAAGGGCGCCGTGCCGAGCATCTGGAACACGCGCGCCCAGGGAGCGTAGCGTCGCCACAGGAACCAGGAGAGCGGGAAAGCGATCGCCACCGCCAGCGCCGCGGAGAGCGCCGCGACGGCCACCGAGGCCGTCAGGGCGCCGCGCCAGGCGGCGTCGGTGAAGATCTCGCCGTACCAGCGGACGGAGAAGCCCGCGGGCGGGAAGACCAGGGTCCTCTGCGCGTTGACCGACACTCCGGCGATGACGATCAGCGGCGCCGCCAGGAACAGCGCGACCAGGGTGAACAGAACGCGCCGGAACAGCTTGCCGCTCATGCCGCGCTCTCCTTCCGGCCGACCAGCAAGGCGAGCCCCACCAGCGAGAGCGTCACCAGAACCAGGAACACGGCCATGGCGGCGGCGAACGGCAGGTTCGATTGATAGACCGCCTGGTCCGTGATCAGCACCGACAGGGTCCAGTGCTGCGGCCGTCCCAGGAGCTGGGGCAGCAGGTAGGAACCGAGCGCGAAGACGAAGACCATGATGAAGGTCGCCAGGATCGTGTTCCGCAACGCCGGCACGACGACGGTGAGGAACGCGCGGAGCGGGTGGGCGCCCAGGGTGCGCGACGCCTCCATCAGGGTCGGGTCCAGCCGCGCCATCGCCGGATAGAGGACCAGCACGGTATAGGGGAACGCCTGATAGACCATGCCGGTCAGCACGGCGCCGAAGTTGGGAGTCAGCGCCGTCGGCCTCTCCATCAGTCCGAGCCAGACCAGCAGGTTGGAGATCCCCGCGGTCCGCGACAGCAGCGTGGACCAGGCGAAGCCGATGATCACCTCCGACAGGGACAGCACCGCGAGCAGGGCCACCAGCCAGGCGACCTGGACCCGGCGGCGGGTCCGGGCCAGTTCATAGGCGAAAGGAAACCCGACCGCGACGCAGATCACGGATACCAGCGCCGCCAGCCCCAGGGAGAACCCCAGCACGCCGCCGAAAAAGGCGGTGAGGAAGCGCTCGTAGCTGCTGAACACGAAGTCCGGCGTGTAGAAACCGCCGGGCTGGCGCTGAAAGAAGCTGACCATCACCATGATGCCGAACGGCACCACGAAGAAGACGGTCAGCATCAGGGCTGGGAAGGCCAGCGGGGCGTAGTCCGCCGCCCGCTTCGGAGCATCCGCCCTCACGACGCAAGAACCCGGCAGGTTTCGGGATCGAGCCTCAATCCGACGGTATCGCCGACCTGGAAATGCGCCCGCTCGCGCGGGGAGGCGACCGCGACGATCTGGGTGCCATCAGCATCGACGAAGGTCTCGATGCTGGCGCCCAGGTCCCGGATGAAGCTGATCCGGCCGGTCAGCGGAGCCTCGCCGGCCGGGACGAGGTGGATGTCCTCCGGCCGGACCGACAGCGTCGCCTCCGCCTGGCCCGGCGCCAGGCTGACGCCGGGGATGGTGCCGCCGGGAGCCTCGACGCCCTGCCCGCCCGCACGGACCATGATCAGGTTGGTGGAGCCGATGAAGTCGGCGACGAAGCTGTTGACCGGACGCCGATAGATCTCGACCGGCGATGCCGCCTGCTGGATGCGCCCTTGACCCATCACGACGACCAGGTCGGCCATGGTCATCGCCTCCCGCTGGTCGTGGGTCACGACGATCGTCGTGATGCCCAGGCGCTGCTGGAGCTTGCGAAGCTCCACCTGCATGGCCTCGCGCAGCTTGGCGTCCAGCGCGGACAGCGGCTCGTCGAGCAGGAACAGCTTGGGTGACAGAGCCAGAGCGCGGGCGATGGCGACGCGCTGGCGCTGTCCGCCGGAGAGCTGCGATACCGGCCGGCCGGCATAGCCGCGCAGGTCGACCAGGGCCAGCAGTTCCTCCACGCGCGCCTCCTGCTCGGCCCGGCCGACGCCTCGGATGCGCAGGGGGTAGGCGACATTCTCGCCGACGTTCAGGTGCGGGAACAGGGCCAGCGATTGGAACACCATGCCGAAGTCGCGCCGATGCGCCGGCACCCGTGTCATGTCCTTGCCGTCGATCAGGATCCGGCCGGAGGTCGGCTCCTCCAGCCCGGCGATGGTCCGCAGCAGGGTCGTCTTGCCGCAACCGGACGGCCCCAGCATGCAGACGAAGGTTCCGTTCGGAACGGCGAGGTCGACATGGTCGACGGCGGCGACGCCGCCGAACCGCTTGGATATGCCCTCAAGTACCAGGCCGGACATGGATAGCCTCCCCCAGGTCAAGTCAGCCGGCGACGATCAGCTCGGTCCATTTCTGGTTCAGCCAGTCGGACTTGGTCTGGTAGAGGTCGTAACGCGGGATGATCGGCTCGATGTCGCTGGATACCGCCGCGAACTCCTGGTCCGTCAGGTCGGTCAGGCTGCGGGCGACGGTCGGCGCCGTCCCGACATTGCGCGACAGCTTCGCCTGGATCTGCGGCTGGCTCATGTAGTTGATGAATTCGTGGGCCTCAGCGGTCTTCTTGGAGGCCGCCGACACCGCCCAGCAGCCGGAATCCAGGATACCGCCCTCCTTCGGGAAAGTGGAGCGGACGGGGTTGCCGTCGGCAGCGGCGAGGCCGGTCACGTCGTGGTAGTACTGGCCCATGGGGATCTCGCCCGACTTCAGCGCCTGCTCGAATTGCGCCTCGTCCCGGTACCACAGCCGGACGTTCGGCTTGACCTCCGCCAGCTTGTCCATGACCTCCAGGATGCCATCCTCGGTGTCGAGCTTGGCGGGGCCGCCGAAGAAGGTCTTGGCGGTCACTTCGAGCAGGAAGGAGTTGGAGACCAGCGCCAGCAGGCCCAGCCGGTCCCGGTTGGCGGGATCCCACAGCGCGGCCCAGGATTCCGGCGCCTCCGGGAAGACGTCGGTGTTGGTCACCAGCGTGATGTACCAGGCGACCGCACCCACGCCGGCGATCCGCCCGTCGGGGTACTTGTTGACGAACTGCGGCAGCAGGTTGCCCAGGTTGGTAAGCTTGGCGGGGTCGAGCGGAGCCCACAGGTCGATGGCCTGCCCCTTCAGCATGGCGACCTGGGACATCATCGACACGTCGGCCGGCGCCTGGCCGGCGCGGGCGGCCTGGGACAGCTGGACCAGCCAGGCCTCTCCCGTCGGCTCCGAGATGGACTCCACTTCGATCCCGGTGGCGCTGGTGAAATCCGGGAAGATATGCTCGTCGAAGGATTCCTGGAAGTACCCGCCATAGACGCCGACCTTCAGCGAACGGTCGGCCGCCCGCAGGATGGAGGGCATGGCGAGCAGGGCGGCGCCAGCCGCGGCCCCCGCCAGGACGCTGCGCCGGGTGATCCCGAACTTGTTGAACTCGGTCATCGCTTCACCTTCCTGTTCTGTTCGTGCGGTCTTTTGTTTTTGGTTCGTTACTGCTTGGCGCCGATCGACGGGCTATAGACCATCAGGCTGAGGATCTCGAACAGCATCTGCGCGCCCGCCTGGGCCGTGTTGGTCGTGGCGTCGTATTGCGGGGCCACCTCGACGACGTCGCCGCCGACGATGTCCAGGCCCTTCAGCCCGCGCAGCAGTTCCAGCGCCTCGCGGGTGGTCAGGCCGCCGATCTCGGGCGTGCCGGTGCCGGGCGCGAAGGCGGGATCCAGGCTGTCGATATCGAAGGAGACATAGGTCGGGCCATCGCCGGCCACCGTGCGGGCGCGCTCGATCACCGCCGGCATGCCGAGGCCGGTGATCTCCTCCGCGTGGATGACGGTCATGCCGCTGTCGTAGGAGAACTCCCACAGGTACTCGGCCGAACCCCGGATGCCGATCTGGATCACCCGCTTCGGGTCCAGCACGCCTTCCAGCACCGCCTGACGGAAAGGCCCGCCGTGGTGGAACTTCGTCTGGTCGAACCCGCCGCTGGTGTCGCAATGGGCGTCGATATGGATCATGCCGACCGGCCGGCCCTTGCCCAGCGCCTTCAGGATCGGCAGCGAGATGGAATGGTCGCCGCCGACCGACAGGGGAGCGACGCCGGCCGCCACGATCCTCGCCACATGAGCCTCTATGTCCTCGTGGGACAGGTCCAGGCTGAAGCGGCTGCGGAACGGCACGTCGCCGATGTCGGCGACCCGGAGTTCGGTGACCGGGGCCGTCTGGAGCACATGGTTGTAGGGACCGATCCGCTCGATGGTCCGCAACGCCCGCGGACCAAAGCGCGACCCATTGCGATTGGTCACGCCCAGGTCCATCGGCACGCCGAGAAGTGCGACCTGCAGGTCGCCGAAATCCGGGTCCTGCGGGTCGATCGGCCGGTGCGGCGCCGTCAGGAAGGTCGGCATGCCGGCATAGGGGGCGAGCCGCGTGCCGCTCTTGGAGAAGATCGTGTCCGCGACCTTGCGGAAGGTCGGGTCGAACACCTCGCCGCCGTGCAGTTGGCCGTATTTCGCGCGCAGGCGCTCCAGTTCTTCCTGGTCCATGGATCGTCCTATCCTATCGTCAGGTTCAGGAACCGGTCGGGCAGTCCTTCGATGGCCGCCCGATCCGCGTTGGCGAAGGCGATGCGGAGATGGCTTTCGTTGCCCGGACCGAAATAGCTGCCGGGCAGGCACAGGACGCCGCGCTCCTCCGCGAGCCGCTCGGCGACGGCGGCGGCCGGCGCGTCGAAGGGATGGCGGAGAAAGGCGAAATAGGCGCCGATCGCGTCCAGTCGCCAGCCGTCCAACCGAGCCGCCGAAGCCCGGAAAGCCGCGGCCCGCCCGATGATCTCCCGCCGGTTCTCCTCCCGCCAGGCGGCCATCGGCTCCAGCGTGGCCGCCAGCGCGTGCTGGCCCACCCGCGGCGCGCAGATCTGGACGCAGTCCATCACCTTGGCGAACTCCGCGAGGAACGCCTCGCCGGCGACCACGGCGCCGAGCCGGTGGCCGGGGATGCAGAATGATTTCGAGAAGCTGTAGAGCTCGACCAGCGTGTCCTGCCAACCAGGCTGCCGGAACAGGTCGTGGGGTCGCGTCCCGGCATCGGCCAGGAAGTCCCGGTAGGTCTCGTCCAGGATCAGCGCCACGCCCCGGTCGCGGCAGATGCGATGGATCGCCCGCAGCGTTTCCGGCGGGTAGACGGCGCCGGTCGGATTGTTGGGACTGATCAGGACGACGGCGCGGACGCGCTCGTCGATGGCGGCGGCGATCCGCGCCGGGTCCGGCACGAACCCGTCCTCCGCCGATGCGGGCACAGCCCGGGCCTCGATCCCGAGCATGTCCAGCGTCATCTTGTGATTGAAGTACCAGGGGCTCGGCAGGACGATCGCCTCGCCGGCCTTCGCCAGCGCCAGCGCCGCGACGAAGAAGGCCTGGTTGCATCCCGACGTGATCGCGATCTCGGACGGCCGGATCGGCGCGCCGAAGATCCCGCACACATGGCCGGCATAGGCCGTCCGCAGGTCCTGGTCGCCGAGGATGGCGCCATAGCCGGCCAGCAGCGGCGACGCGGCGGCGCTCGTCAGGGCTTCGAGGATGTCGGGGTGGGGCGGGTAGCCGGGAACGGCCTGCGCCAGATCAACCAGAGGGCCGCGACCGCCGTCATAGCGTTTGGCCCAGCCCTGGGCTTCGGGTATCGGCGGACTGGCGGTTTCGTGAACGAGAGGGTTGACGCGTGTCACCAGGGTACTCCAGGCGCGGGACTTCGTTGCAGCCGGCCATACCCTGATACAGCGTCGAAAAATCGAAATCCAGGGAGCATCGTCGGCGGACGATGCTCCCTTTCGGAACTCCGGGCCGAAGGGCTCAGACCACGGTGACGTTCAGCTCGGTGACCCCGTCGACGCCGCCGACCAGCACGTTCCCGCGCTTGACGCCGCCCACTCCCGCCGGCGTCCCGGTGAAGATCACGTCGCCGGCGGCCAGGGTGAAGTAGTCGGAGAGGTAGCTGATCATCTCCGGCACCTTCCAGATCATCTGGTTCAGGTCGCCCTCCTGCCGCTGCTCGCCGTCGCACTTCATCCAGACGCGGCCCTGGCTCGGATGGCCGATCTCGGTGACGGGGATGATCTCGCTGCACGGGGCGGACGCCTCGAACGCCTTGCCGATCTCCCACGGGCGGCCGAGCTTCTTGGCCTCGCCCTGCAGGTCGCGCCGGGTCATGTCGAGGCCGACGCCATAGCCGAAAACATGGTCGAGCGCCTGGTCGATCGGGATGTTCTTGCCGCCCTTGGACAGTGCCACCACCATCTCGATCTCGAAATGCACGTCGTCCGACCGGTCCGGGTACGGGAACTTGCCGTCGGTGACCAGGTTGTCCGGGTTCTTCTGGAAGAAGAACGGCGGCTCGCGGTTGGGATCGTGCCCCATCTCGATCGCGTGGGCGGCGAAGTTGCGGCCGATGCAGTAGATGCGATGGACCGGAAAGCGCGCGTCGGAGCCGCGGATCGGCAGGCTGGGGATGGCGGCGGGTTCGAAGGCCCAGCGGCCGTTGCTATTGGCACTCATTGACGGACTCCAGCGTAGTATTCGATGCGTTTTTCGATGGTGCCGACCAGTTCGGACACCAGGATGGCGAAAGCGAAAACAAGGATGGTCAGCGCCCAGAACCGCTCCATCAGGAAATTGCGGGAGTACAGTTCGAACAGCTCACCATAGCCGATGATCGAGACCAGAAGCTGGCCGATCACCACTCCCTTCACGCCGCGGATCATGCCCAGGCGGATGCCGGCGAGTATCTCCGGCAAGGCCGCCCACAGCAGGATTTTCAGGTAGACGTCGCGCGGCTTGGCGCCGAACGACCGGCTCATCTCCACCAGCGAGCCGGAGATGTGCTTCACCCCGGCCTGGGTGTCCAGCGCGATGATCCAGACCGCGAACAGGAAGACCGTCGCGACGATGGTGGCGTCGCCCAGGCCGAACAGGATCATCAGGATCGGCACCAGCGCCGACAGCGGGGCGCTGACGAACAGGTTCACCCACATGCCGAGCAGGCGGTCGGCGGCGCGGAACCGGCCCATCAGCACGCCCAGCGCCACGCCCACCACGATCGCCAGCACCATGCCGGCAACGAAGCTGCGGAGCGTCACCACCGTGGCCGACTGGAACTGCGGCGACTGCACCAGCTCCACCATGGCAGCCAGGACCGCCGTGAACGGCGGGATCAGGAACATCAGGTCCAGGCGGCCGACCAGCTCCCACAGCAGGCACCAGACCAGCAGCGAGGACATCATGGGCACGCGGTAACCGAACAGGGTCATGGCCGTCCCTCCCCTTCCCCGCTCACTCGACGAACTGCTTCAGGCCGTCCCAGATGTCCTCGACGGTATCCAGGTAGCGCCGGTCGCGGCGGATCTCGTCGGGAGTGCCGTCCCGCGGGATATCGGGCCTGATGATGCGGGATACCCGGCCGGGCCCGCGCGACAGCAGGATGATTCGGTCGGAGACATAGACCGCCTCCTCGATGCTGTGGGTCACGAAGATGAAGGTCTTGCGCTGGACCCGGCGCAGGCTCAGCAGGTCCTCCTGGAACTTGCGGCGGGTCTGCTCGTCCACCGCCGAGAACGGCTCGTCCATCAGCAGCACGTCGGCATCGACCGAGAGCGCGCGGGCCAGGCCCACCCGCTGGCGCATGCCGCCGGACAGCTCGTGCGGGTAGCGTTCCTCGAAGCCGGCCAGACCGACCTCGGCGATGTAGCGCCGGGCGATCTCTTGGCGCTGGGGCTTCGGCATGCCCCGGAGCTCCAGCCCGAAGGCGACGTTGCGGATGACCGTCGCCCAGGGCATCAGCGCGAAGTCCTGGAAGACGAACGCGCGCTCCGGCCCCGGACCCGTGACCGGGCGACCCTTGACCAGGACCTCGCCCTTGGTCGGCTCGATCAGGCCGGCGATCATCTTCAGCAGGGTGGTCTTGCCGCACCCGCTGGGGCCGAGCAGCGAAATCAGCTCGCCGCGGGGAAAGTCCAGGTCGATCTCCTTCAGCGCCTCGAAGGTGCCGTAGAACTTCGACAGGCCGCGGACCTCGACGATGTTGTCGGCCTTGGCCGGGACGGGCATTTCGTGGATGCGGGGCATGGCGGCCTGCATCAGGCGATCTCCCTCTTCTCGGGGCGGAACAGGGACACTTCGAGGCGCTGCAAGCCCCCGACCGTGACCGCGGAGAAAACGATGATGGAGGTGATGGTCGCGTACATCTCGGCATAATTGGCGACCGAGCGATGGTAGGTGATCAGGTCGCCGATACCGGTCGGCGTGATCAGCAGTTCCGCCAGGACGATGCCGATGAAGCCGGCCGAGATGCCCAGGCGGAGGCCGGCGAAGATCAGCGGGCTGGCGTCGGGAATGACGATCTTCACGACCTGCTGCCAGCGGGTGCCCTGGAAGGAGCGGCACATGGCGACCAGGGACGGATTGACGTTGCGGACCGCCTTGTAGCAGTTGAGCACGATCACCGGCAGCGCCAGGACGCAGACCGACAGCACCTTGGAGGTCATGCCGATGCCGTAGACGAACGTGATCAGCGGGATCAGCGCCGCCATGGGGGCAGCCTGCATCACGATGAAGACGGGCGCGGCCAGCCACTCCGCCATCGGCTTCAGCCCCATCAGGATGCCGATGCCGACGCCGATGACGGCGGAGATGACGATGCCTATCACCAGGGGCTGGAGCGTGGTTGCGTATGCCGAGATCAGGCTGCCGTCCAGCACCATCCCGACGAACGCCATGAATGTCTGGGAGAAAGGCGGCAGCGCATAGTTGACCGGGATCTGCCCCGCCACCTCCCAGATGCCGCAGAACAGCGCGAGGGAGAGCAGCCGCCAGAACAGGCTATGGTCACGGGAGGCGGCCCAGCGGGCGAAGGCGGTTGCCGGCCCGATCGGCGGACCGGCGTTATGGACGAGAAGCTGCGACATGTCGGGTCCTTGCGGTCTTCGTCAGGTCTCCGTACCGGCCGGCGTCAGCGCCGGCCGACCTTCTGAAGAGCCTGGTCCAGGGGCTCCAGCGTCCAGAAATCGGCCACCTTCAGGCTCGCCGGATCGCCCTGCAGCTGTCCGGCGACGCTGTAGAACTCGAAGTCGTCGCGGGCCGCGTCCTCCCCGCCGCCATTGGCCGGGAACAGGCCGACATCCGCGGCATCCTTGTAGTAGGGCTCCAAGTCTGCGACGACTTCGGCCGGCAGGTCGGGAAGCAGGTTGTATTTCTGGCGGAACTCGGTGACGATGGCGGGCTTGGCGTCGATTTCCCGGAAGGTGTTCAGCAGTTCCTCGGTCAGGATGTTGACCGATTCCCGCTCGCGCTCCAGGAAATTGGTGTTGGCGTAGAGCGCCTCGTCGCTGGCGTCGATGCCCTCCACCGGCAGCACCTTGAACTTGCCGGGAGCCTGTGCCTGGAGCAGGCGCCAGCCGGCGGAATCGACGATGGTCGCCTTGACGTTGCCCTGGAGAAGCGCTCCGGTACGGACCTCCGAGCCCGGAACGTAGCTGACCTGGCCGTAACGGATGTCGTTCTTCTTGGCCAGCAGGTTCATGATCGCCTCGGTGCCCGAGCCGCGGGAGTGAACCGCGATCTCCTGCCCGTTCAGATCCTTCCAGTCCTGGTGGAACTCCGTGTTGACCACGGGATAGAAGCGCAGCGTGCTCATCTGGTAGAAGATCCGGATCGGGGCGCGGACTTTCTGGAGAAGCGCGTAGGGCGTGCCGACGCCGATGTCCGCCTGCCCGCCGACCACGGCCTGGGCGGCGATATCCTCGGACTTAAGGTATGTGATGTCGATATCGACGCCGCGCTCCTTGGCCCGCTCGATCGCGGTCAGGAAGCCCAGGGCTTCGACCGACGCGATGTCGCCGAAAGCGATTCGGATCTTGCCGGCCGCCTCGGCGTCGAACGGCGCGGCCGACAGGCCGAGGGCCACGACGAGCGCCGCCCCGGCGCGCGACACTGACTTGGACAGGACGTTCCGATCTAACAAAGCCATGGCTTCCTCCCTATAGGTTCGCCAATCACCGGATGTCTGCGAGACATGCTCACGGGCCGGGTTGATCCCGACCATTCTTAACCAATACCACAATGGTAAAGCTTGGTTTGAGCTTGAGTCAAGCGATATGACTTGATTTTCTCGGGCTGTCTGGCGATCATGGGGAACCAATCACGAAATTGGTTGAGGCTCCATGACGACCAACGGTGTCGACCCACAAGGCACGCTGACCCAACTCCGGGCATTCCTGGCACAGGCCCCGCTGACGGTGGACAGCCGCCTGCCGCCGGAACGCGAACTCTGCCGGCAACTCGGCGTCAGCCGAGGCGAGTTGCGGAAGGCCCTGGCGACGCTGGAGGCGGAGGGGCAGTTGTGGCGCCATGTCGGCAAGGGCACCTTCATCGGCAGCCGGCCGACGGAAAGCCTCGCCGATCTGTCCGTCACGACCAGCCGGACCAATCCGGCCGAAGTCATGCAGACTCGGCTGCTGATCGAGCCGGAGATCGCGCGGATGGCGGCGCTCAATGCCACGGCAGCCGACATCGCGGAAATGCGGGCCTGCATGGCGCGGTCGCGGACGGCAGCCTCCTGGCGCCAGTACGAGAGCTGGGACAACCGCCTTCACCGGTCAATCGCCGAGGCCACGCGGAACACGCTCCTGCTGACCATCTTCGATACGCTCAACGCGGTCAGGCGGGCGGTGGCCTGGGGCCGACTCCGCGCCAACAGGACGCAGCCCGATCCAAAGCACCACAGTTTCACCGAGCATGAGGAGATCGTCGCCGCCATCGCGGACCGGGACATGGAGCAGGCGGCGCAGGCGATGCGCCGCCATCTTCAGACGGTAGAACGCAAGCTTCTGAACCAGCATCAGTAGCATTGTCCCCGAAGTGACAACCGGACGCACCTGAAGTGCCTTGCCCTGCATGCCCCTGTAGTCCACAAGCTCCGCATGACACGCGGCAGCTCACACCACGACCATATCATCAAGACCCTGCTCGGACGTCCGGCGACCGCCGCGACCTTCCTGCGCGAACGGCTGCCGCCCGAGATCGTGGCGCTGATGACGCCGGAGTTGCCCGTGCTGCTGCCCGGCTCCTTCATCGATTCCGACCAGCGCGACAGCCACACGGACCTCCTTTACCGAATCGGCCTGCGAACCGGGAGAAGCGCGCTTGCCCAGGTCCTGATCGAACATGACGGCCGCAGACGCCCGACATCCGCCGTACTGTCCAAGCTTCTGCGCTACATCGCGTTGACCGGAGAAGACCATATCGCCAGCGGCGGGAAACCTCCGTTGCCTCCGGTCATTCCGCTGGTGATCTGTCATGGCACAAAGCCATGGGCGGAGCCACCGGACTATTCGGGCCTGTACGATGTCGGTCCGGAACTGGCACCGTTCGTGCCGAAATTCGCTTATACCGTCTTCGACATGCGCACGACGGTGGACGAGGATCTGTCGCGTGATCCCTTCCTGCGCTTCGGTTTGGCAGTCATCAAGCTGGCGCGCGGAACACGGGCATTTCGAAGTCGGCTGCTTGCCCTGGCCTCCGACGAAGTCTACCGGGATGACAGGATCGTCCAGCTTTTTATCTACATGATCAATGTCTATACTGACCTGGATCGGCCGACCCTCGACATGCTGACGGCCCCCTTGTCGAAAGAGGAGCGCGACGAAGTGGCGACGATGGCTCAAAGATTGTACGCGGACGGCAAAGCCGATGGCCGGGTGGAAGGCAAGGCGGAGGGCAAGGCGGAGGGCAGGGCCGAGTTGCTGCTCGACATTCTCGAATACCGCTTCGGCCCTATCCCCAACGAAGTACGGATGCGCATAGCCTGCGCGGATCCCGGTTCGATCACCTCGATGGTTCGCCGGGCCATGGAGGCCAAAACCTTGGATCAGGCGCTGAACCCGCAAAAAGGCTGACGGCTGCCATGCGGCCGGCCTGATCCGGATCGCGAAGGTTTTTGGGAACCCAAGGGATTTCGCACTGTTGGGCGGCAGGACACGTCCAGTGCAACCTTTGGGGAAAACCAGCCATGAGCACACGCTACTTCTCACTTGTCCTGGGAATCGTATTCCTTCTGGTCGGCGTCGCCGGCTTCATTCCCGGACTGATGCACATGCCTGAACAGGCTGCCGACGTGGAAGTGACCGAGAACTTCGGTCGTCTGTTCGGCCTGTTCCCGGTCAATATCCTGCACAACATTGTTCACATCATCTTCGGCATCTGGGGTATCGCCGCGTACCGGAACTATGGGGGCGCGCGCGTCTATTCCCGGGCAGTCGCCGTGATCTATGCCGTCCTGGCGGTCATGGGCTTCATTCCGGGACTGAACACCACCTTCGGCCTGATCCCGCTTTACGGTAATGACATCTGGCTGCATGCCGTGATCGCCATTGCCGCCGCGTATTTCGGATTCATGGTCAAGGACACCGAGGTGGGCCACAGCACCACGACGACGACCACGCACCGGATCTAAAGAAGCCGCATGATGCCGTCCGGCACGACCGGGCGGCATCGCTCCTTTGGCGTGAGCGGTGCAGCGTGATGGCTCCCGCTTCAGGCCTTGGCCGAACGCTTCGGCTTTTCAGACGCAGCTTTCGGCGCGGCGGCTTTCCGGCCCTTGGCCTTCGGCTCGGACGGCGGCGCTTCCTCCGCTTTGGGAGCCGCCGTCTTTCGGGTGCGCGTCTTGCGCACCGGCACCGCTTCGGCCGGGGGTGCTTCTTCCGCAGCGGCGCTCTCAGTAGAAAGGGACGCCTCCGCGGAACCCATCTGGCGGCCGAGATCGTCGGTCGGTCCGGCGGGATCGGCGGCATCGTCGACCCAGCCGTCCTCGGCCCTGATCTCCTGCGCGGCCATGTGCCAATGCACATCCCCACGACCCTCCGGCCGCCCTTCGCGCTCCCAGATTTCGTAAGCGCGTTGCTTGATCCGGTCTTCCTGTTCAGGCGACATGAAATCCTCCTCGTCTGCTCGTTTCGGATCCGGTTGTTTTGCCCGAAAACACATGCCACCTCACGATGTTCCTGGAAAGGAAAATCGACGCTTTCAAGGACTTAGCGGCGATCCGGTCTCACAAGGTCGGCACAGACAAGACGCCCCGGGAAGATGACTTCCCGGGGCGTTTCAGTTGGTCGGTCAGGAAGGTTCGTTGAACGCCCGTCTTTACATCCGACGGTCGGCACTCAGTGGGCAGATGCCCCCTCCGCCCCGATGCCGGTCTGGGAACGGATATACTGGGCTTCGAATGCCCGCTCCTCGTCGGCCGCGTTCTGGCTCTTGTCCAGCACCGAGAACAGCCAGGACCCGAAGAAGGCCAGCGTGACCGAGAAGATCGCCGGGTTGTCGTACGGGAAGGGAGCGCTGCCCTTGGGGTGGGAAAGCACGCTCTCCCACACGGTCGGCCCCAGGATGACCATGACGGTGGCGCTGATCAGGCCCATGAAGCCGCCGATCAGGGCGCCGCGGGTGGTCAGCTTCTTCCAGAACATCGACAGGAAGATGATCGGGAAGTTGGCGCTCGCGGCGATAGCGAAGGCCAGGCCGACCATGAAGGCGATGTTCTGCTGTTCGAACGCGATGCCCAGGATGATCGCCAGGATGCCGAGGCAGACGGTCGCGATCTTGGAGACCCGGATCTCCTGCTGCTCGTTGACCCGGCCGCGGCGGAACACCGAGGCATAGAGGTCATGCGACACCGCGGAAGCGCCGGCCAGCGTCAGGCCCGAGACCACCGCGAGGATCGTGGCGAAGGCGACGGCCGAGATGAAGCCGAGGAACAGGTCGCCGCCGACCGCGCGGGCCAGATGGATCGCCGCCATGTTGGTACCGCCGATCATGTTGGTGATCGGGTTGACCGTGCCGTCCGGACCGGGCCGGAAGAATTCCGGATTGTTCATCAGCAGGACGATGGCGCCGAAGCCGATGATGAAGGTCAGGATGTAGAAGTATCCGATGAAGCCGGTGGCGTAGAAGACCGACTTGCGGGCCTCCTTGGCGTCGGCGACGGTGAAGAAGCGCATCAGGATGTGGGGCAGTCCCGCGGTGCCGAACATCAGCGCGATGCCCAGCGAGATCGCCGAGACGGGATCGCTCACCAGCGTGCCGGGCTGCATGATCGCGACATGCTTCGGATGCATGTCGACGGCCGCCTGGAACAGGGCGCCGATATTGAAGTTGTAGTTGACCAGCACCATGATCGCCATGAACGAGGCGCCGGAGAGCAGCAGGACCGCCTTGATGATCTGCACCCAGGTGGTCGCCAGCATGCCGCCGAAGGTGACGTACAGGATCATCAGCACGCCGACCAGCACGACCGCATAGACATACTGCAGGCCGAACAGGAGCTGGATGAGCTTGCCGGCGCCGACCATCTGGGCAATCAGGTAGAGCGCCACGACGACCAGCGAGCCGGAGGCCGCCAGGGTGCGGATCGGGGTCTGCTGGAGGCGGTAGGAGGCGACGTCGGCAAAGGTGTACTTGCCGAGGTTGCGCAACTGCTCCGCGATCAGGAACAGGATGATCGGCCAGCCGACCAGGAAGCCGATGGAGTAGATCAGCCCGTCGAAGCCCGAGGTGTAGACCAGCGCCGAGATGCCGAGGAACGAGGCCGCCGACATGTAGTCGCCCGCGATCGCCAAGCCGTTCTGGAAGCCGGTGATACCGCCGCCGGCGGAGTAGAAGTCCTTGGCGGTCTTGGTCTTGGACGCGGCCCAGTAGGTGATCCCCAGGGTTCCCGCCACGAAGATCAGGAACATGACGATGGCGGTCCAATTGGTCGCCTGTTGCTGGACGGCGCCGCTGATCGCGTCGGCGGCGAAAGCCGTGCCGGATGCCGCCACGATCGGGGCGGCGACCAGTGCCGTCAGTCCGCCCGCCGCCATTGCTCCTTGCGTAAACCGTTTCATCGCCTGCTCTCCTCGATGATCTGCCGGTTCAATTCGTCGAACTCGCTGTTGGCGCGGCGCACATAGATGCCGGTCAGCAAGAAAGCCGAGATGATGATCACGAGGCCGAAAGGAATTCCGAGCGTGATCACGCCGTAGACCGGTACACCGAGCAGGGAGGGAACGAAGGCAACGATCAGGATAAAGCCGTAGTAGAGCGCCAGCATCAGGATGGAAAGTTGCCACCCGAACTTTGTGCGCTTTTGGGTTAATTCAGCAAATTTTGGGTTGTTTCTGATCTTATGCGTCAGTTCTTGTCGCATTTGGGGTCTCCTCGGAAGGCTGTTTCTTTGTGTCTGCCCTCATCGTGGACAAGGTTTAATACTACAACCCGACCGTTGGGAGCCCCGACCTTGGTCTAGGTGTTCGAAATAATTGTGCGGACAGGCGGTGATGGAGACCTGGATCGTTGCGCTGGTGGCGCTTGTGACCCTTTCAGTGTTGTTCGCCGTCGCTTGGCTAGGCGACCGCTGGTCCTCGGCCGGCCGCGGCGCGGCCCGGGCGCCGATCCTCTATTCCCTGAGCCTGGCGGTCTATTGCACGTCATGGACCTTCTACGGATCGGTCGGCCGCGCAAGCGTCAGCGGCTTCGATTTCCTGCCCATATATCTTGGGCCGATCCTGATGCTGGGTCTGGGCTCGCGGGTGCTGGCACGCATGGTCCGCATCGCGAAGTCGGAGAACGTCGTCTCTATCTCCGACTTCCTGGCCGCGCGCTACGGAAAGAGCCAGACTGTCGCGGCGCTGGTCACCGTCACGGCGGTGATCGGCGTATTGCCTTACCTGGCACTCCAGTTGAAGGCGATCGCGATCAGTTTCGAGGCGCTGACCGGAGCCGACGCCGGCGATCGCCTGATCTCGACGGACACCGTGATTTTGGTGACCGGAGCCATGGCGGTGTTTTCGATCCTGTTCGGCGTGCGGCATATCCACGCCAACGAGCACCATCGCGGCCTCGTCCTGGCGGTCGCTTTCGAATCCGTGGTCAAGCTGGCGGCGTTCCTGATCGTCGGCGGGGTCGTCACCTTCGCGATCATGGGGGGTCCCGGCGCCCTGTGGGAGCGTGTCGCGGGGCATCCCCGCCTGCCCGACCTGCTCGTGCCGGACCTGGGACGCTGGAGCTGGTGGACCATGACGCTGCTGTCCGCCTTCGCGATCCTGTGCCTGCCCCGCCAGTTCCACGTGGCGGTGGTCGAGAATGTCCATGTCGACGACGTGAAGGCCGCATCCAGGCTCTTCCCGCTCTATCTCGTCGTGATCAACCTGTTCGTGATGCCGGTAGCGTTGGCCGGTGTCCTGCTGTTCCCGGACGGCACCGTCAGCGCCGACACCTTCATGGTGTCGATCCCCATGGCAGAGGGCTGGCCGACCGTCGCCCTGATCGCCTTCGTCGGCGGATTGTCGGCCGGGACCGGGATGATCATCGTCGCCGCGGTAACGCTCAGCACCATGGTCTGCAACGACGTGGTCGTGCCCGCGCTGCTCCGCCTGCGGCCGGGCACCGCCGCGTGGCGGGACGATCCGGCGCGCACGCTGCTTCTCATCCGGCGTTCCGCGGTGGTCGGAATCCTGGCGCTCGCCTACGGTTTCCACCGGCTGATCGGTGCCGCCTACCCGCTGACCACGATCGGCCTCGTCTCCTTCGCCGCCGTCGCCCAGTTCGCGCCCGCCCTGTTCGGCGGACTGGTCTGGCGGCGGGGCAATCGCGCCGGTGCCATCGGCGGCATTGCCGCAGGCTTCTCGGTCTGGACCTACACCGCCCTGCTGCCGTCGTTGGCGGATGCCGGCTGGATGGACACGGCCCTGCTGGTGGAGGGGCCGCTGGGACTTGGCTGGCTGAACCCGCGCGCCCTTCTGGGCATGCCGGGCCCGGATCCGCTGACCCACTCCGTCCTGTGGAGCCTGGGGCTGAATATGGCCTGCTACGTAGTCCTGTCGCTCACGGTTCCCCAACGGGACGTCGAGAGGCAGCAGGCGGAACGGTTCGTCGCCATGCGGTCCGACGGCAAGTCCGGCGCCGTGCGGGGAATGACCCGGGTAGCCGATCTTCATGCCCTGGCGGCCCGATATGTCGGGAGCGAAAGGGCCGACGCCGTCTTCGCCGGCCGGCCCGGATGGCTCGACAAAGCCGATGGCGAAGCGGTTCGGCTGACCGAGAACCTGTTGGCGGGGGCCTTGGGATCGGCTTCCGCCCGCATCGTGGTGGCCGGCATGCTGAAAGGCGGCCGCCTGTCCCCGCTGGCAGCTCGCTCCATGCTGGACGAGGCATCCCGGGCCATCCTCGCCAAGCACGACCTGCTGCGCGCGACGCTGGAGAACATCCACCAGGGAATCTGCGTCGTCGACCGTGACGACAGGGTGATGACCTGGAACCAACGGTTCGCCGCCTTGAACGGCCTGCCCGAGAGTCTGCTCAAAGCCGACATGCCGCTGTCCGAGATCATGGGGAGCGGGCTGGTCCGCTCCGGCAGGTTCGAGCGGCGCCAGCCTGACGGCACCGTCCTGGAGGTGGCGGCCAATCCGATGCCGAACGGCGGCTTCGTGATGACCTGCACCGACGTGACCGAGCGCCACCGGACGGCCGCCGCCCTGAGGGAGGCGAACGAGGGGCTGGAACGCCGGATCGAGGAGCGGACATCCGATCTGGCCGCGGCCAAGGCCGAGGCGGAACGGGCCAACCGGAGCAAGACGCGCTTTCTGGCGGCAGCCGGCCACGACCTGATGCAGCCGCTGCATGCCGCCCGCCTGTTCCTCTCGGCGCTGGCGGAGCGCGATGCAGATCCGCTGATCGGCCAGGTCGACGCGTCGCTCCGCTCGGTGGAGGAACTGCTGGGCGAACTGCTGGACGTCTCCAAGCTGGACTCCGGCGTGGTTACCGCCAAGGTCGCCGATTTCAGGATCGAAGACGTGCTGAGCCCGCTACGCGACGAGTTCACCGTGCTTGCCGGTCGGCATGGGTTGGCTTTCCGCACGGTCGCCTCGACCGCGGCGGTCAGCAGCGACCCGGCCCTGCTCCGCCGCATCCTGCAGAACTTCCTGGCGAATGCTATCCGCTACACGGAGTCGGGGCGCGTCCTGCTCGGCTGCCGTCGGTGCCGCGACGGACTGCGGATCGAGGTCTGGGATACCGGAGTCGGCATTCCCGACGACAAGTTGAACGACATCTTCATCGAGTTTCGGCAGTTGGAGGATGTCCCTGCGGAGCGAGGCAAGGGACTTGGACTGGGATTGAGCATCGTCGAACGCTTGGCCGGCATCCTGGGCCACAAGGTGACGGTCCGGTCCGAGCGCGGTCGTGGAAGCTGCTTCGCGATCGCCGTGCCCTATGCCGCCGCCGCGGTAACCCGGCGGCGCCAGCCTTCCCGGCGGCCCAGCCGGGATTTCGGCGCGGCTCTGGTGCTGTGCATCGACAACGATCCCGCGGTGGCGCGCGGCATGGCGACACTGCTGGAGGGCTGGGGTTGCCGCGTGGTGACCGCCTCCGACTCCGGAAGCGCGCTTGCGGCATTGGACGGACGGATCCCCGACGTCATCCTGACCGACTATCACCTTGATTTCGGGTCGACCGGCCTTGAGGCGCTTGGCGAACTGGAAAGTCACCTGGGCGTCTCCGTCCCGGCCGCCCTGATCACCGCGGACCACGGTCCCGCCATTCAGGACGAGGCCGACGCCCGGGGCTTCGCGCTGGCCCGCAAGCCGCTCCGGCCGGGCGCCCTGCGGGCGCTGGTGGCGCAACTGGTTGCCCGCGCCCGACAGGCGGCGGAATAAACCGTTCCGTCAGGCCGAAGAAATTCGGCCGATTGGCTCCTCCCGGGGAGGCTCGACCACGAGGCGTCCGGCGGCGATGATCACCTGGGTGCGGCTGTAAAGGCCGAGCTTGCGCAGGATGACGGTCACGTGGGCCTTGACGGTCGCCTCGGATACCGCGAGTTCGAAGGCGATCTGCTTGTTCAGCTTGCCGGCCGTGATCCCCGCGAGGACGCGGAGTTGCTGCGGCGTCAGGGAGGCGATGCGTTCCGCGAAATCCGAATCGGGAACCGGTTCGGGCGTCGCTTCCCCCTCGATCGCGGGAAACCAGTCGCCGCCTTCCAGGACGGCGTGCAGCGCCTCGGCAATGGTTTCGATCGGCGCCGACTTGGGAACGAAGCCCGACGCCCCGTACTCCAGCGAACGCTGGATCGTCATCCCGTCCTCGAGCGCGGAGACGACGATCACGGGAATGGCCGGGTGTTCGCCGCGCAGCAGGAACAGGCCGATGAAGCCGTTCATGCCGGGCATGTGCAAGTCCAGCAGGATCAGGTCGATGGCGTCGCGGCGGCTGCCGACGATTTCCATCACCTGATCGAAGTTCCCGGCCTCGATCAGGGTGGCGTCCGGCAGGGACTGGGCGACGGCGTGCCGAAGAGCCGCCCGCATCAGCGGATGGTCGTCGGCTATGAGTATACGATATGCCGGCATGTCGGCTCTTTCGCGTTTCGCTCCCGGAAGCCGATTATCGAATCTCTGCCGGGCCGCCACAACGAAAGCATACGGCTATATCCGCATCAGCCGACGATTCTCCAGGTCCCGTCCGGCTGCTGGCATGCCTGCCCGAAGGCCGATCGCACCCTGCCGCCGACCACTATCTGCTGCCGGAATTCCCGGCAATAGGCCCCGGACGTCGACCAGCCGTCCCGTGTCGTCCGGACGGCCCCCATGTTCCCGGTCCGGGGATTGCTCCACTGGACCGGCATCCCGACCGGCGCCGAATAGGCGTGGGCCGCCGCCTGACGGGCGTAGGCCTCGTCGGCCCGGTCCAGCGATCCGCCGATCCCGGAGCCGAGGAAGGCGCCCAGCAGCGTGCCCGCGCCGACCGCAGCAAGCCTGCCGGTCCCCCCGCCGATGCCGGACCCGGCGAAGCCGCCCAGAGCCGCGCCACCCAGCGTCCCGAAGGTCTGCTTGGGCCCAGAGCCGAGCCCGAGGGCGTCACCGGACAGAACCCCGGGGGAGAGGCTGATCCCGGTTCCCACGTTGAAGCCGTTGTAGCCGGTGCCGTAGCCGACACCGGCGTAGGGCGTGCATCCGGCCACCAGCGCCGCGACCATGATGGCCATGATCGGATTTCCCATTCGGTCTCCTCCCCGGCGGTCCCTCCGCTCCTGGATGACCGGCAGCGTCAGGGGACGATCTGCCAGGTGCCGTCCTGCTGCTGGCAAGCCCGGCCGGTCGCCTGCTCCGCCCGTCCGCCGACATAGATCGTCTGGGTGAACTCGCGGCAATACTGGCCCGTCTGGGTGTTGCGTCCATCTCGAATCGGGGTCACCGTCCCGTAGTTGCCGCTCTCCGGGTTCTCCCAGCGGATTGTCTCGCCTACGGGCGCATCGTAGGCCCTGTTGGCCGCCTGGGTCGCATAGGCCTGGTCGGCCCTGTCGAGCGACTTTCCGACCTCGCCGCCGAGCAACGCTCCCAGCAGGACACCGCCCGCGGTCATCGCCAACTGCCCCTTACCCTTGCCGAACTGCGAACCGGCCAAGCCGCCCGCCGCGGCACCGCCGAGGGTACCAACGCCCTGCTTCGTGCCGATCCCGTCCGCGCAGCCGGCCGTGGCCAGCAGGGATCCGGACAGGAAGATCGATAGGACGAGCTTACGCATTATTCACCTCTGAACGTCGTGTCAGGGGTGTAAACACCCAAAAGGCTCGATCAAGCCAGCTCCCGAAAGAGGTAGTTCGCCGAACCGTCACCGGTCCCCGCCTTTTCGCGGTGCTTCAACAGTACTGGTCCAGGGACGCAGGCCACGATCCGCAGCGACAGTATCGACCCGCACGGAACCCGGCGACAGCCGGATCGCATGGGCGCCGTGGCGGCGCAAACGCCACAGGTCGATCACCAGTCCGGCGGCACAGCCGCGCGGCGCGGGATCGGCGGAAATCACGATGTCGACCACCGCGCAGTCTTCCGCCAATGCCTGCCTCGCCTTGGCCAGCGCCACGGTATGACCCTTGGAACGATAGAGGCAGCCGGCACGGTCGCACGACAGCATGCCGCCGGCGCCGATGCCCTCCCGCGGCCAAGTGTCGGCCTCCTGCGCTCCGTCGCGGCGAAGCCAGACCTCGGCGGCAAACCGGCCTGCGGTGCGTGACGACAGGGCCAGGGCGCCGGACGCGTCGCGCACCGCCATCAGCTTGCCCGCACCGTCGACCATTATGTCGGGCCGGTCGTCCAGCATCAGCGTCAGAAGGCCGGCGGCCATCGGCGGAATCCCCAGCAAGCGCCACCATTGCCGCCAAAGGGCCAACCACAGACCACCGCAGACCATGACGGGAAGGGCGAAGCCGGGCATCGCCGCGACCAGTTGGGACGCTCCCGGGAGTCCGGCCGTGACCCGCGCAGTCTCGATGATGACGGTCACGCCCCAGCCCATGGCGGTCAGAGGCAGCTGCTCCGTGCCGAAGGGCATCGCCAGATAGACGACCAGGCAGAGCGGCATAACCCAGAACGAGGTGACCGGCACGGCGATCATGTTGGCAAGCACGCCGTAGTACTGCACCTGCTGGAAATGGAACATCGAGAAAGGCGTGGTGGCGAGGCTCGCGATCACCGACGTCAGGGCGATACCCGCAAGATGGAGCGCCGCGCGTCCCACCGGCCCCGTCTCCCGGCGCATCCGGGTCCAATAGGGACTGATCACCTCATACGCCGCGATCAGGGCCGCCACGGCGCCGAAGGACATCTGGAAGCTCGCGCCGAGCAGGCTCTCGGGCTCCTTCACGATCACGACCGTCGCGGCGAAGGCGATCAGGCGCATGCTGAACGGGTTGCGATCCATCAGGATCGCGGCCAGGGCAAGGCCCGTCATCAGGACCGACCGCTCCGTCGGAACGGGCGAGCCGACCACCAGCATGTAACAGAACGACGCCGCCATGGCGACGACGGCGGCGATCTTCTTGATCGGCCAGTTCAGCGCCAACGCCTCGACCAGCGCCAGCAGGGCCCGGACCGCGAAGAACACCAGGCCGGCCACCAGCCCGACATGGAGGCCGGAGATCGACAGCAGGTGGGCGAGGCCAGAGCCTCGGAAGTCCTCCATCACCTGCTCGGGAATGGCCGTCTGCTGCCCGGTCATCAGCGCCGCGATCACGCCCCCTTCGGCACCGCCCACCGCGCCGTCGATTCGCATGGCCATGGTGAGACGCATGCGCTCGGTTCCGGCCATGAGGTCGGCCCAGGCGCCGGCCGGTACCGGCTCCACCTGCTGGACGGGTCCGACCGCGTATCCGACTCCGCCGATGCCGGCGAAGAAGGCGGCCCGCGCGAAATCATAGGCGCCCGGGGCGACCGGGACGCCGGGCGGGCCGACCACGGCCACGATTCGCACCCGCTCTCCCGGCATCGGCAACTGGGCGGCGTCGCGCAGCCGCAGGCGGATGCGGCGGGGTGTCGCCTGCTCTTCCACCCGCGGGATAGACAGGTCGCCCAGCAGGACCCTGCCGCCCTTCTCCAGCCGGTCGATAGCGATCACCCGACCGGTCACGGGGACCGGACCGACTTCCCGTACCAGAGCCGGGGCGGTAACGGACGCCGTGCGGATCTGGGCTGCCGTGAAACCCAGCCCGACCGTCAGGAGCGCCAGGCAGACCAGCGGCGCCACCGCCCGGCGCCGCACCAGGAGCATCGCCGACAGGAGAACCAGGACAGCGGCCGCACCGGTCCAGCCCGGAGGCTCTACGGGCAGCGCGAAGTAGCCGGCCACGCCTGTCCCGATGCCGACCGGCGCCCAGAGGATCCAGCGTTCCCGCTCCGCCGCGAGGCAGTCGGCGAGCGCCCGCAGAGCAACTCTTACCATCATCCCGCCGGTTGGGGTGCATGAAGGGTCCCTATGTGCTATGTCAGCCGTTACCATTTTGTCAGTGCAGATCGGAATTGCGGTTACGATGTCCGTCGTCACGCGTTTTGCGCCCTCGCCCACCGGATTTCTCCATATCGGCGGGGCGCGTACGGCCCTCTTCAATTGGCTGTTCGCCCGCCACAACGGCGGCACCTTCCTGTTGCGGATCGAGGATACCGATCGCGCCCGCTCCACCGACGCGGCTGTCGAGGCGATCCTCGACGGACTGAAATGGCTGGAGCTCCACTGGGACGGCGAGGCCGTTTCGCAGTTCGAGCGGCGGGACCGCCATGCCGAGGTCGCCCATCGGATGCTGGAGACGGGCCACGCCTACCGCTGCTTCGCCAGCCAGGAAGAGCTGGAAGCCATGCGCGCGGCACAGAAGGCGGCCGGCCAGCCGATGCGCTACGATGGCCGCTGGCGGGACCGCGACCCGTCCGAAGCGCCCGCCGGGGTCGCCCCGGTGATCCGGTTGAAGGCCCCGCAGGAGGGCGAGACCGTCATCAACGACCATGTCCAGGGCGAGGTGCGGGTGCAGAACGCGCAGCTGGACGACATGGTCCTGCTCCGGGCCGACGGCACGCCGACCTACATGCTGTCGGTCGTGGTGGACGACCATGACATGGACGTGACCCACGTGATCCGTGGCGACGACCATCTGACAAACACCTTCCGTCAGGTACAGATCTACCGTGCCATGGGATGGGACCTGCCCGAATTCGCGCATATCCCGCTCATCCATGGGGCTGACGGCGCGAAACTGTCGAAACGACACGGCGCCCTGGGGGTTGATGCCTACAGGGACATGGGTTACCTGCCCGAAGCGGTGCGCAATTACCTGCTCCGGCTGGGCTGGGGGCACGGCGACGACGAGATCATATCGACGGAACAGGCCGTCGAATGGTTCGATCTGGGCGGGATCGGCCGGTCGCCGTCCCGGTTCGACTTCGCCAAGTTGGACAGCCTGAACGCACACTATATGCGGCTTGCCGACGATGCCCGTCTCACCGGCCTGATCACGCCGATGATCGAGGCCAAACTCGGCAGGACGGTCGAAACTTCGGGCCGCGACCTGTTGACGCGGGCCATGCCGGGCCTCAAGCAGCGCGCCAAGACGCTCGTGGAACTGGCTGAGTCAGCGCAATTCTACGTTGCCGCCCGGCCGCTTGAGGTGACCGGCAAGGCGGCCGACCTGGTGACCGGGGACGGCGCCGCCCTGCTTGCCGACCTGGCCGAGGAACTGCGGCCATTCGACGCTTGGAGTTCGACTGAAATCGAGACGAAAGTAAGGGAATTCGCCGAGACCAGGGGTCTGAAGCTGGGCAAGGTGGCGCAGCCTCTCAGGGCGGCGCTATCGGGCTCGACAATTTCCCCACCCATTTTCGAGGTTGCAGAGTTATTAGGGAAAACCGAAACCCTCGCGCGCATTGCTGATGTTGCGCAGCCGCGCTAGGGCCGACGCGCTGCGTTGCCAAGACCGCTTTGCAGCATTATTCTCTCCTGATATGAGACGGTCCGGGGAAATCCGAGGCCGCAATCACAAGGAAGTGCCGAGATGAGCCAGAAAACGGTTACGCTGACTGATAACAGCACCGGGAAATCCTATAATTTTCCGGTACTTGAAGGCACGACCGGTCCGGAAGTGATCGATATTCGCAAACTTTATGCCGAAACCGGATATTTCACCTACGATCCGGGGTTCACCTCTACCGGCAGTTGCGAGTCGAAGATCACCTACATCGACGGCGATGAGGGTATTCTGCTGCACCGCGGCTATGCCATCGAAGATCTGGCCGAAAATTGCAATTTCCTGGAAGTCTGCTATCTGCTGCTCCACGGCGAGCTGCCGTCGCCCGACCAGCTCACCACCTTCGACAAGACCATCACCTATCACACGATGGTCCATGAGCAGATCAACTACTTCCTGCGCGGCTTCCGCCGCGACGCGCACCCGATGGCGGTCCTGTGCGGCGTGACCGGCGCGCTGTCCTCGTTCTACCACGACAGCACCGACATCGAGGATCCGCACCAGCGGATGATCGCCTCCCACCGGCTGATCGCCAAGCTGCCCACCATGGCGGCGATGGCCTACAAGTACTCGGTCGGCCAGCCCTTCATGTACCCGCGGAACGATCTCAGCTATGCCGAGAACTTCCTGTACATGACCTTCGGCGTGCCGTGCGAGACGTTCAAGGTCAACCCGATCCTGGCCAAGGCGATGGACCGGATCTTCATCCTGCACGCCGACCACGAGCAGAACGCCTCGACCTCCACGGTCCGGCTGGCCGGTTCGTCGGGCGCCAACCCGTTCGCCTGCATCGCCGCCGGCATCGCGTCCCTGTGGGGTCCCGCCCACGGCGGCGCCAACGAGGCAGTGCTGAAGATGCTGCAGGAAATCGGCGACAAGGACCGCATTCCCGAGTTCATCAAGCGCGCCAAGGACAAGAACGACAGCTTCCGCCTGATGGGCTTCGGTCACCGGGTCTACAAGAACTTCGATCCGCGCGCCCAGGTCATGCGCAAGACCTGCCACGAGGTGCTGGGCGAGCTCGGCATCAAGAACGATCCGCTGCTTGACATCGCGATGGAGCTGGAGCGCATCGCTCTCGAAGACGACTACTTCATCGAGAAGAAGCTGTACCCGAACGTCGATTTCTACTCGGGCATCATCCTGAAGGCCATGGGCTTCCCGACCAGCATGTTCACCGTGCTGTTCGCCGTCGCCCGCACCGTGGGCTGGATCGCCCAGTGGAAGGAAATGATCGAGGATCCGGGGCAGAAGATCGGCCGTCCGCGTCAGCTCTACACCGGTGCGACGCACCGGCAGTTCGTTCCGCTGAACGAGCGTGGCTAACCGGCGCATCACGCCTCATTTCGGCTCGGGCGGTTCCGACGGATCCGCCCGGAAGCCCCCTGTCGCGATCGCGACGATGCGGGGAACGCGCCATCTCGGCACGCCGGCGAACGACAATCGGCCGCCGTTGCGCCTGCGGCTGATCCGGCTGGCCAAGCTGGCCCTTCTGATCGCCGCCGTCGGCGGGATGCTCTGGTATCTGCTGCGGCAGTGACGTGCCGGCGCCTTCCCGGCCCGTGAACCGACTGAAAGGGCGCCCTTTCCAAAACGGGAAAGGGCGCCCTTTTCATGTCAGCTCCGCTCGATCAACTCGACCTTGTACCCGTCCGGGTCCTCGATGAACGCGATCACCGTGGTGCCGTGCTTCATCGGGCCGGGCGGGCGCGGGATCTTGACGCCTTCCGCCTCCAGCTCCTTGCAGGTGGCGTAGATGTCCGGCACGCCGATGGCGATGTGGCCGTAAGCGCTACCGAGATCATACGGCTCCTTCTGGTCCCAGTTGTGGGTGAGTTCCAGGACCGTGTGGTCCGACTCCTCGCCGTAGCCGACGAAGGCCAGGGTGAAGCGTCCGCCCTCGTAATCGTTGCGCCGCAGCAGCTTCATGCCGAGCAGGCGGGTGTAGAAATCGATCGACTTGTCCAGGTCATAGACCCGAAGCATCGTGTGCAACATGCGGAATTTGGCCATGTGTCTCCCTCCGTTTTCTTGACCTGTTGATTAACGTTGGACCGCGCCGTTCCGCCCCTTCACGACTGCGAGAACGACATCCGCGGCCCGTTCGCTTGGCGGTGGTCCGCCAAGTCCCAGCCACCGCGCGACCTCGGCGACCCCGTCCCGCTGTTCCCGGCGGGCCTCTGGATCATCGAGCAGCTTCGTGAGGGCCGCATCGAGCTTCTCCGGGGTACAGTTCTCCTGCAGCAACTCGGGAACCAGCATGCGGTCCAGCATGATGTTGACGAGATTGGCGTACTTGACGCGGATGAAGCGGCGGTACAGGCCGATGGTGACGGGGTGCATGCGATAGGCGATCACCGCCGGCAGGCGGGCCAGGGCCAGTTCCAGCGCCACCGTGCCGGAAGCCGCCAGCGCCGCCTCCGATGCCGCGAAGGCGTCGTACTTGCCCTGGTCCCCCTCGACCAGGATCGTCCGCACCGGCCAGCGGGATATCTCCGAGGCTACGCTGTCGCGCACATGAGGGACCGTCGGAACGGCGATCACCAAGTCCGGATAGCGCGGCGCCAAGCGCCCGATCGTCTCCCGGAAGACCGGCAGGAGCCGGCTGATTTCGCTCCGGCGGCTCCCCGGCAGCACCGTCAGCAGACGGTCCGTCGGCGCGATGCCGTGGACGGCGCGAAATCGCGGGCCATCGCCCGACGCGGCGCCTCCCTCGACGATAGGATGGCCCACGAAGGTGCAAGGCAGGCCTTCCCGCTCGAAATAGGGCGGTTCGAACGGAAGCAGCGCCAGCAGATGATCAAGCACGCGGGCGACCTTGCGCGCCCGGCCGGCCCGCCACGCCCAGACGCTGGGCGCCACATAATGCACGAACGGGATGCCCTGCCCTTTCAGTCGCTTCGCGATACGAAAGCAGAAATCAGGTGCGTCGATCGTGACCACCACCTCCGGCCTTCGGCGGCGGATCTCCGCGGCAGTCTGGGCCAGCCGCCGGATCAGGTTGGGCAATTTCGGCACCAGTTCCGCGATCCCCATCAGCGACAGCTCATGAAGCGGGAACAGAGTGTCGAGCCCCTCGGCGATCATGCGCTCCCCGCCGATCCCGGCGAACCGGACCGGGCCGTCGGCGCGGCGCTTCAGCGCCGCCATCAGTCGGGCACCCAGAAGATCGCCCGAAGGTTCGCCGGCGATCAGGAAGATCAGAGGACCCTGTTCCGTCACTGCGGCACTTCCAGGCCGACGATGAACAGGCCCCTCGCATCGGCCAGTTCGGCAATGGCTTCGCGGTCCAGCATGATGCTCTTCCCAGCTTCCACGGCGATCCCGCGCAGTCCCGCTGCGGCACAGCGCTCGACGGTGACCGTCCCGACGGTGGGAAGGTCGAAGCGGACGTCCTGTCCGGGCTTGCTCATCTTGACCAGCACGCCGCCGGGTCCGTCGCGGCGCAGGCCGCCGCATCGATCGATCAAGGCATCGGTGCCCTCGATCGCTTCGACCCCCAGGACGATCCCCTGCTGCACGATCACTGCCTGCCCGACATCCAGGCTGCCCAAAGCCCGGACTACGGCTATCCCGCGGGCGATGTCGGCTTCCGCCTGAACGTCCGGACCATGCATTCCCAGATTACCGATGGGCGTCAGCAGATCTCGGAAGACATCCTGTGTCGCCACCACCCGGAACCCCTCGCTTTCGAGCTCGCCGGTCACGGCCCTCAGGAGACCGTCGTCGCCCAAGGCGCGGGCGCCGATGCGGGCGAACAAGCGGGCCGCGCGCCAGTCCGGCTTCAGCTCGGCCAGACTGGGCCGGCGCACCCGGCCGGCCAGGACGATATCGCGGACCCCGGCCTGGCGCAGGGCGTCGAGCATGGCGCCCGCGGCGCCCAGGCGTGACCAGCGGTCGACGGGGAGCTTGCCCGCATCGCGGTCGGCATGCCCCTCCAATCCCAGCACGAACACTTCGCGCCCGGCGGAACGGCAGGCCTCGACCAGCCGGAGCGGCAGGTCGCCGCCCCCGGCGATGATGCCAAGCTTAGGAGGCATTCTCCGCACGGGGCTGGCAGATCGGGCGCGAGGCTTCGGCGCGGATGAAGGACAGGATATCGCTGACGACGGGCTGGTCCCCGAAATCGGTCCCGACCTGCTCGACCCGTTCGGCCAGCGTCTTCTCCGCGGCGAACAGCAGTTTGTAGGCTGCCCGCAAGGCACGGATATCGTCCTTGCCGAAGCCGCGGCGCTGCAGGCCGACGAGGTTGAGGCCGTTCAGGCGGGCGCGTTCCCCCATCACCAGTCCGAACGGAATGACATCCTGCTCCACGCCGGACATCCCGCCGATCATGGCATGGGCACCGATCCGGACGAACTGGTGGACCGCCGACAAGCCGCCCAGGATCGCGTGGTCGCCGACCGTGACGTGACCGCCCAGGGTCGCGTTGTTGGCCAGGATCACATTGTTGCCGATGATACAGTCATGGGCCACATGGGACGCCATCATGAACAGGCAGTTGTCGCCGACCCGGGTCACCATTCCGCCACCCTCGGTGCCGGGATTCATGGTGACATGCTCGCGGATCCGGTTATTGGCGCCGATGATCAGCTCAGAAGGCTCGCCGTGGAACTTCAGGTCCTGGGGTGCATGGCCGATCGACGCGAAAGGGAAGATCTGGGTACCCGGGCCGACCCTTGTCCGCCCCTCGACCACCACGTGGGAATGCAGGCGGACCCCATCCTCCAACACCACGTCCGCGCCGACCACGCAGAAGGGGCCGATCACCACGGACGACCCGACGCGGGCCGCTGGATCGACGATCGCCGTCGGATGGATGCTCTCGCTCATGGCAGGGATTCGCTCACTCATCCAGGATCATCGCGGCGAAGGTCGCCTCCGAACAGAGGACGCCGTTCACCTTGGCCTCGCCCTTGAACTTCCAGACGTTACGCCGATGCTGGAGCTTGGTCACGTGGATATAGACGGTATCGCCAGGAGTGACCGGCTTGCGGAAACGCGCGTCGTCGATCGACATGAAGTAGACCAGCTTGCCTTCGGCGTCCGCTCCCAGGGTATGCACCACGAGGACACCGGCGGTCTGAGCCATCGCCTCGACGATGAGGACGCCCGGCATCACCGGCCGCTGCGGAAAATGCCCCTGGAAGAAGTGCTCGTTGATCGTGACGTTCTTGACGCCCACGGCGCTCACATTGGCCACGACGTTGGTGACACGGTCGATCATCAGCATTGGATATCGATGCGGGATCATTTCCATGACCCGCAGGATGTCTATATCGATGCCGCGCTGCTCTTCGCTGCCCTGATGGTCGGTCGCCTGGGTGGCGGAAGTTACTTCCATGTCATTCTTCCTTGAGGCGGGTAGATTTCCCGCGGGTCAGGTTCGCCAACACCGCGACCTGACGCAACCATTGCTTCATGGGAACCGACGGGACTCCACCAACCTCGCCGCCGGGTGGAATGTCACGCATCACGCCGGCCTTGGCGGCGATGCGCGCGCCCGCGCCGATCTTCAGGTGCCCGGCCAAGCCGGCCTGTGCCGCCAGCACCACATGATGACCGAGCTGGGTGCTGCCCGAGATGCCGGATTGCGCGACGATCACGCATCCCGGCCCCATGGCCACGTTGTGCCCGATCTGGACCAGATTATCAATCATCGACCCGCGCCCGATCACGGTATCGGGTCCGGCTCCCCGATCGATCGTCGAGTTGGTTCCGACCTCCACGTCGTCCTCGACGATGACGCGGCCGAGTTGCGGCACCCGGACATACCCGGTGGGATCCATGGCGAAGCCGAAACCGTCGGTGCCGATCCGGGCGCCCGGATAGATGTTGACCCGGCTGCCGACAAGGCAATGGCTCAGCGAAGCGCAGGCTCCGATGATGGTGTCGTCGCCGACCTCCACCCGGTCGCCGATCACCGCGTTAGGCGCGATCCGGCAGCGGGCACCGATGCGGACCCCGGCGCCGATGACTGCTCCCGGACCGACTTCCGTCCCCTCTCCGATCTCGGCGGTCGGATCGACGATGGCATGGGGCGAAACCCCGGCTCTGGGGGCAGGCACCGGGTAGAATGCCTGCGCGACCAGCGCATAGCCCCGGTACGGCTTCGCCGTGACGAGGAGGGCCATTCCCGGCGGGGCTTTCGAAACCAGGTCGGGATGGACGATGCAGGCGCCGGCACGGCTCGCCTCGAACGCTCCGACGTATTTCTTGTTGTCCAGGAAGCTGACGTCCCCGGGGCCGGCGGCATCCAGCGGGGCGACGTCGGTGAACTCGGCTGCGGGATCGGCTCCAGGAGCCAGCTCAGCACCGGCGACGCTGGCCAGCCGTTCCAATGTGAAGGGGCCTGCGGCGGTAAAGAATCGAGGGTCCGGCATGGCTCCGTTCTTCGTTGGGTTCCGATCGGTTGCTTGTTCCCAAATCAGGCCTGTAGGTCAAGTCAACTCTTGGGTACGGTGACCGCCACCGTGGGCAGCTTCTTGTTCAAACGGTCGAGCACCGATCCGGTCAGATCCAGCGACTTCTCGGCGATGACCACCTGCTGCTTGGCCAGCACGAGGCTGGCCTTCTGTTCACCGGCGACTTCCGCAACCACTTCCAGCATGGTTTCGTGCAGCTTCTTCATGGACTCGTTGAAGGCTTGGTCCAGTACGCGCTTCCGCGTCTGGACCGACCGCTGGACATCGGCGACCTGTTGCTCGAACTCACGGCGCTTCTGCTCGAACGCCTCCGGAGCCAGGCTGGAGCGCTGGCGCCCCAACTCCTGTTCCGCCGCGCGAAGGTTCTCCTCCTGCTTCGAGATTTCCTTCTGGTACGTCTGACGCTGTGCGTCGAGCTGCTTCTGTATGCTCTGGGCGGCGGCCGACACTTGCATGATCTGCTGGACATCGACCACAGCCACGGCCGTCGCGGGCAGCTGCTGGGCAGCCGCCCCGCCCGGATAACCGCCCATGATGACCGCCAGGGCCATACCGGCAACGATCAGGACCTTTCCGGCGGCGCTCAGGTCACGCATCAGCTTAGAACCTGGTGCCGAAGCTGAAGCGGAATTGCTCCTTCTTGTCATAGTCTTCCTTCAGGATCGGGAAGGCCAGGTCGACGCGGATCGGGCCGAGCGGCGACCGCCAGGAGATGCCGGCGCCGATCGAGAGCCGGATCGCATCGTCGTCGACCAGACGTTCGCTCGCGTTCTGGGCGGTCGCGTCGACATCGCCCAGGGTGCCGAAGTCGGTGAAGGTATGGCCGGTGACGCCGAACTCGTCCGGCAAGCCGATCGGGAAAGCCAACTCGACGCTGCCGCGGGCAAAGCGGTTGCCGCCGAGGCTGTCGTCGCTGACCAGTTCGCGCGGACCGATACCGGCGGGAGCGAAGCCGCGCAGGCTGTCGCCGCCGATGAAGAACCGGTCGGAAATCGCCACGTCCTCGCCGATGCCGACGATGAACCCGACCTCACCCAGGAAGCTGAGGACCGTGCCTTCGGTCACCGGGAAGTAGACGCCGGCGCCCAGCCGGTTGCGCGAGAACTGCGCGTCGCCGCCCAGGCCCGCGACCTCGTTGTTGAGGCGGACGAAGTAACCCTCCGTCGGGTTGATCCGGCTGTCCCGCGCGTCGTACAGCAGCTCCTGCCCGACCAGCGAGACGATACGGCTTCCCTCCTGCTCGCGGATGAAGCGCGAGGCATCGGACGCGACGTTCTCGATCTCCGTCTGTTGCAGGGTGTAGTTCAGCCGCTGGCGCAGGCGTTCGGTCAGCGGATAACCCAACCTGAAGCCGATGCCGGTATTGGCCTCGTCGTACGAGCTTTCGTCCTGGTTATCGCGGGTGATGCGGAACAGGTCGATGCCCGCCGCCAGGTCGCGCTCCAGGAAGTAGGGCTCGGTGAAGCTGAGGTCGAATTCCTGGGTCCGTCCGGAGACGGTCGCCGCGAAACGCAGGTCCTGGCCACGGCCGAGCAGGTTGCGCTCGCGGATGCCGAAATTGGCGAGCGGACCGTCGATCGTCGAGAAGCCGGCGCCGATCTCGATCTCGCCGGTCGACTGTTCCTGGACGTCGACCTGGATGACCGACCGGTCGGGCTGCACGCCTTCCGCCGTCGAGATGTTGACACGCTCGAAGAAGCCCAGGTCGCGGATGCGGCGCTCCGACCGCCTCAGCTTCGAGGTGTTGAACGGGTCGCCTTCGACCAGCAGCATTTCGCGCCGGATCACCCGATCGAGGGTGCGGACGTTGCCGGTGATGTCGATCCGGTCGACGAAGACGCGCGGGCCTTCGCCGATTTCGTAGATGACGTCGATCGTCCGGGTCTCGCGGTTTCGGACGATCCGCGGCTGGATGTCCACGAAGGCATACTGGAGGTCGCCGACCGCGTTGGTCAGGTTGGCGATGGAGGTCTCGACCTCCTCGGCGTTGTACCAGTCGCCTTCCTCGGTGGTCAGCCGGTCACGCAGGCTCTCGGCGTCGAGGTCACGGAGCTCGGTCTCCAGCCCGATCTTGCCGAACCGGTAGCGCTCGCCCTCCTCGACCGTGAAGGTGATGAAAAAACCGTCGCGGTCGGGGGTCAGCTCGGCTACGGCCGAGACCACCCGGAAATCGGCATAGCCGCGCGACAGGTAGAAGCGCCGCAGCCGGTCGCGGTCGAAGGTGAGACGATCGGGATCGTAGGTGTCGTCGGTGGTCAGGAACCGGTACCAGCGCGACTCGCGGGTCTGGATCTCCTCCCGCAGCCGGCTGTCGCTGAACATCTCGTTGCCGATGAAGTTGATCCGCCGCACCCCGGTGCGCGCACCCTCGTCGATCTCGAACACCAGGTCGACGCGGTTCTGGTCCAGCTGGATGACCTTCGGTTCCACCGTCGCGGCGAACCGCCCGCTGCGCCGATAGATCTCCAGCAGGCGCTGGACATCGTTCTGCACCCGCGTCCGGGTATAGACGACGCGGGGCCGGAGCTGGACCTCGCGCTCCAGGTCGGCGTCCTCGATCCGCTGGTTACCCTCGAAGGCGATCCGGTTGATGATCGGGTTCTCGACCACGTTGACGACGAGGGTGTTGCCCTCGCGACGCAGGGTGACGTCGGCGAACAGGCCGGTGGCGAACAAGGCCTTCAGCGAGTCGTCGATCCGTGACGGATTGAACGGATCGCCGGGACGGACCACCAGATATGAACGTACCGTCGTCGGCTCGATTCGCTGGGTGCCCTCGACCCGGATGTCCGAAATGGTACCGCCGGAGAAATTGGCCTGCGCCACCGTGGTCGGCAGCCCCTGGGCCAGTGCGATGGTCGACGTAGCCGTCGTCGTGCACGCAGCCAGCACGCAGGCTGCCAAAAACCTGTTCAGCCCCAACTGAAACCCCCAATAACTTCCTATCCCGTCAGGAAATCAGGTCACGGAAGAAGTCGACCACACGCAGGTGCACCAAGTCGTTCCAGGTCGCGAAGACCATCAAGGTGAGCACCAGGGCCAAACCAATCCGAAAGCCATATTCCTGAGCCCTGTCGCCGAGCGGCTTACCACGGATCGCCTCAACGGCATAGAACAACAAGTGGCCGCCGTCCAACATCGGGATGGGAAAAAGGTTAATGAGGCCGAGATTGACCGAGAGGATCGCCATGAACCAGACCAGCGCCACGACGCCGCTCTGCGCCACCTCGCCGGACATCTGCGCGATGCGCAGCGGGCCGCCCAGCTCCTCGGTCCCGCGCGAGCCAGAGATCATCTGGCCGACGGCGCCCAGGGTGCCCACGGTCAGGTTGACGGTCTCCCGTCCGGCCTGCCAGAGGGCCGTCAGCGGATCGTGCCTGCGGTACTCCATGCCGGCCCGGCCGATCCCGAGCAGGCCGATGGAGTGGGTATTCCCCATCCGGTCGGTGATCTCCGTGACCTCGGGGGTGACGGACAGCGGAACGCGGTTGCCGTCGCGCTCGACCACCAGCGCCAGGGGGGTTCCCTGATTGAACCGGACGATCTGCTGGACTTCCTCGAAACGCTCGATCGGTTGGTCGTCGATCTCCACGATGACGTCGCCCGGCAGGATGCCCGCGCGGGCGGCCGCACTCTGCTCCTGCACCGTGCCGATGTCCGGCGGCGTGTAGGGCTGCCCGTAGAGCGAGAAAAGCAGCGTCAGGCCGATGATGGCGAACAGGAAGTTGGCGATCGGACCGGCCGCCACGATGGCGGCGCGTTGACCCAGGCGCTTGTGGAAGAAGGAAACCTCGCGTTCCTGCGGGGTCATGGTCCTGACCGCGCCGCTGGGCGTGCTGGCCGCGTCGGCGTCGCCGAACATCTTGACGTAGCCGCCGAGCGGAATCGCGCTGAACTTCCACCGGGTGCCCGCTCGATCCGTGCGGCCGAACAGTTCCGGGCCGAAACCGATCGAGAAGGTCTCGATGCGCACGCCGTTACGGCGGGCCACCCAGTAATGGCCGAGTTCGTGAACGAACACGAGCACGGTCAGCACGACCAGGAAGGGGATGACGTAGGTCCACAGACCGGTGAGGAATTCCATTGGTTCTCCCGCCGCCCGCGGCTCAGGGTTTCATTCGCTGCAACGGGCCAAGTTTTCGCCCGCTTCACGGCGAGCTTCCGCGTCGATGTGGCGCACATCGTCCAGATGATCAAGGCGGGAATGAGGCACCCGCTCCAGCGTTTGCTCAACCACGCGCTCGATGTCCAGGAAGCCGATGCGCCCTTCCAGGAATCCCTGGACGGCCACTTCGTTCGCCGCGTTCAAAATTGTAGGAGCGCCTCCGCCGCTTTGCAAGGCGTGGCGGGCAAGGCGCAGCGCCGGGAATCGCTGCGGATCCGGCGCCTCGAACGTCAGCGTGCCTGCGCTGATCAGGTCGAGGGGAGCTGCCGGCGTGGGGATCCGTTTCGGCCACCCCAGCGCGAAGGCGATGGGCGTCCGCATGTCGGGCGTGCCGAGTTGGGCAAGCACCGAGCCATCGACATATTCCACCATGCTGTGGATCACCGACTGGGGATGGACCACCACGTCGATGCGCTCCTCGGGCATGGCGAACAGGAAGTGCGCCTCGATGATCTCCAACCCCTTGTTCATCATGGTGGCGCTGTCGACCGAGATCTTGGCGCCCATCCGCCAAGTCGGGTGGGCGCATGCCTGCTCCGGCCCGGCCTCGGCCATGTGGGTCCGGGAAGACTGCCGGAACGGTCCGCCTGACGCGGTCAGAAGAAGGCGCCGGACCGATTCGCGCCGATCGAAGTCGAACACCTGGAAGATCGCGTTATGCTCGCTGTCGACCGGCAGGAGCGTGGCGCCCGAGTCCCGCACCAGGTCCATCATCAACGGCCCGGCGCACACCAGGCACTCCTTGTTGGCGAAGGCGACGATGGCGCCGCGCCGGGCGGCGGCCAGGGTCGGTTCCAGCCCGGCGGCGCCCACGATGGCGGCCATGACCCAGTCGGCCGGTCGCTGGGCAGCCTCGACCACCGCCTCGGGTCCGGCGGCAACCTCGATCCCGCTGCCGGCCAGCGCGTCTCGCAGCGGCTGGTAGCCTGCGGGATCGGCGATCACCGCCAGCGCCGGGCGCAGCGTCCTGGCCTGCTCTACCAGATGCGCGACATTGCGGCCGGCGGTCAGCGCCTCCACCGCGTAGGCCCCCGGATCGCGGGAGATCAGGTCGACCGTGTTGCGGCCGACCGAGCCGGTCGATCCGAGGATCGTGACTCGCCGGGGAGATCCGGTCCGCTCCGACGTGCGCGCGCCTGCTACCACCATGCGAGAGCTTTCCCCAAAGTCGCGTGGAACAGCGCAAAGACCGGCGCTGCGACAATAAGTCCGTCCACGCGGTCGAGCAGACCGCCGTGGCCGGGAATGAGACGCCCACTGTCCTTGACGTCGAAGCGGCGCTTGATGCCCGACTCGAACAGATCGCCGATCTGGCCGACCACGGCGAGCACCATGCCCAGCACGGCCGCCAGCCAGGGCCGCTCGGCATCGAACGCCACGGCGACGCCGGCACCGAACGCCGCGGCGCTCAGCATGCCGCCGACCAGCCCGGCCCAGGTCTTCTTGGGGCTTATGCGGGGAGCCAGCTTCGGTCCGCCTATACTCTTGCCGGCGGCGTAGGCGCCGATATCGGTCGCCCAGATGCAGAACAGCAGGTAAATCAGAAGTCCCAACCCGTCCTCCGGATCGCCCCGGACCCAGATCAGGGAGACGCTGCCGAAGACGATGTAGGGAATGCCGAAGGAGAAAAGCCAGCGGTGGTCCGAATGGGACATCCAGGCATAACCCAGCAGCGCCACCGTCAGGATGGCCGCCAGGAGGAGCGACACTGTCGCCCCCATGATGAAGTCCGCGATCAGGACCGCCGCGACCGCCGCCACGGGCAGCGAAGCGATCCACCTGGATCGGTCCGGCTCGACCAGACGGGTCCACTCCGCGACCGCCAGGACGGCGAAGGTCAGGATCAGGACTTCGAAGATCCAGCCGCCGAGATAGACCGCCAGAAGAACGATGGGTCCGAGAACCAGAGCCGAGAGGATCCTGGTACGCAGGTTTCCCGTTCTACCGAGTCCCGACTGCGCCGTAGCGCCTGTCGCGCTGGTTGAATTCTCGGATTGCATCTTCCAGATCGCGCTTCGTGAAATCAGGCCACAGCGTATCGACGAAGACCAGCTCGGTATAGGCCAATTGCCACAGCAGGAAATTGCTGATCCGTTGCTCGCCGCTGGTGCGCAGCAACAGGTCGGGATCGGGAATGTCCCGGGTCAGCAGGCGGCCCGAGAAGGACTCCTCGGTCACGTCCTCGGGGTCGAGCCGCCCTGCCAGGGCTTCCCTGACCATCTGCCGGGCGGCATTCGCGATCTCCTGCCGGGCGCCGTAGCTGAGCGCGATGGTCAGGTTCAACTCGCGGTTTCCGCGGGTCAGTTCCTCCGCGTTCTCGATCATTGTGACGATGTCGCCGGACAGGCGGGAGCGATCTCCGATCACCCGCAGGCGGACACCGTTCTTGTGAAGTTCTGCGATCTCGCTGCGCAGGTAGAACCGGAGGAGTTGCATGAGGTCGAAAACCTCGCCCTCCGGCCGCCGCCAGTTTTCCGATGAGAATCCGAACATGGTGAGGTAGGGGATGCCCAGTTCACGGGCAGCCTCCACCGTCCGCCGTACGGCTTCGATGCCTTTGCGATGCCCTGCGGTCCGCGGCAGGCCGCGGGCTTTCGCCCAGCGGCCGTTACCGTCCATGATGATCGCTACGTGCTGCGGCAAGGTGCCCGTCGTTGTCAAAGTCCCCTGCATCGAGGTCAGACCTGCATAATCTCTTTTTCCTTGGCCGCGAGCGCTTCGTCGATCTTCTTGATGTGGGCGTCGGTCATGGACTGGACCTCGTCGGCCCAGGTTTTGTGTTCATCCTGGCTGATGTCCCCGCCTTTTTCCATGCGCTTCAGCATGTCCATCCCGTCGCGGCGCACGTTGCGCACGGCGACACGGGCCTGCTCGGCATAGCGGGAAGCGACCTTGGACAGTTCGGCCCGGCGTTCCTGGTTCAGGTCGGGGATCGGCACGCGCACGTTCTGGCCGTCGGTCTGTGGATTCAGCCCCAGTCCGCCGTCGCGGATCGCCTTCTCGACGGCCTTGACCATGCCGCGGTCCCACACCTGCACCGTGATCAGCCGCGCTTCGGGCACGCTGATGGTCCCGACCTGATTGATCGGCATCTGCTGGCCATAGGCCTCGACGGTGATCGGTTCCAGCAGGCTGGCGGAGGCGCGGCCGGTGCGCAGCCCGCCGAATTCCTTGCGCAGCGATTCCAGGGCGCCGTCCATGCGGCGGCTGAGCGAGTCAATATCAGGGTCTGCCACGGTAGTTCAGCCCTCTTCCGTGATGATCGTGAACTTGCCGCGCCCCGCCATGACTTCGGCGAAGGCTCCGGCCGTATGGATCGAGAACACTAGGATGGGTATTTTATTCTCGCGCGCCAGCGAAATGGCGGAGGCGTCCATCACCTGGAGATCCTTCGCCAGAACCTCAAGGTGGGTCAACGTCTCGAAACGCTGAGCCGACGGGTCCTTGTTGGGATCGGCGGAGTAGACTCCGTCCACCTTGGTGCCCTTCAGAAGCGCGTCGCAGCCCATTTCGGATGCGCGCAAAGCCGCCGCGGTATCGGTGGTGAAGAACGGGTTACCCGTTCCGGCACCGAAGATCACGACCCGCCCCTTCTCCATGTGACGCACTGCGCGCCGCCGGATGTAGGGTTCGCAGACGCTGGCCATGGGGATGGCTGATTGCACGCGGGTCTGGACGCTCCTGCGCTCCAGCGCGCTCTGCATCGCCAGCGCGTTGATCACCGTCGCGAGCATGCCCATGTAGTCGGCCGTCGCCCGTTCCATCCCCGTCGCGGCACCCGAGACGCCGCGGAAGATGTTACCGCCGCCGATCACCAGGCAGACCTCGACGCCCATGCCGACGACCGACTTCACCTCGTCGGCGACGCGGTCGACGATTTCGGGGTCAAGCCCGTATTCCCGATTGCCCATCAGCGCCTCGCCGGAAATCTTCAGCAGGACGCGACCATACCGGGCGTTGGTGGGCATAGCCCCCTCCATCGCAGTCATCAAAGGTAACCCCTCAGCCAGCGCTCGTTGGAGCCGGCGACCGCCCCGGGGAGCGGCCGCCATGAGCCTCAGCGGCCGACGTTCGCCTGCGCGGCGACCTCGGCGGCGAAGTCGGACTGCTCCTTCTCGATGCCCTCGCCCAGGACGAACCGGGTGAAGCCTACGACCTTGATCGGGGCGCCGATTTCCTTGGCTACCGCATCGACGACCTTGCGGACCTTGTTCTCGCCGTCGATGACGTAGACCTGCTCCAGAAGCACCACTTCCTCGTAGTACTTGCGCAGCCGGCCCTCGACCATCTTGGCGATGATGTCTTCCGGCTTGCCGCTGGCGCGCGCCTGATCGGCAAGAACGCTCCTCTCGCGCTCCAGCGAGCTGGCGTCGACATCCTCGATGTTCACCGCTTCCGGACGGGCCGCGGCGATGTGCATCGCGATCTGCTTGCCGAGTTCCAGAAGGCGGGCACGGTCGCCGGTGGACTCCAGGCCGACCAGAACGCCGATCTTGCCCAGGTTCGGGGCCAGCGCGTTGTGGACGTAGCTGGCGACGGCGCCCTGGCCGACGGCGATCCGCGAAACGCGGCGCAGGTTCATGTTCTCGCCGATCGTCGCCACCATGTTGGTGACCTCGTCCGCGACGTTGCGGTCGGTGCCGGGGAACGCCTGCTGCTGCAGCGCCTCGATCGTGCCGTCACCCTCGAGCGCCAGCTGCGCGACCTGGTTGGCGAATGCCTGGAACCGGTCATTGCGGGCAACGAAGTCGGTCTCGGAATTGACTTCGACCGCGGCGCCGACGGTGTCGGAGGTGGCGACCGCGACCAGACCCTCGGCGGCGACCCGGCCGGCCTTCTTGGCGGCGGCGGCGAGGCCCTTCTTGCGCAGCCAGTCGACGGCACCTTCAAGGTCGCCCGACGTCTCGGTCAGCGCCTTCTTGCAGTCCATCATGCCGGCGCCGGTCTTTTCGCGCAGTTCCTTGACGAGCGAGGCTGTGATTTCGGCCATCTTGGACCTCTTCCTGAATGATCGTAGTCAGTAGATAAAAATAAGGGCAACCGGACGCACCCAAGCGCCCGGTTGCCCGATCTGACGGATCAGGCCTGGGCGCCTTCCGAGACCGCGGCTTCGCCGTCGGCACCGTCGGTGGCCTCGGCGACGACGACGTCCTCGTCCGCCGGCAGCTCTTCCTCGACGCCTTCGGCCTGCTCGCCGACATCGATGCCCGACGCGATCATCTCGGCCTGCAGGCCGTCAAGGACCGCGCCGGAAACCAGCTCGCAGTAGGTGTCGATCGCGCGCAGCGCGTCGTCGTTGCCCGGGATCGGGAAAGCGACGCCGTCGGGATCGGAGTTGCTGTCGATCACCGCGACGACCGGGATGCCGAGCTTGTTGGCTTCCTGAACCGCGATCGACTCCTTGTTGGTGTCGATGATGAACAGGATGTCCGGCAGGCCGCCCATCTCCTTGATGCCGCCGAGCGCCCGTTCCAGCTTGTCGCGCTCGCGGGTGAGCTGGAGGGTTTCCTTCTTGGTCAGGCCGATGTTGGTGTCCTGAAGGCGCTCTTCCATCTCGCGGAGACGCTTGATCGACTGGGAAATGGTCTTCCAGTTCGTCAGCATGCCGCCGAGCCAGCGGTGGTTGACATAGTACTGGCCGCAGCGCGAGGCGGAGTCGGCGACCTTCTCCTGAGCTTGGCGCTTGGTGCCGACGAACAGCACGCGCCCGCCGCCCGCCACCACGTCGCGGACCGCGCTCATGGCGCGATGCAGCATGGGAACGGTCTGCTCGAGGTCGATGATATGGACGCCGTTGCGCACGCCGAAAATATACGGCTGCATCTTCGGGTTCCAGCGGCGGGTGTGGTGGCCGAAGTGGACGCCGGCTTCCAGGAGCTGGCGCATGGTGAATGAAGGCATCGGCATGGAAAACAGTCCTTTTCCGGTTACTCCGCCGCGGGCGTGGTTCACGACATGCGAACACCGGAGCGGGCCGCCGGCCTATGAGCCAGTGGACCGCAAGCCCGCGTGAGGTTTTGCGACGGGCGATAGATAGCCCGGCGTCCCGCGTTTGGCAACCATATCCGCATGCTTCGCGCGGTGCGCTCCCGGAGGAAACGCCTAAAGATCGAGCACGTCCGCCACGCCGGGGATCGCCTTGATGGCGGCCCTGCCTTTCGCCGACACGGCATAGGCCCCGGGAAGGGCGATCTCGGCCTCTCGCATCCCGCCGACATCCACCAGGATCGATATCTTGCCCCGGCCCCGTCCGATCTGGTCCAGGATGTTGCGCAGGTGCGGGGCCGCCTCCGGCTGGCTGAGGATGATCTGCAGCCCCTCGGCGGCACGGGCGACCTCGTCCTCGAGCGGCTTCACGTCATGGCAGGTCAGCCGCATGTCCTCGCCGGTGACCTGGACGTCGACCATCAGGACCACGCTCTTGCCCGGCTCCAGCAACTCCCGGGAGGTCGCCAGCAGCTCCGAGAAAAGGGTCACCTCGTAGACGCCCGTGGAGTCAGACAGGCTGACGAAGGCGAAGCGGTTGCCGCTCTTGGCAACCCGCTCCTGCCGGTTGATCACCACGCCCGCCATGGGAAAGCGAGTCGAGCCGCCGCCGGTCGCCTTCTTGAGCAGATCGGCCGAACTGACCACCCGCAGACGCGACAGGGGCTTGGCGAAGCCGTCCAGCGGGTGGGCCGACAGGTAGAAGCCGATGGCATTGAACTCGTGTGCCAGCCGGTCGAGCTGGTCCCAATCGGCCACCTTGGGCAGGTCGGGAACCTTGAGAGTCACGCCGCCCCCGCCGCCGAACAGGCTGGACTGCCCGCTCTCACGCTCGGCCGCCGCGGCCTGGGCGTAGCGGATCAGCGTCTCGATGCCGCCGTGGACCTGCCGCCTGTTGCCGTTGAGGCTGTCGAACGCGCCGGCGCAGGTCAGGTTCTCCAGCTGGCGCTTGTTGATCACCTTGGTATCCAGCCGGCGCGCCAGGTCGAACAGGTCCTTATAGCGGCCGCCCTCGTTCCGCCGGGCCACCACCGCCTCCATGGCGGGCATGCCGACGCCCTTGACGGCGGCCAGGGCGTAGCGGATCGCACGCTCGCCGTCGGGCAGCAGCTCCACCCGGAAGACCGGGTTGGACTTGTTGATGTCGGGAGTCAGCAGCCGGATCTTGAGGCGGACCAACTCCTGCCGGAAAGTGTTCAGCTTGTCGGTGTTGCCCAGGTCGAGCGTCATGGAGGCGGCCAGGAACTCCACCGGGTAGTTGGCCTTCAGGTAGGCGGTCTGGTAGGCGACCAGCGCGTAGGCGGCGGCGTGCGACTTGTTGAAGCCGTAACCTGCGAACTTGTTCACCTGGTCGAAGATCAGGCCGGCCTGCTCGCCGTCCACGCCCTTGCCCACGGCGCCGTCGATGAACAGCTTGCGCTGGGCGTCCATCTCGGCCTGGATCTTCTTGCCCATGGCGCGGCGGAGCAGGTCGGCGCCGCCGAGCGAATAGCCGGACAGCACCTGGGCGATCTGCATGACCTGTTCCTGGTAGATCATGATCCCGAAGGTGTCCTTCAGGATCGGCTCCAGCCAGGGGTGCATGTAATCCGGCGCTTTCTCTCCGTTCTTCACCGCGATGTAGGTCGGGATATTGTCCATCGGGCCGGGACGGTAGAGCGAAACCAGCGCGATGATGTCGTCGAACCGGTTCGGCTTCAGGCGGCGCAGCACGTCGCGCATTCCCGAGCTTTCAAGCTGGAACACGCCGGTCGTCTCGCCGCGCGACATCATCTCGTATGTCCTGACGTCGTCGAGCGGCAGGTTGGACAGGTCGATGACGTCGCCGCGCTCGGTGATCAGCTCCACCGCGCGCTGGAGCACGGTCAGGGTCTTCAGGCCGAGGAAGTCGAACTTCACCAGCCCGGCCTGCTCGACATACTTCATGTTGAACTGCGTGACCGGCATGTCGGAGCGCGGGTCGCGGTAGAGCGGCACCAGCTGGTCCAGCGGGCGGTCGCCGATCACCACGCCGGCGGCGTGGGTCGAGGCGTGACGGAACAGTCCTTCCAGGCGAAGCGCTATCTCGATCAGGCGCTTGACGGTCTCGTCCGAATCCCGGGCCTGCTGAAGCATCGGCTCGCCCTCGATCGCCTGTCCCAGGGTCACGGGATTGGCCGGATTGTTGGGCACCAGCTTGCAGATCTTGTCGACCTGCCCGTAGGGCATCTGGAGCACGCGCCCGACGTCGCGCAGCACGGCGCGCGCCTGGAGCTTACCGAAGGTGATGATCTGGGCGACGCGGTCATGGCCGTAATAGCCCTGCACGTAGCGGATCACCTCGTCGCGGCGGTCCTGGCAGAAGTCGATGTCGAAGTCGGGCATCGACACGCGCTCGGGGTTCAGGAACCGCTCGAACAGCAGGCCGAAGCGCAGGGGGTCGAGGTCGGTGATGGTCAGCGACCACGCCACGACCGAGCCGGCGCCCGAGCCGCGGCCCGGGCCGACGGGGATGTCATGCCGCTTCGCCCACTTGATGAAGTCGGCGACGATCAGGAAGTAACCGGGAAACTTCATGTTCTCGATCACGTTCAGCTCGAAGTCGAGCCTTTCGCGATAGGTCTTCTCGATCTCCGCGCGCTGCTCCGCCGTCATCTCCGGCGTGAAGACCTGCTTCTCCAGCCGCAGGGTCAGGCCCTCGTGGGCCTGGTGGCGCAATTCCTCCGGCTCGGTCCTGCCACCCTCGGCAGCCGCCTGGAAAGCGGGCAGAATCGGCTTGATCGGCTTCAGCAGGTAGCTGCAGCGGCGCGCGATGACCAGGGTGTTGTCGACGGCCTCCGGCAGGTCGGCGAACAGCTCGCGCATCTCGGCGGCCGACTTGAAGCGGTGTTCCGGCGTCAGGCGCCGTCTCTCCGCCTCGACCACGTAGGAGCCCTCGGCGATGCAGAGCAGCGCGTCGTGGGCCTCGTACATATCCTCGGTCGAGAAGAAGCTGTCGTTGGTCGCGACCAGCGGCAGGTCGAGCTCATAGGCGAGGTCGACCAGATCCGGCTCGATGCGGTCCTCCAACTCCAGCCCGTGGCGCATCAGCTCGACATAGAGCCGGTTGGGGAAGAGCCGGCGCAGCTGCTCGGCGACATCGCGCGCGACCGGTTTGTGACCCTCGGCGAACAGGCGCCCGATCGATCCGGAAGGTCCGCCGGTCAAGGCGATCAGACCGTCGGTGTATCCTTCCAGATCCTGCAGGGCCAGCTGGGGAGCCGACGTAGGATCGCTCTCCATGAAGGCCTTGCTGATCAGCTTCGTCAGATTCTGGTACCCGATCTCCGATTGGACCAGGAGCACCAGCTGGTCGGGCAGGTTCAGCCCCTTCCCCACCGGCTTGCCGCCGCCGTTCGCGGCCGGTCCCATGCGCCGGATGCCGAGCTGGCAGCCCAGGATGGGCTGCACGCCGGCATCCATGGCGGCCAACGAGAACTCCAGCGCGCCGAACAGGTTGCCGGTGTCGGTGACGGCGACGGCCGGCATCTCCTGCTTCTGGCAGATCTTGACCAGCTCCTTGATCTTGATCGCCCCTTCGGAGAGCGAATAGGCGGAGTGGACGCGCAGGTGGACGAAATCGGCGATCGGCATCGGGTGCTGTACTCGGGCGTCGGGATAAGCTGGATGGGCAAACATGCCAAGACCAGCGCCGGACGTCATGCCCAAGTTTCGCTTGACGCCCTTATGAGCGTGTCACGGCAGCGCCGCCTCCCGCTCGCGAGCAGCGGCTTCCCCGCCGCCAATCCTCCCTGCCGACGGTTCAAGTTCGGCGAGCTGCTCCAGCCAGAAAGCCCGGTCCATGCGCGACCAGGCGTGGCAGCCCAGCGGCAGCCGCCCACCGGTCAGGTCGAAGGCGACGCGGGGGCGCGCCTCGAACGCGAAACCCAGCGCCTCGCGCGGGGCAGGCAGGCTATAGCGGTCCAGGAAGAAAGGCGCGTACTGGCTCCAGAACTCGTCCTCCGGCCGCTCGAAGCCGGCCGCGAATCGGGTCGCGAGGGAGCCGCCATCACTTGTCCACGCCCGGAACAAGCCGCCCGCCAGGAGCTTCAGGTGCTTCCAACCGGCGAAGTGACACCGCTGCTGTGCGAATCGGAAATGCGGATAGAAGCGGTCGCTTCCGAGAACCGCCAGCATATGATCGATCCGACGGAGCGAGAAACCGCCATTGCCGACCGACTTCAGATCGTCCGGCCCCCGATTGCCGAACCAGGGCGCTCCGACATAGCTCCAGCCGCGTTCGCACCACCGGCCGATTCCCTCGCCGAGCAGCAGACAGTCGAGCTGATACAGCAGGATATGCCGATATCCGGCGAACAGCCGGTAGAACCACGGCGTGATCATCATCCGATTGTAGGCGGCGATGCCTGCCATGGCGGCCGCCGGCACCCGGACGACGGAAAAGTCCGCGTGGTCGAACTCCAGTTCCAGCCCTTCGGGAATGACGAGATATCGCGGAACCCCGGAAGCGTGCCGCCACAGGCGGTCGAACGACAGGCGCTCGTCATCGACGGGCGCGGCGACGGCCAGCGGAACGACGACGGCCAGACCGCCGCTCCCGGTCGTGGGCCATGGATCGGGCGGCTCGACGAAGCCATAGGCAACGGAAAGGTCCCGCTTGGAAGTCTTGCCCGAATTCCCCTTGCCCATGCGTCCCATCTCCGACCCGCTGCGCACCCGTCACCGCGAGCCGGAGAATAGAGCCCAAGGATTAAGCCTTTCCGCAGAGCCTGGAAAGGCTGCCCAGGAGAGGCTCAGCCGCCCAGGCTGGTCTTCAAGAAATCGATCGTCCTGGTCCAGGCCAGTTGCGCGGCCGCCGCATCGTAGCGCGCCGGGGCCGTGTCGTTGTTGAAGGCGTGGTTGGCGCCCTGGTACATGTGCAGAGTATAGTCGACATCGGCCTTCTTCAGCGCCGCCTCGAAGGCCGGCACGCTCTCGTTGATGCGGTCGTCCAGGCCGGCATAATTGAGCAGCAGCTTGGCCCGGATGTTCGGCACCACATCGAGCGGCGGCGTCCGACCATAGTAGACCACCGAGGCATCGAGATCCGGCGACGCCGTCGCCAGGGTGCCCGCCATGCCGCCGCCCCAGCAGAACCCCATGGCGCCGACCTTGCCGGTCGACTCGGCATGGTTCCGGAGGAATCCGACGGTCCGGACCAGGTTGTCCAGGGTTTGCTTGCCGTCGAGCTGGCCGATCAGCGTTCGGGCCTGATCCTCGTCGGCCGGCGTTCCTCCGAGGGGGCTCAGCATGTCCGGTCCCAACGCCAGGAAGCCCTCCAGCGCCACCCGGCGGACCACGTCCTCGATATGCGGGTTCAGGCCTCGGTTCTCGTGGATGACGATCACCGCCGGCAGCTTGCCGGCCCCCTTGGGCCTTGCCAGATATCCCTTGAGGTCGCCGGACGAGCCCGGCCAGGTGACGCGGGAGGTTTCCAGCCGCGCGTCGGTGGGGGGCACGACCTGCGCCAGGGCATAATTGCTTTCCAGCAGGGGGAGCAGCGCCGCCGCGGCGGCGGCGCTGCCGGCCAGGGCGGTCAGCCGGCTGATGAAGATCCGCCGGTCCAGCGGGGCATGGGTGTATTCATCGTAAAGCTCGATGATCTTGCGATCCATGGCGCAACCCTCCTGTGGTGGTCCGGGGCGCTGTTGCCAGCCCCGGACACAAGGTAGGCCATAGCTCAATGCTGGACCAGCACACCGTCCTTCAGCTCGAGCACCCGGTCCATCCGGGCCGCCAGGTCCAGGTTATGGGTCGCCACCAGCGCCCCGAAATCACCGCCGCGGACCAGGTTCGCCAGCACGGCAAACACGTCCTCCGCGGTCTTGTGGTCCAGGTTGCCGGTCGGCTCGTCCGCGATCAGCAGCTTCGGACGGTTGGCCAGGGCCCGGGCGATCGCGACTCGCTGCTGTTCGCCGCCTGAAAGGCGCGCCGGCCGGTGGCCGGCCCGGGCGCCGAGCCCGACCAGCTCCAGCAGCTCCATGGCCCGCTTCCGCGCCACGGATTTCGCGATGCCCGAGATCATCTGGGGCAGCACGATGTTCTCCAGGGCGCTGAACTCCGGCAGCAGATGGTGGAACTGGTAGACGAACCCGATGGACTGGCGGCGCAGTGCCGTCCGGTCGGCGTCGGACAGCGTATTGGCCAGCTTGCCCGCGATGCGGATTTCGCCGCCGTCGGCCTGCTCCAGCAACCCGGCGATATGGAGCAGCGTCGACTTGCCGGCTCCCGACGGTCCGACCAGGGCCACCAATTCGCCACCAGCTACCTGGAGGGACGCGCCGCGCAGCACGTTGAGCGGCTGCCCCGCCTGCTTGAAGGTCCGGACGACCCTGTCGATCCGGATCATGGGCTCGGCGGCCGGTTGGCTCCTCGTCTCACTCATAGCGGAGCGCCTCGACCGGATCGAGCTTGGCCGCCCGCCACGCCGGGTAGATGGTGGCGCCGAACGACAGCCCGAGCGCCATCAGGACGACCCGGGTCACCTCGGACCAATCGATCTCCGCTGGCAGTTGGGTCAGGAAATAGATCTCCGCGGAGAACAGCTCGGTTCCCAGGAGATTCTGGATGACCTGCCGGATCGCTTCGATGTTGTCGGCGAAGGCGACGCCCAGGACGAGGCCGAACACCGTTCCGATCACGCCGATGCTGGCGCCGGCCAGGAAGAAGATGCGCAGGATCATGCCCCGGGTGGCACCCATCGTACGAAGGATCGCGATGTCCCTGCCCTTGTCCTTCACCAGCATGATCATGCTGGAGATGATGTTGAACGCGGCGACCAGGATGATCAGCGTCAGGATCAGGAACATGACATTGCGTTCGACCTGAAGGGCGTTGAAGAAGCTGGCGTTGGACTGCTGCCAGTCGACCAGCCGCGCCCGGCCGCCCAGCACCTCCTGTACCGGGCCGCGATACTCCCAGATCAGCCGGGGCTGTTCGACCATCAGCTCCAGCGTCGTCACCGCGTCGGGCACCCGGAAGAAGATCTGGGCGGCCGGCAGCGGCATGAAAATGAAGTTGTTGTCGTACTCGAACATGCCGACGTCGAAGATCGCGCCGATCGTGTAGGCCCGCATGCGCGGCACCGTCCCGAAGGCGCTGGTATTGCCCTGCGGGCTGATCAGCGTCAGCTGGTCGCCGACGGCCAGCCCGAGCCGCTGCGCCATCCGGATGCCGATCGCCACGTTCTCGTTCTCGAAACGGTCCAGCGATCCCCGCACGATGTGGTTGGAGACCGTCGGCCGGACCCGGAAATCCTCGGGCGCTATGCCGCGGACGATGGCGCCGGACGATACTCCCCGCACGGTCACCAGCGCCTGCGCCTCGACCGTCGGCGTCACGGAGGTGACGCCCGGCACCTGCCGAAGCCGGTCGGCAAGCGGCTGGTAGTCGGGCAGCGGACCCTGGATCGCATAGACGTTCATGTGGCCGTTGAGGCCGAGCACCCGGCCCAGCAGTTCCGACCGGAAGCCGTTCATCACCGCCATCACGATGATCAGCGTCGCGACGCCGAGCCCGATACCCAGCAGCGAGAAACCGGCGATCACCGAGATGAAGCCTTCCTGCCGCCGCGCGCGGAGGTACCGCATCGCGACCATGCGTTCGAAAGCGCCGAAGATCATGCCTGTAAGGCCTTTTTGGACTGATGGGCGATGGGTGCCGATCTCAGGCGGTCAGCTTGGCGAGGGCGGCATCGCGCGACAGTTCCTCGCGCTCGCCGGTGGCGCGGCGCTTCAGCTCGACCACGCCGTTCTTCAGCCCCCGGGGACCGACGGTCAGCTGCCACGGAATGCCGATCAGGTCCATGTCGGCGAACTTGCCGCCGGCCCGCTCGTTGCGGTCGTCGTAGATCACCTCGACGCCCGCTGCGTTCAAGTCGCGGTACAGTTCGTCGCAGACCCGGTCGCACTCGGCGTCGCCGGTCTTCAGGTTGATCAGGCCGACCTTGAAGGGCGCCACGCTGTCCGGCCAGATGATACCGGCTTCGTCATGGCTCGCCTCGATTATGGCGCCGACCAGCCGCGACACGCCGATGCCGTACGACCCCATTTCCAAGGTGACCTGCTCGCCGTTCGGCCCGGCGACCACGGCGCCCAGCGGAGCCGAGTACTTGGTACCGAAGTAGAAGATATGGCCGACCTCGATCCCCCGGGCGTTCACCAGCTCCTCCGGCGGCAGCGGCGAGGTGGCGGGGTCGTGCTTCTCGTCGGTGGCCGCATAGATGCTCGTGTATTTCTCGAAGAACGGCCCGAGGTCATCGTCGAATCCGGGCGCGCTGGATAGGACGTCCAGGTCCAGCCATTCCTTGTCGCAGAACACGCCGCTCTCGCCGGTTTCCGCCAGGATGATGAATTCGTGGCTAAGGTCGCCGCCGATGGGGCCGGTATCGGCCTGCATCGGGATCGCCTTCATGCCGAGCCGGGCGAAGGTCCGCAGATAGGCCAGGAACATCTTCTGGTACGAGCGGCGGGCGCCGGCCTGGTCCAGGTCGAAGGAATAGGCGTCCTTCATCAGGAACTCGCGCCCCCGCATCACGCCGAATCGGGGCCGGATCTCGTCCCGGAATTTCCATTGGATATGGTAGAGGTTCCTCGGCAGGTCGCGGTAGCTCTTGACCGCCGACCGGAAGATGTCGGTGATCATCTCCTCGTTGGTCGGGCCGAACAGCATCTCCCGCTCGTGCCGGTCACGGATGCGAAGCATCTCCTTGCCGTAATCGTCGTACCGGCCGCTTTCCTTCCAAAGCTCGGCCGGCTGGATCGTCGGCATCAGCAGTTCCTGCGCGCCCGCGGCATCCTGCTCCTCGCGCACGATCTGCTCGATCTTCTTCAGCACGCGGAACCCCAGCGGCAGCCAGGCATAGATGCCGGCGCTGGTCTGCCGGATCATGCCGGCGCGCAGCATCAGCCGGTGCGAGACGATCTGCGCCTCGGTGGGGTTTTCCTTCAGGGTGGGCAGGAAATAGGCGGACAACCGCATTCGAATTCTCACGGGGCTCGGGGACGACCGGCCCATGGCCAGTCCGATCGGAGCGGACTGTAGGGAATAGCGCCGGACAAGTCCATGGCGGCAAGTCCATGCCGGGGGCGCGTCGCACGCCCCCGGCAGGCGCCGCTTACTTGGGCAGGGTCCCCTGGACGCCTTCCACGTAATAGGCCATCGACAAGATCTCCTGGTCGGTGGCGGTCTTGCCCTCGGCGATCACGACCTTGCCGGACTGGTCCTTGATCGGGCCGGTGAAGGGATGCAGGGCGCCCGACTTGATGTCCTCGATCGCCTTGTTGCCCAGGGCCTTCACGTCCGCCGGGACGGCGTCGTTGAACGGCGGCAGGAAGACCGTCCCGGTCGCCAGGCCACCCCAGTAATCCTCCGACTTCCAGGTGCCGTCCAGCACGGCCTGGACCCGCTGCTGGTAGTAGGGGTTCCAATCGTCGACGATCGAGGTCAGGTGCGCCTTGGGGCCGAACCGGCTCATGTCCGACGACTGGCCGAAGGCATGGATGCCGCGGGCCTCGGCTTCCTGGATCGGCGCCGGGCTGTCGGTGTGCTGGGCCAGGATGTCGGCGCCCTGGTCGATCAGCGCCTTGGCGGCGGCCGCCTCCTTGCCCGGGTCGTACCAGCTGTTGACCCAGACCACCCGCACCTGCGCCTGCGGATTGACGCTGCGCAGCGCCAGGGTGAAGGCGTTGATGCCGCTGACCACCTCGGGGATCGGGAAGGACCCGATATAGCCGATGATGTTCGACTTGGTCATCTTGCCGGCGAGCAGGCCGCAGACGGTGCGACCCTCGTAAAATCGGCCGGAATAGGTCGCCACGTTGGCGGCGCGCTTGTACCCCGTCGCGTGCTCGAACTTCACCTTGGGAAAGCGCTGCGCAACCTTCAGCGTCGGGTTCATGAAGCCGAACGATGTCGTGAAGATCAGCCCGGCGCCGCCGGCCGCCAGTTGGTTGATCACGCGCTCGGTGTCGGGGCCCTCGGCCACGTTCTCCACATAGGTGGTCTCGATGCGGTCGCCGAAATGCTCGGCGATGTGGCGGCGGCCCAGGTCGTGCTGATAGCTGTAACCGTGATCCGAAATCGGGCCGACATAGACGAAGCCGACCTTCAGCTTGTCGGCGGCGAACGCGCGGCCGACCGTCGGACCGACACTGATGGCTGCGGCGGTCCCGGCCACCGAAAGACCGAACTGGCGTCTGTTGAGCATGTTTCTTGTTCCCTCCGAGAGAGTTGGTTCAAGTGACGGGACAGGTGGGAAGCCGGCCGCAGGCACCCCGGCGCAGAATGAAGACCCGCAGGCTGGCTTGGAAGCCGGGATTTTGCTGAAAGACCTTACGAATTTCCAGGCAGGTGTACCGTTGCCCATGACGCGAGACGCCCTGCCCTTATAAGCCGCGTGTGACCGAGTGCCTTTGTACCAATTCGGCGGTATCGGCAACAACCATTTTGCCCGACGCACCCAGCACGCTCGGCGGAACTCGTTTGTTCGGTCCGGCCGAACCGTGATCTGATCGGTACCAGAGCAAAGAGTCATCATTTGGGCAGAAAATGAGTGACGAGGACGCAAGCATGGCGTAAGGTTTCGTCCACAAAAAGAAAAGGGCCGCGCTGTCACCGCAGCGCGGCCTGAAGTTAGGGAGGAATCGCCACCAGGCGTCGGTAAGAGGGATAAACCCTCTCAGCGATAAAAATTATTGTATGAGGCACTTAGCAAGGCAAGCCACAAAATGGAGCTTGCCTTTTCTTTTGCTCATTTTCTTGCTCTTTTGCTTATGGATCGAGCAAATGAGCGAGTTTCATCCAGTGATCTGCCTATTTTTTAGACTCGGTATCCGCTGAACCCCGCCCTCTCCGCCCGAATCCACGGCGGATCGAGCGATTCGACGTGCCGATGCACTGGGCAGCCTGGATGATGGGCACCGGGCAGGTACCCGAGACTCATCAGGAACTCGTTCACGATCTCCCCGCCGGTGAAGCGGAACTGGCTCTTGAACAGCTTCACCCAGCCGGCCTTGTCCAGGGGGTGGTGGCGATCCAGCCAACCGGCGAAACCGCCATGGCTGTCGCGCAAAGCCCGCACCCGGCGCGCATTCTCGATCACGGCATCGATCTTCAGCCGGTTGCGGATGATGCCGGCGTCCCCCAGCAGGCGCGCCCGGTCTTCCTCGCCGTAGGCGGCGATGCGGTCTACGTCGTAGCTCTCGAACGCGGCGGCGAAGGCTTCGCGCTTCTTCAGGATGGTCAGCCAGGACAGCCCGGCCTGGTTGATCTCCAGGACGAGCCGTTCGAACAGGACCCGCTCGTCGTCGGAGGGGAACCCGTACTCGGTGTCATGGTAGGGCCCGTGCCACGGATGCCCGGGTGCCGCTTCGCAATAGGACAAACCCATGGTGCGACGGAACTCCCGCTGGGGTCACGTCCGGAAGGAGATCAGCCCGGACGTGACGATGAGATAGATGATCAGCCAGACGACCGCCGCGACCACGGTGGTGACCAGGAACTTCAAGCCGATGCGCGGCTTGGCCGGCGCTCCGGCCGCCATGCCGGGCTCCGGTTCCTCCGGCGCGTGGGAGCCCCAGGGAAGCACCGCGAAGAGGACTGTCCACCAGACGACGAAATAGACGGCGATGCCGGTTACCCACCCCATAGATCAGGCCTGCTCCAACTCGACCAACGTGCCCAGGAAGTCCTTGGGATGGAGGAACAGCACCGGCTTGTCGTGGGCGCCGATCTTCGGCTCGCCGTCGCCCAGGACGCGGGCGCCGTCGGCCTTGAGCTTGTCGCGGGCGGCCAGGATGTCAGGCACCTCGTAGCAGACATGGTGGATGCCGCCCGACGGATTTCCGGCCAGGAACTTGGCGATGGGGCTGGAGTCCCCCAGGGGGTACAGCAGTTCGATCTTGGTGTTGGGCAGTTCGACGAACACCACCGTCACCCCGTGGGCCGGCTGGTCCACCGCGGCGGAGACGGTGGCCCCCAGGGTATCGCGGTAGAGGGCCGTCGCCTTTTCCAGGTCGGGCACGACGATAGCCACGTGGTTGAGTTTGCCGATCATGGTTCCCCCTTGGTCTTTCTGACTTGGTCCGTTGAAGGCGGCGGCGTTCGGCGCGCCCGCCCCATCCCTATAGCCGAACCAGATGGACTTCGGTGAGCGGCTTTTTGCCCTGGCTCGCGTTGAGGCTCCGGCGGACCGCGATGCGGGTCGCCTGGCGCACCGCCTCGTCGTCGAGCCGAGACTGGCGGGACAGTTCCTCCACGGCCTTCCGAACCGCGAACCCGACTTCGGTCAGGATCTCGCCGGCCTCGGGTCCCTCGAGCAGGCCCATGACGGCGACCTGGGGATGGGTGACCAGTTCCCCCTCGGAATCCATGACCAGGGTGGCGACGGCGGCGCCGTTGTACATCATGCGGTGCCTTCCCCGCATGACCCCGGCGTCCAGCGGCACGATCCGCTTGCCGTCCAGCGCCAGCCGCCCGTGCTGGACCTGTCCCACCACCTCAGCGGGGCCGGGAGCAAGCCGGATGATGGAGCCGTTCTCCGGAATGATCGTGTCGGGCACCTGGCAGGCGCGTGCCAGCCGGGCGTGCTCCGTCTGGTGGCGGATCTCGCCGTGGATCGGGACCGCCAGTTTCGGGCGCACCCACTGGTACATGCGGACCAACTCGTCCTGGGCCGGATGTCCGGACACATGGACGAACTCGGTATCGGCGGTGATCACCTCCACCCCCTGGCCGATCAGCATGTTCTGAACCCGGCCGATCGCCCGCTCGTTGCCGGGGATCTCGCGCGACGAGAAGATCACGGTGTCGCCGCGCTCCAGCACGATCTCGGGATGGTCGTCCGCGGCGATCCTGGACAGCGCGGAACGCGGCTCGCCCTGGCTTCCGGTACAGACCAGCACCGTCTTTTCCCGCGGCAGGAAGCCGGCATCGCGCTCGCTGAGAAACGGCCGGACATCCTTCAGGTAACCGTTGGCCCGCGCGGCCTCGTTGATACGCCACAGGGACCGCCCGACCAGGGCCACGTCCCGGTCGGCCGCGGCGGCGGCCGCCGCGATGCTTTCCAGCCTCGCCACGTTGGTCGCGAAGCAGCTGATGGCGATCCTGTTCTTGAGCCGGCCGAACAGCTTGACCAGACTGTCGCGAACGGCGGCTTCCGATCCGGAGGTCCCCGGAACCATGGCGTTGGTGCTGTCGCACACCATCGCCAGCACGCCTTCGCCGCCCAGGCGCATCAGGGCCGCCTCGTCCGTGGGTGTGCCGACGACGGGATCGGGGTCGAGCTTCCAGTCGCCGGTGTGCAGGACGGTGCCGAGGGGTGTGCGCAAGACCAGGGCGTTGGGCTCGGGCACGGAGTGGGTGACCGTGATCAGTTCCACCTCGAACGGCCCTGCCGAGAACCTTCCCGACAGGGGAACCTCTATGATCTCCACCTTGCCGGCCAGGTTGCGCTCCAGCAGCTTGGCCCGCAAGACCGACGCGGTGAAGGGCGTCGCGTAGACGGGACAGCGAAGCTCCGGCCATAGGTACTGGACCGCTCCCAGGTGATCCTCGTGGGCGTGGGTCAGGACGATGCCGACAAGGTCCTCCCGGCGGTCCCGGATGAAGGTCGGGTCGGGCATGATCACGTCGACGCCCGGCATCGTCTCGTCGCCGAACGAGATCCCCAGATCCACCATCAGCCATTTCCCGGCGTGACCGTACAGATTGAGGTTCATGCCGATCTCGCCGGACCCGCCCAGTGGCAGGAAGTAGATCGCGTCTGAACCGGGCCGGTCGGGGTCGAAGGAACTGGAAGCGGCGGGTTGGGGATCAGGGGATGATGTCATGTAGCCATGTTGCGTTGGTGGACCAGCAGGAGACCGCGCAGGGTCAATTCGTTGTCGATGTGGTGGATCATCGAGGTAGCTTCGGCGAACTGCGCGCCAAGCCCTCCGGTGACGATCACGGTCACCGGCGGATCGCCGGTCGGCGACAGCTCGGCCTGGATCCGGGTCAGCAACCCCTCGATCATGCTGAGATAACCCCAGAACATGCCGGATTGCATCGCTCCGACGGTACCTTTGCCAATGACGGCGGCCGGCCGGACGATGTCCACCTTGGGAAGCTGCGCCGCGACCCGGTGCAGGGCGTCGAGCGCCAGGCTCGGCCCCGGAGCGATCACTCCGCCGCAGAAGCCGCCCTCAGCGTCAACGATGTCGAAGGTGGTCCCGGTCCCGATATCCACCACGACCAGGGGCGACGGATATGTGGCGACCGCCGCGATGGCATTCAGCAACCGGTCGGCGCCGGCCTCGCGCGGGTTGTCGATCCTGATCTCGATGCCAAGCCGTACCCCCGGCTCCCCGATCCGCATTGGCTCGACGCCGAAATGGTCGCGGCACAGCCGCTGGAGATTGAAGGTCGCGGCGGGTACGACGCTGCCGAGGATGGCGGCGTCCACGTCCTCGCGCTTCAACCCTTTCATGGCCATCAGGCTGGTCAGCCAGACGGCGTACTCGTCGGCGGTCCGCCGGCCGTCGGTGGCGATCCGCCACTGCCCCTGCTTGCGATCGCCGTCGAAGATGGCGAAAACCACGTTCGTGTTGCCGGCATCGATCGCAAGCAGCATGTCAGGTTCCCTCGCCCGAACCCGATGGAACCAGACCCGGGAAGAAGACGTCCCCGGCGGTGATCCGGCGACGCTCGCCGGTATCCAGGTCCAGCAGCAGGGCCCCGTCCTCATCGAGATCGGCGAAGATACCGTTCAGCGTGCGGTCGGCCAGCCTCACGGCGATCGGACCGCCGATGCCACGGGCCAGCTGGAGCCAGCCCTCGCGAACGGGGGTAAACCCCTCCTCCTTCCACACGTCGTACCAGGTGGAGAATGCCTGGACGAAACGGACCAGGACCGGACCGGGCTCGTCGAGCCTGCCGCCTTCGTTGCGCAGGGATGTCGCGGGGAACTCGGATTCCTGCGGATAGTGCTGGACATTGATGCCGACACCCACGACGAGCCATTCGATGTTGCCGGCATCGTCGGTTTCCGATTCCAGCAGGATGCCCGCCGCCTTCCTGTCGTCCAGAAGAACGTCGTTCGGCCATTTGCACTGGCAGATGCCCTCGGGAAGCAGCGGCTGGAGCGTATCGGCCAGCGCCCCGGCCGTCACGAACGACAACTGCGCCGCCGAAGCCGGCGTGCAGCCCGGACGAAGGACGAGGCTGGCGTAGAGGTTTCCCTCCGGCGAGATCCAGGGCCGGCCCCGGCGTCCGCGCCCCTCGGTCTGCCGCAAAGCCCAGACGAGGGTGCCGTGGGCGGCACCCTCGTCACGGGCCAGGCGCTTAGCCTCGTCGTTGGTGCTGCCCAAGCTGTCGTAAGCCGCCAGCCCGTAGGCCGGCGGCAGGCCGGGCAGCGCCCGGTTCACAGGAACCGGCTTGCTCATCCCGCGAACAGCGACGCCGCCGCCGCCGCCGCGCCGTCCAGCAGGGGTGACGGAAAGAAGAAGAACAGCAAGGTGAACAGGCTGGTACCGGCGATGACCAGGGTCATCTCGCTGCTGATGTTCCGGTCGAGCGGCTCCACCGGCTCATCGAAGTACATGACCTTGATGATGCGCAGGTAGTAGAACGCGCCCACGACGCTCGCCAGCACGCCGAGCACGGCCAGCGAATAGAGGTGCGCCTGGATCGCCGCCTGGAAGACGAACAGCTTGGCGAAGAAGCCGGCGGCCGGCGGAATGCCGGCCATCGAGAACATGAAGATCAGCATGGCGAGCGCCAGCATCGGGTGGGTTTTGGACAGGCCCGCCAGATCGCTGATCTCCTCGACCATCCGGCCGTTCTGGCGCATGCACAGGATCACGCCGAACGTGCCGATGTTCATGAAGATGTAGATTGCCATGTAGAACATGACGCCGCGCACGCCCAACTCGGTACCGGCGGCGAGGCCGACCAGGGCGAACCCGATATGGCCGATCGAGCTGTAGGCCATCAGGCGCTTGATGTTGGTCTGGCCGATCGCGGCGAACGAGCCCAGCACCATGGAGGCAAGCGCGGTGAAGTAGATGATCTGGCGCCATTGGTCGACCATTGCGCCGAACGGCTCGATCAGCAGGCGCACGAACAGCGCGATGGCGGCGACCTTGGGCGCCACGGCGAAGAAGGCCGTAACCGGGGTCGGCGCGCCTTCGTAGACGTCCGGCGTCCACATGTGGAACGGCACAGCCGAGATCTTGAAGGCGAGCCCCGCCGCCACGAAGGTCAGCCCGACGATCAGGCCGACCGAGGCATGCCCGGCCTCCTGGGCATGGCCGGCGAAAAGCTGGGCCAGGGTGGTGAAGTTGGTCGTGCCGGCAAAGCCGTAGACCAGGGAGGCGCCATACAGAAGCATCCCCGACGACAGCCCGCCGAGAACGAAGTATTTCAGCCCCGCCTCGCTCGACTTCGCGAAGTCGCGCCGGAAGGCCGCGATCACGTAGAGCGCCAGGCTCTGAAGTTCCAGGCCGACATAGAGGGAGATGAGGTCGTTGGCCGACACCATCATCAGCATGCCGACCGTGGCGAGCAGCATGAGCACCGGGAACTCGATCCGCTTCATCTGCTCCCGCTCGATATAGTTTATCGATACGAGAACGGACAGGGCGGATCCGATCAGCACCAGCACCTTCATGAAGCCGCCGAAGCTGTCCATGATGAAGAGATTGCTGAAGGTGAGTTCGCGGGTACCCGGGCCGGACAGCACCAGGACCGCGGCGACGAGCAGGACGCCGACCGTCAGGTAGGAGATCAGCCGCGTGCTGCCGTCGCCCCGGAAGACGCCCAGCATGAGCAGGGCCATGGCCGACAAGGCCATGAAGATCTCCGGCAGCGCCGGCATCAGATCGGGAAATTCGGTCATTTTGCTTGTTCCCCCGCCTTATCGTACCGCAACGGCAGTACTGGCGCCGTCGGCCAGAGCGGTTTGGTAATTCGTGATCAGCGCCTCGACCGACACCGACATGACGCTCAGGAAGCTTGTGGGATAGATTCCCATCCACAGGACCAGTACGACCAGCGGCACGAAGATCGCGACCTCGCGCGGGCTGAGGTCCATCATGCCCTTGACGTCGTCCCGGGTGATCTTGCCGAAGATGATGCGGCGATACAGCCACAGCATGTAGGCGGCCCCCAGGATGATGCCGATGGTCGCCAGGAAAGCGACCCAGGTATTGTCCTGGAACGCGCCGATCAGGATCAGGAACTCGCCGACGAAGCCGCTGGTGCCGGGCAGCCCGACGGAAGCCAGCATCATCAGCATGAACACGACGGCGTATTTCGGCATGTTGTGGACGAGGCCGCCGTAACGCGCGATCTCGCGGGTGTGCAGCCGGTCATAGACCACGCCGACGCAGAGGAAGAGAGCGCCGGACACGATGCCGTGGCTGAGCATCTGGAACAGCGATCCTTCCACGCCCTGCTGGGTCATGGTGAACATGCCGATCGTGACGAAGCCCATGTGTGCGATCGACGAGTAGGCGATCAGCTTCTTCATGTCCTCCTGCGCCAGCGCAACCAGGGAGGTGTAGATGATCGCCACGACGCTCAGGGTGTAGATCAGCGGCGTGAAGTACTCGGTCGCCTCGGGCAGGATCGGGATCGAGAAGCGCAGGAAACCGTAACCGCCCATCTTCAGCAGCACGCCGGCCAGGATGACGGAGCCGGCGGTCGGCGCCTCCACGTGGGCGTCGGGCAGCCAGGTGTGGACCGGCCACATCGGCACCTTGACGGCGAAGGAGGCGAACAGCGCCAGCCACAGCCACAGCTGCATGCTGCGCGGGAAATCGGTCTGCATCAGCGTCGGCAGGTCCGTGGTGCCCGCCACGAAATACATGGCCAGGATCGCCAGCAGCATCAGCACCGAGCCGAGCAGCGTATAGAGGAAGAACTTGAACGCCGCGTACACGCGCCGCGCACCGCCCCAGACGCCGATGATCAGGAACATCGGGATCAGCACGCCTTCGAAAAACATGTAGAAGAGGACGAAGTCCAGCGCGCAGAACATGCCGACCATCAGGGTCTCGAGGACCAGGAAGGCGATCATGTATTCCTTGACGCGGGTCTTCACCGACTCCCAGCTCGACAGGATGCAGAGCGGCGTCAGGAAGGTGGAAAGCAGGACGAACAGCACCGAGATGCCGTCCACGCCCATGTGATAGTAGACGTTGAACGCCGGGATCCACTCGACGCGCTCCACCATCTGGAACGCGGCCGAGGAACTGTCGAAGTTCAACCAGATGAACACCGACAGCACGAAGGTGATCAGCGAGGTCCACAACGCCACGTTACGGGCGTTGCGTGCCACGACATCGGGTTCGCCGCGGATCAGCAGGATGAACGCGGCACCGACGAGCGGCAGGAATGTCGTCAGCGACAGGATGGGCCAGCCAGCCATGATCAGTCTTGCCTCGCCGTATCAACCGAAAAAGTAGAACCAGCCGACCAGCAGCACCACGCCGATCACCATCGCGAAAGCGTAGTGATAGACATAGCCGGACTGCAGGCGGGCGGCGCGGAGTGCGACGTCGCGGGTGGCGGCGGCGACGCCGTCGGGACCGACGCCGTCGATGATGGCCCCGTCACCGGACTTCCACAGGCCATAGCCCAGGTACTTGGCCGGCTGGACGAACACCCTGTCGTACAGTTCGTCGAACATCCACTTGCGATAGACGAACTGATAGACCGCGCCGAGCTTGGACGAAACCAGGGACGGCAGGTGCGGCATGAACATGTAGAAGAGGTACGCCAGCGCGATGCCGATCACGCCGGCCACGAACGGAGCCAGAGGCACCCAGCCGGGGACGTGGTGCGCCGCCTCGACGGTGTCGTTCTCGTGCAGGACGAAGATCGCCTTGCCCCAGAAATCCGCCCTGCCCTCGCCGACGAACCAGTTGTAGGCCACGACGCCGGAGAACAGCGCGCCGATCGCCAGGACGCCCAGGGGGATCGTCATGATGAGCGGGCTCTCGTGGACATGGGCCATGACCCGGTCGTTGGCCTGCGGCCGGCCGTGGAACGTCATGATGATGAGGCGCCAGGAGTAGAACGCCGTCATGAGCGCCGCGGCGATGCCGAGCCAGAAGGCATAGGTGCCGACTCCGGAGTGGGCGGCATAGGCCGCCTCCAGGATCATGTCCTTGGAGTAGTAGCCGGCGAAGAACGGGATGCCGGCGAGCGCCAGGCTGCCGATCCACATCATGGCGTAGGTCAGCGGGATCAGCCGCCAGATGCCGCCCATCTTCCGCATATCCTGCTCGTCCGACATGGCATGGATCACCGAGCCGGCACCGAGGAACAGGAGGGCCTTGAAGAAGGCGTGGGTCATCAGGTGGAACATCGCGGCGCTGTAGGCAGAAACGCCGAGCGCGAAGAACATATAGCCGAGCTGGCTCATAGTCGAGTAGGCGATGACCCGCTTGATGTCGAACTGGGTCAGGCCGATCGTCGCCGCGACGAAGGCGGTCGAGGCGCCGACGATGGCGATCACGTTGAGCGCGATCGGGGCGTACTCGAAAATCGGCGACAGGCGGGCGACCATGAAGACGCCGGCGGTCACCATGGTCGCGGCGTGGATCAGCGCCGACACCGGGGTCGGGCCCTCCATCGCGTCCGGAAGCCAGGTGTGCAGGCCGAGCTGCGCCGACTTGCCCATGGCGCCCATGAAGAGCAGCAGGCAGGCGACGGTCAGGGCGTCCAGGTCGAAGCCGAGGAAGTTGATGGAATGGCCGGCCATCTGCGGCGCGGCGGCGAACACGGTGTCGAAATGGACGGAGCCGAACAGGAAGAAGATCGCCATGATGCCCAGCGCGAAACCGAAGTCGCCGACCCGGTTCACGATGAACGCCTTCATGGACGCCGCGTTGGCGCTCGGCTTCTCGTACCAGAAATTGATCAGCAGGTACGAGGCCAGGCCGACGCCTTCCCAGCCGAAATACATCTGCACGAAATTATCGGCCGTCACCAGCATCAGCATGAAGAAGGTGAACAGGCTGAGATAGGCCATGAACCGCGGCTTGTGATGGTCGTGGCTCATGTACCCGATCGAGTAGACATGGACCATGGACGACACGACGTTGACCACGATCAGCATGACCGCGGTCAGCGTATCGAACTTGAGCGCCCACGAAACCTCGAAGGTGCCGCTGTCGATCCAGGTCATCAGCTCGATGGTGCGAGCATTGCCGTTCAGCGCGACATCGACGAACAGCCAGATGGAGATGAGGGCCGAGACGCAGACCGCGCCCGCGGTGACGATCTGGGATCCCCGGTCGCCGATGAAGCGCCCGAAGAATCCCGCGATGAAGGCCGCCAGGAGCGGCAGGAAAATCGCTGCAACTTCCATGATCGCCGCCTCAGCCCTTCATCATGTTGATGTCGTCCACGGCAATGGTGCCGCGGTTGCGGAAGTAGACGACCAGGATGGCCAGACCGATCGCGGCCTCGGCCGCGGCGACGGTCAGGATGAACATCGCGAAGACCTGGCCGACCAGGTCATTGAGGAAGACCGAGAACGACACCAGATTGATGTTGACGGCCAACAGGATCAGCTCGATCGACATCAGGATGATGATCACGTTCTTGCGGTTCAGGAATATCCCGAAAACGCCGAGCGTGAACACGATTGACGCGACGGTGAGGTAGTGGGCGAGACCGATTTCCATTCAGACACCTCCCCGGGTCGGGACCTTCCGGATCGCGACCACTTCTTCGCGACGACGGCTCACCTGGTTGCCGATGTTCTGACGGCGCACGCCCTCGCGCTGCCGCAGGGTCAGCACGATGGCGCCGATCATCGCGATCAGCAGGATCAGGCCGGCCGCCTGGAACAAATAGGCATAGTGGGTGTAGATCAGCAGACCCAGCGCGTGGGTGTTGGTGACCTCGCCGGGAGCCGGCATCGGCGCCGCGGAGACGGCGGCCAGGTCCGGTGCTATCACCCAGGTGCCCAGCACCAGGGCGAGTTCGACCAGCAGGACCAGACCTACGGTGATGCCGATCGGCAGATACTGGAGCGCACCCGACCGCAGTTCGCGGAAATTGATGTCCAGCATCATGACCACGAACAGGAAGAGCACTGCCACGGCGCCGACATAGACGATCACCAGGATCATCGCCACGAACTCCGCGCCGATCAGCACGAAGAGCCCCGCGGCGTTGAAGAAGGCGAGGATCAGGAAGAGCACCGAGTGCACCGGGTTGCGGGCCGCGATCACCATGACGGCCGATGCCACCAGGATCGCGGCGAAAAGGTAGAAAGCCAGGCTCTGCACGATCATGGCGTTCCCCGCCTCTTAAGATGAGGGAAGGTGTCTGTGCTCACTTCCGGAGTCCCTTTGTCGGGTTCTTGCAGTGTCTTGCGGACCGTGGGGGTCCGGCCGCGGATGCGGTTCAGACCCCACACGGGTTAAGGGTTTTAGCGATAGGGAGCGTCGACCGCAACGTTCGCGGCGAGCTGGGCCTCCCAGCGGTCGCCGTTCTCGAGCAGCTTTTCCTTATTGTAGAAGAGTTCCTCACGGGTCTCCGTGGAGAACTCGAAGTTCGGTCCCTCGACGATCGCGTCCACCGGGCAGGCCTCCTGGCACAGGCCGCAATAGATGCACTTCGTCATGTCGATATCGTAGCGGGTCGTCCGGCGGCTGCCGTCGTCACGGGGCTCGGCCTCGATGGTGATGGCCAGGGCCGGGCAGACGGCCTCGCACAGCTTGCAGGCGATGCAGCGCTCTTCCCCGTTGGGATAGCGGCGCAGCGCATGCTCGCCCCGGAACCGCGGGCTGATGGGGCCCTTCTCGAACGGATAGTTCAGGGTCACCCGCGGCCGGAACATATAGCTGAAAGTCAGGCCCAGTCCGGACAGCAGTTCCGTCAGGAAAAAGCCCCGCGCAGTGCGATCCAGGAATGCCATGTCTTCAGTTCTCCTGTCGTGCGCACCCGGGATCAGAAGATCCGGCGGCGCGCACGAAATCATGCAAGGGTTAGGGCAGCCAGTCGAAGGCGACGAGAACGCCCGCGGTCAGGATCACCCAGAACAGCGAGAAGGGCAGAAACACCTTCCAGCCAAGCCGCATCAGCTGGTCGTAGCGGTAGCGCGGCACGGTGGCGCGGACCCAGAGGAAGACGAACAGCACGAAGGCGATCTTCAGCGCGAACCAGATCGGTCCCGGGATCCAGTTGAGCGGAGGGATGTCCAGGGGAGGCAGCCAGCCGCCCAGGAACAGGATCGACGTCATCGCGCTCATGAGGATCATGTTCGCGTATTCGCCCAGGAAGAACAGGGCGAAGGTCATCGCCGAATATTCGACGTTGTACCCGCCGACCAGCTCCGACTCGCCTTCCGGCAGGTCGAACGGTGCCCGGTTCGTCTCGGCAAGCGCCGAAATGAAGAACACGACGAACATCGGCAGCAGCGGGATCGCGAACCACACCGTCTTCTGCGCCATCACCACGTCGGTCAGGTTCAGCGACCCGACGCAGAGCAGCACCGTGATGATCACGAAGCCGATCGACACTTCGTATGACACCATCTGCGCCGCCGAGCGGAGTCCGCCGAGGAAGGCGTATTTCGAGTTGGACGCCCAGCCGGCCATGATGATGCCGTAGACCCCCAGCGAGGAGATCGCGAACAGGTACAGCACGCCGACATTGATGTTCGCCAGGACCATGCCCGCATCGAACGGGATCACGGCCCAGGCGATCAGGCTGAGCAGGAAGGTCAGCATAGGCGCGAAGACGAACACCACCCGGTTCGCGCCCGCCGGTATGACAGTCTCCTTGCCGAAGAGCTTCAGCCCGTCGGCAAGCGGCTGGAAGAGGCCGAACGGACCGACCATGTTCGGTCCCTGGCGCAGCTGCATGGCGGCCAGGACCTTGCGCTCGGCATAGGTCAGGTAGGCGACGCCGAGCAGCAGCGGGATGATGATGGCGACGATCTGGAGGACGATGATGATCGTCGGCCAGGCATAGCCGGTCCAAAGTTCAGCCATGGGTGCCGGTCCTCTCGTTCCCAGCCAGCACGAACGTCTCGGTGCACTTCGCCATGGTGGCCGAAGCGCGGCTGATGGGGTCTGTCATGTAGTAGTTTTCGATCGGGCAGCGGAACGGCGCCGCGTCGACCGGACCGGGCCGGCCGAACGGTCCCCATTCGGCCGCCGCCAGCCCCTCGATGGTGCGGAACGTCGGGCTGGTCTCGGCAAGCCGCTTCCGGACCTGGGCGAGGCTGTCATACGGCAGCCTGATGCCGAGCTGATCGCCCAGCGCGCGCAGGATCTTCCAGTCCTCCCGGGCCTCGCCGAGCGGAAAGACCGCCATGCGGGCCATCTGGACCCGGCCCTCGGTATTGACGTAGAGGCCGTTCTTCTCCGTGTAGGCGGCACCCGGCAGGATGACGTCGGCGCGGTGGGCACCCCGGTCGCCGTGGTGCCCCTGGTAGATCACGAAGGCGTCGCCCAGCTTGGCGGTATCGATCTCGTCGGCACCCAGCAGGTAGACCACGTCGATCTGGCCGGCGGCCGTCGCCTCCAGGATGTCGGCGGTGCCCTTGCCGCCCCGGCCCGGCAGGAAGCCCATTTCCAGGCCGCCGACCCGTGCCGCCGCGGTGTGCAGCACGTTGAAGCCGTTCCAGCCGTCCTGGATCATGTTGTTGGTTTCGGCAACCTGGCGAGCCAGCGCCTGGATCGCCGGACCGTCGGCGCGCCGCAACGCGCCGGTGCCCAGGATCAGCATGGGACGCTTGGCGTTCTTCAGGACCTCGCAGAACTCGTGCCGCCCCTCGGCGATCTCCTGCAGGGTCTGCGGACCGGCGCCAAGATAGGCGTAGGGATAGGTGAGGTCCCGCTGCTCGCCGACCACGCCGACCTTCAGGCCGCCCATCAGGTAGCGCTTGCGGATCCGCGCGTTGACCATCGGTCCTTCCCAGCGGGGATAGGTCCCGATCAGCAGGATCGCGTCGGCCTTCTCGATTCCGGCGATGGTCGTGTTGAACAGGTAGCCGGCCCGCGCCGAGGTGTCGAACGCGGCGCCGTCCTGGCGGCAGTCCATGTTGGCGGAACCGAGCCCTTCGACCAGGTCCTTCAGGGCGATCATCGACTCGGCGTCGCACAGGTCGCCGGCGAGAGCTGCGATCCGCTCTCCCGGAACGCCCTTGACGCGCTCCGCGATCGCGGCGAAGGCTTCGGCCCAGGTCGCCGGCTGCAGCTTGCCCTCACGGCGGACATAGGGCCGGTCCAGACGCTGGCGCTTCAGGCCGTCGTAATGGAAGCGGCTCTTGTCCGCCAGCCACTCCTCGTTGACGTCCTCGTTCAGGCGCGGGGTCAGCCGCATGACCTCGGGACCGCGGGTGTCGACGCGGGTGTTGCTGCCGACCGCGTCCATGACATCGATGGTCTCGGTCTTGCGCAACTCCCAGGGCCGGGTGGTGAAGGCGTAGGGCTTGGAAGTGAGCGCGCCGACCGGGCAGACATCGATCAGGTTGCCGGACAGCTCCGAGGAGATGGCCTGCTCGATATAGGTGCCGACTTCCATGTGTTCGCCGCGACCGGTCGCCCCCAGTTCGGGCACGCCGGCGATCTCGTCCGCGAAGCGGATGCAGCGGGTACAGTGGATGCACCGGGTCATGATCGTCTTGATCAGCGGCCCGAGATACTTGTCCTTGACCGCCCGCTTGTTCTCCTGGAACCGCGAACGGTCGAAGCCGTAACCCATCGCCTGGTCCTGCAGGTCGCACTCGCCGCCCTGGTCGCAGATCGGGCAGTCGAGCGGATGGTTGATCAGCAGGAATTCCATCACGCCCTTGCGGGCCTTGTGGACCAGCTCGGTATTGGTCTTGATGACCATTCCCTCGCCGCACGGCATCGCGCAGGACGCGACCGGCTTGGGCGCCTTTTCCATCTCGACCAGGCACATGCGGCAGTTGGCCGGCACCGACAGCCGTTCATGGTAGCAGAAGCGCGGGATTTCGATGCCGATCTGCTCGCAGGCCTGCAGCACGGAAGTACCCGGCTCGACCTCGACCTCGATCCCGTCAATCGTTAGTTTGGGCATAGTGATGTCTCGTCGCTACGTTCGGCTGCCGGTTCATTCCGCCGCGGCGCGCTGGGCGCCGGTGTACTGGAGGATTCGCCGTTCCATTTCGGGGCGGAAGTGCCGGATCAGGCCCTGGACGGGCCAGGCCGCCGCGTCACCCAGGGCGCAGATGGTGTGCCCTTCGATTTCCTTGGTGACCTCGAACAGCATGTCGATCTCGTCGATGCGGGCCCTGCCCTGCGCCATGCGCTCCATCACGCGCCACAGCCAGCCGGTGCCTTCGCGGCACGGCGTGCACTGGCCGCAGCTCTCGTGCATGTAGAACTTGGACAGGCGGGCGATCGCCTTGACGATGTCGGTGGACTTGTCCATGACGATGATCCCGGCGGTGCCGAGGCCCGACCGGACCTCGCGCAGGCTGTCGAAATCCATCAGGACGGTGTCGCAGATCGACCGGGGCAGCACCGGCACCGAAGAACCGCCGGGAATGATGGCCAGGAGATTGTCCCAGCCGCCGCGCACGCCGCCGGCGTGCTTCTCGATCAGCTCCTTCAGCGGGATGCCCATCTCCTCTTCCACGTTGCACGGCTTGTTCACGTGGCCGGAAATGCAGAACACCTTGGTCCCGGTGTTCTTCGGACGGCCGAGGCCGGCGAACCAGGCGGCGCCCCGGCGCAGGATCGTCGGGACCACCGCGATGCTCTCGACGTTGTTGACCGTCGTCGGGCAGGAATAAAGGCCCGCCTGGGCCGGGAACGGCGGCTTGTTGCGGGGCTGGCCCTTCTTGCCTTCCAGGCTCTCGATCAGCGCGGTCTCTTCGCCGCAGATATAGGCGCCGGCGCCGCGGTGAAGGTAGAGGTCGAAGTCCCATCCCGACCCACACGCGTTCTTGCCGATCAGGCCGGCCGCGTAGGCCTCGTCGATCGCACGCTGGAGGTTTGAGCCCTCGTTGTAGAACTCACCCCGGATGTAGATGTAGCAGGCGTTGGCGCCGATCGCGAAGCTGGCGATCAGGCAGCCCTCGATCAGCTTGTGCGGATCGTGACGCATGATGTCGCGGTCCTTGCACGTACCCGGCTCGCCCTCGTCGGCGTTGATCACCAGATAGTGCGGCCGGTCGCCGGTCTGCTTGGGCATGAACGACCATTTGAGACCCGTGGAGAAGCCGGCGCCGCCGCGGCCGCGCAGCCCGGACTCCTTGGTCTCGTTGATGATCCATTCCCTGCCCTTCAGGATCAGGTCCCTGGTGTTGTCCCAATCACCCCGTCCACGCGCGGCGTCCAGCCCGAAATCCTCGAAGCCGTAGAGATTGGTGAAAATGCGGTCTTCGTCCCGAAGCATCACGCCCCCTCAGTCATCGCCGTGGGTGGAATCTGCGGCCGTCGCCGACGTCGCCTGAGGCACCCTGCCCTTCAACGTCGTCGGCCCCCCGGCCGGGCTTGAGGTCTGACGGCCCGAAACCGGTCCCGGCGCGGGCCGTTCGCCGCGCTTCAGGGCGTCCAGCAGCGCTTCCGTGCTGGCGGCGTCCAGATCCTCGTAATAGTCGTCGTTGACCTGGACCATCGGCGCATTCACGCAGGCGCCCAGGCACTCCACCTCGATCACGGTGAACTGACCGTCCGGAGTCGTCTCGCCCAGACCGATGCCCAGCTTGCGCTCGCAGGCCTTCACGACATCGTCCGACCCGCGCAGCCAACACGGAGTGGTGGTGCAGATCTGCACGAAGTGCTTACCGACGGGCTTCAGATTGTACATGGTGTAGAAGGTAGCCACCTCGTACACCCGGATGCGCGGCATGCTCAGCATGTCGGCGACATAGTCCATGGCCGCGCGCGGCAGCCAGTTGTCGTTCTGGCGCTGTGCCAGGTCGAGCAGGGGCATCACCGCGCTGGCCTGCTTGCCGGGCGGATACTTCGCGATGATGTGCTTGGCCCGTTCCAGGTTCTCCGCCGTGAAGGCGAAATCCTTCGGCCCAGCGGGTGCCGTTCCGTTTGCGCTCATCGATCGATCTCTCCGAACACGACATCCATGGACCCGATGATCGCCACCGTGTCCGCCAGCATATGGCCCTTCGACATGAAGTCGAGGCCCTGGAGGTGGGCGAAGCCGGGCGCGCGGATCTTGCAGCGATATGGCTTGTTGGTTCCGTCGGACACCAGATAGACCCCGAACTCTCCCTTGGGCGCCTCGACCGCGGTATAGGTCTCGCCGGCGGGCACGTGGTAGCCCTCGGTATAGAGCTTGAAGTGATGGATGAGGGCTTCCATCGACCGCTTCATTTCGCCGCGGCGCGGCGGAGCGATCTTGTGGTCCTGCACCTTCACCGGACCGTCCGGCAGTTTTTCGAGGCACTGGCGCATGATCTTGTTCGACTCGCGCATCTCCTCCATACGGACGAGATAGCGGGCATAGCAGTCGCCGGTCAGGCCGACCGGGACGTCGAAATCCATCTGGTCGTAGACATCGTAGGGCTGCGCCTTGCGCAGGTCCCAGGCCACGTTGGAGGCGCGCAGCATCGGGCCGGTGAAGCCCCAGTCCAGCGCTTCCTGCTCGCTGACGATGCCGATGTCGACGGTCCGCTGCTTGAAGATCCGGTTTTCGGACAACAAGCCTTCCAGATCGTCCATGAACTTCGGGAAACGCTCGGTATATTCCCAGATGTCCTCGGCCAGGCCGGCCGGCATGTCGAAGGCGACCCCTCCGGGGCGGAAATAATTGGCGTGGAGCCGGGCGCCGCTCACCCGCTCGTAGAACTCCATAAGCTTCTCGCGCTCTTCGAAGCCCCAGAGGGACGGCGTGATCGCACCGACGTCGAGCGCGTAGGTGGTGATGTTGAGCAGGTGGTTCAGGATGCGGGTGATCTCGCTGAACATCACCCGGATGTACTGGGCGCGCGGCGGCGGCGCTATGCGAAGCAGCTTCTCGACGCCCAGGGCGAACGCATGCTCCTGGCACATGGGCGAGACGTAGTCCAGGCGGTCGAAATAGGGCGTCGCCTGAAGGTAGGTCTTGTATTCGATCAGTTTTTCCGTACCGCGGTGAAGCAGCCCGATATGGGGGTCGGCACGCTCGACGACCTCTCCGTCCATCTCCAGCACGAGGCGCAACACCCCGTGGGCCGCAGGGTGCTGCGGCCCGAAGTTCATGGTGAACGGCTTGATCTTCGACTCGGCGGTGTTGGTCGCGGTTGCCATTATTTGTTGCTCCCCGGCCGGGTAGCCCCCGTGGGCGCCTCAGCCTTCTCGTCGCCCGGCAGCATGACATTGGTCATGCCCTCCCACGGGCTGAGGAAATCGAAGGATCGGAAATCCTGCGTCAGTTTGACCGGTTCGTAGACGACCCGCTTCTGCTCGTCGTCATAGCGCAGTTCCACATAGCCGGTCAGCGGAAAATCCTTGCGCAGCGGGTGCCCCTCGAACCCGTAGTCCGTGAGGATCCGCCGCAGGTCGGGGTGATCCGAGAAGAAGATGCCGTAGAGGTCCCATGCTTCACGCTCGAACCAGGGGGCTGCGCTGAACACCTCCGAGATGGACGGGACCGGCGTGTCCTCGTCGGTCGTCACCTTCACCCGGATGCGAAAATTGTGCTTCAGGCTGAGCAGATTGTAGACCACCTCGAAACGCTCTTCGCGCGAGGGATAATCCGCCCCGCAGAGGTCGATCAGCTGCTTGAACTGGCAGCTGGTGTCGTCGCGCAGGAACGTCATGACGCGCACGATCGACTGGCGTTGCACCTTGACGATCAGCTCGCCCAGTTCGATGCCGGCGGACAATATGACATCCGCCAGGCGCGCCTGGAGGTGATCGCTCAGTTCCTGAAGCGCTTGGTCGCTCATGATCCGGGACTGCCTTTATTAACGCGCGATGCGGTTGCCGCGCTTGATCTTCTTCTGGAGTTGCAGAATCCCATAGACCAGGGCTTCCGCAGTCGGCGGGCAACCGGGAACGTAGATATCGACCGGAACGATCCGGTCGCAGCCGCGCACCACCGAGTAGGAGTAATGGTAGTATCCGCCGCCGTTGGCGCACGACCCCATCGAGATCACCCACCGGGGCTCCGCCATCTGGTCATAGACCTTGCGCAGCGCCGGCGCCATCTTGTTGCACAGCGTGCCGGCGACGATCATCACGTCGCTCTGACGCGGGCTGGGTCGCGGGATGACGCCGAACCGGTCGAGGTCGTAGCGGCTCATGTAGGCGTGGATCATCTCCACCGCGCAGCAGGCCAGGCCGAAGGTCATGGGCCACAGCGATCCGGTGCGCGCCCAGTCGAGCAACGCATCGAACTTGGCGACGATGAAGCCCTTGTCCTGCAGTTCGTCCGTGACGGTCTTGAGATACGCGTCCTGGTCGGCCCCCGGCGCCAGCGGCGCTCCCCGGTCCGGCAGGATCAGGCCCTGGGACGGCTGCCCGTGACCGGGTTGACCCAGGATGGTCTGGCCGGCGGACGGCTGGTTGGAAGTCACTCCCATTCCAGCGCTCCTTTCTTCCATTCATAGATGAAGCCGATGGTCAGCACGCCAAGGAACACGACCATCGACCAGAATCCGAAAAGTCCGATGTCACCAAGGGATATGGCCCATGGGAACAAAAACGCAACTTCCAGGTCGAAGATGATGAACAGAATGGCGACCAGATAGAACCGCACATCGAACTTGCTGCGGGCGTCATCGAAAGGTTCGAACCCGCACTCGTAGGCGGAGACCTTCTCGCTGTCCGGCTTCTGGGAGGCGACCAGGAAGGAGGCACCGACGGCGGCACCTGCGATGACCACCGCAATCCCGAGGAAGATCAGAATCGGCAGATATTCGACGACCAAAGGATTGGCCATAACGCTCCTCGCAGTGGACTGCCTTTCAGCGTGGCGAGCCCGGCGCATAACGGCCGACTCGGAGCCAGCATGGCAGCTTTTCAATTGGTTACCCGACCCGTCGGGCAGGGGCGAATATAGGCTGAAAGGGAGTCCAAGGAAAGACAATTAGGCGAAATTCCGCACGCGCAAAACGCGTCGCAGCTCGCGCTGAACGATTGATACTGCTTAGATTTTTTAGGGAAAATGGCGCGAGTGACGGGACTTGAACCCGCGGCCTCCGGCGTGACAGGCCGGCGCTCTAACCAACTGAGCTACACCCGCGTCGTGGTGGGCGGTAAGTACGACACGGCCCCGCCGCTGTCAATGGCTGAACGACATCAATCCGTCATCCGCCTCCAGAAAGGTCTGTTTCCAACGGACAGGATTTTCCGATTTGCAGCGCCGAGCGAAACGGGTGCGCCATTAGATCGCACCCCGCTGACGGAGCGGCGTTGCCGCCAAAGCGGCCCCGGATATGGGGGAAGAAGGAATGGTGGGCGATGACGGGTTCGAACCGCCGACCCTCTCGGTGTAAACGAGACGCTCTACCGCTGAGCTAATCGCCCCTCCGACCGGCGGTTGCCCTGCCGGATGCCGTCCTTCTAGCAACTGGCGCCCAAACACACAAGCCCGCGACCGGTGATGCGGTCGCGGGCTTGTGCCGTTCCGAACTGATCCCGGCGAAGATGCTCGCCGTCAGGTTTCCCGTTGGGAACGCCTCAGTTGAGGGCGTCCTTCAGGGTCTTGCCGGGCTTGAACTTCGGCTGCTTGGACGCGGGAATGTCGATCTTCTCGCCGGTACGCGGGTTGCGCCCCTCGGATGCCGCCCGTTCGGAAACCGCGAAGGTCCCGAACCCGACGAGTCGCACTTCCTCGCCCTTCTTGAGAGTGCTGATGATGCCATCGAAAACGGCGTCGACAGCCTTGGTCGCGTCCGCCTTTGACAGGCTAGCCGCGTCCGCCACGAACGCGACGAGATCGTTCTTGTTCACTGGTGAGCCCCCCGTTGAAAACCGCCTAAACAAAGCATTGAACCCCCCGGCTCAACCCTCGCGCGGAAAAATGTCTGCTGGGTCCGCCGCGGCCCTCGGGAGAGCCGCGGCGCAGGGAATTTAGGCGGTTTCCGGGGCCGATCTCAATGCCGAATTACTTCCTCGCGATCGGTATCACCACCCGGAGGGGTTACCTGGGCCTCCTCGGACGGCTCGCTCCACTCGATCGGCACGAGCGGCTGGGTCAAGGCATGCTGGAGCACCTCGTCGCCCATGGAAACCGGAATGATTCGCAGCCCCTTCTTCACGTTGTCGGGGATCTCCGCGAGGTCCTTCTCGTTGTCCTTGGGAATCAGGACCGTCTTCAACCCGCCGCGGAGGGCCGCCAGAAGCTTCTCCTTCAGGCCGCCGATCGGCAACACCCGGCCGCGCAGGGTGATCTCGCCGGTCATGGCGACATCCTTGCGGACGGGAATGCCGGTCAGCACCGACACGATCGAGGTCACCATGGCCACGCCGGCGGATGGGCCGTCCTTCGGAGTCGCCCCCTCCGGCACGTGGACGTGGATGTCCTTCTTGCCGAACAGGTCGGGCCTGATGCCGAACACGACCGCCCTCGATTTGACGTAGCTCTCGGCCGCCTGGACCGATTCCTTCATCACGTCGCCCAGCTTGCCGGTGGTCGTGACCTTGCCCTTGCCGGGCAGCATGACCGCCTCGATCGACAGCAGCTCGCCGCCGACTTCGGTCCAGGCCAGACCCGTGGTGACGCCGACCAGATCCTCCAGCTCCGCCTCGCCGTAGCGGAACTTGCGCACGCCGGCATACTTGTCGAGGTTTCGGCGGTTGACCTGGATCTTGTCGAGACCCTTCATCAGGATCTCCTTGATCGCCTTCCGGGCCAGGTTCGCGATTTCGCGTTCCAGGCTGCGGACGCCGGCCTCCCGCGTGTAGTAGCGGATCAGGTCGCGCAACGCGTCGTCGGAGACCGTGAACTCACCCTTCTTCAGGCCATGCGACTTGAGCTGCTTGTCCAGCAGATGGCGCTTGGCGATCTCGACCTTCTCGTCCTCGGTGTAACCGGCGACCCGGATGATCTCCATGCGGTCCAGCAGCGGCTGAGGCATGCGCAACGTGTTGGCCGTGCAGACGAACATCACGTCCGACAGGTCGTAATCGACCTCCAGGTAGTGGTCGGCGAAGGTACCGTTCTGCTCCGGATCGAGCACCTCGAGCAGAGCCGACGACGGATCGCCGCGCCAGTCGGAGCCGAGTTTGTCGACCTCGTCCAGCAGGAACAGCGGGTTGGATGACTTGGCCTTCTTCATGCCCTGGATGACCTTGCCGGGCATCGAGCCGATATAGGTCCGGCGGTGGCCGCGGACCTCGGCCTCGTCACGGACGCCGCCGAGGGACATGCGGACGAAGTTGCGGCCGGTCGCCTTGGCGATCGACTTGCCAAGCGAGGTCTTGCCGACGCCGGGCGGACCGACCAGGCACAGGATCGGACCCTTAACCTTGGTCATGCGCTGCTGCACGGCAAGGTATTCGAGGATACGCTCCTTGACCTTCTCCAAACCGAAATGGTCGGCGTTCAGCACGCCCTCTGCAAGCTTGATATCGCGCTTGATCTTCGTGCGCTTCTTCCAGGGAATGCTGACGATCCAGTCCAGGTAGTTGCGCACGACGGTCGCTTCGGCCGACATCGGGCTCATGGACCGAAGCTTCTTCAGCTCGGCCAGCGCCTTCTCGCGCGCATCCTTGGACAGGCGGGTCTTGTTGATCCGGTCTTCAAGCTCCGCGACTTCGTCGCGACCGTCCTCCGACTCGCCCAGTTCCTTCTGGATGGCCTTGAGCTGCTCGTTCAGGTAGTACTCGCGCTGGGTCTTTTCCATCTGCCGCTTGACGCGGTTCCGGATGCGCTTCTCGACCTGAAGGACGCCGATCTCGCCTTCCATGAAGGCATAGACCCGCTCCAGCCGTTCGCCGACGGTGGCGGTCTCCAGCAGCTGCTGCTTCTCGGGGATCTTCAGCGCCAGATGCGAGGCGACCGTATCGGCCAGCTTGCCGGCCTCGTCGATCTGGTTGATCGAGACGAGGACCTCGGGCGGAATCTTCTTGTTGAGCTTGATGTACTGCTCGAACTGCGAGACGACGGCGCGGGACAGGGCCTCGAGCTCCTGGGCCTCTCCGGCCTTCTCGTCGATCAGTTCGGCGTGGGCCTGGAAGAAATCGTCGTTCTCGGAAAACTTGGTGATCGACGCCCGCTGACCGCCCTCGACCAGCACCTTGACGGTGCCGTCCGGCAGCTTCAGCAGTTGGAGCACCGTACCGACGGTACCGACGGAGTAGATGTCCGCCGGGGAAGGATCATCCTGGGCCGCGTTCTTCTGGGTGACCAGCAGGATCTGCTTGTCGTCCTTCATCACGTCTTCCAGCGCCCGCACGGACTTCTCGCGCCCTACGAACAGCGGCACGATCATGTGCGGAAAGACGACGATGTCCCTCAGCGGCAGGACCGGGTACAAAGCTCCACGGGGGATTTCAAACATATGGTGCGCCTCTCGTGTGAAGGCCGTCAGCCCGATATGGGCCTGAAAGGAGTCTCACCCCTTGTGGGCGTAAGGACAGGTGGCGGCTTGGTCCTAACGTGGTCCAGGCCGGCCGCCCCTTCAAGGTCTTGACACCTCGGAGGAGCGGCATAGGAACTCACGCTCCGGGCGCCAGGTCGCCGCGCCGGTCGGAATAGATGTAGAGGGGCTTGGACCGTCCCTCGACAACCTCCTTGTTGATCATGATCTCCTCCACTCCTTGGAGCCCGGGCAGCTCGAACATCGGATCCAGCAGGATCCCTTCCATGATCGACCGCAGACCGCGGGCGCCGGTCTTGCGCGCAATGGCCTTGTTGGCGATGCCCTTCAGCGCCTCGTCGGCGAATTCCAACCGGACATCCTCCATCTCGAACAGTCTCTGATACTGCTTCACCAGGGCGTTCTTCGGCTTGGTCAGGATCTCCATCAACGCCGCCTCGTCCAGGTCGGACAGGGTGGCGACGACCGGCAACCGGCCGACGAACTCGGGGATGAGGCCGAACTTCAACAGGTCTTCCGGCTCCACGTCGCGCAGGATGGCGCCGGTCTGGCGCTCGTCCGGTCCCCGCACGTCAGCCCCGAAGCCGATCGAGGTGCCGCGGCCCCGCTGGGCGATGATCTTCTCGAGCCCGGCGAAGGCGCCGCCGCAGATGAACAGGATGTTGGTGGTATCGACCTGCAGGAATTCCTGCTGGGGGTGCTTCCGTCCGCCCTGGGGCGGCACCGAGGCGACGGTCCCTTCCATGATCTTCAGCAGCGCCTGCTGCACGCCCTCGCCGGAGACGTCGCGGGTGATCGAAGGGTTGTCGGACTTGCGGCTGATCTTGTCGACCTCGTCGATATAGACGATGCCGCGCTGGGCGCGCTCGACATTGTAGTCGGCGGCCTGAAGCAGCTTCAGGATGATGTTCTCGACGTCCTCGCCGACATATCCCGCCTCGGTCAGGGTCGTGGCGTCGGCCATGGTGAACGGCACGTCGATAATCCGTGCCAGCGTCTGCGCCAGCAACGTTTTGCCGCACCCGGTCGGGCCGATCAGGAGGATGTTGGACTTCGCCAGTTCGACGTCGTTGTGCTTGGTGCCGTGGGCGAGTCGCTTGTAATGGTTGTGGACCGCGACCGAAAGAACCCTTTTGGCGTGATCCTGGCCGATCACATAGTCGTCCAGCACGGCATGTATGTCGCGCGGAGTCGGCACCCCGTCGCGGGACTTCACCAGCGTCGTCTTGTTCTCTTCGCGGATGATGTCCATGCAGAGTTCGACGCATTCATCGCAGATGAACACCGTCGGGCCGGCAATCAGCTTGCGCACCTCATGCTGGCTCTTCCCGCAGAATGAGCAGTAGAGGGTATTCTTCGAATCGCCGCCGGTGGACTTGGTCATATGGGCTCCGTCACAGCACCGAGTGGCGTTCGGTCCGGCGACCCGTTGGTACAGCTTGGGCGTACAACCGTTCCAAACGCCTTTCAGAAACAGGGTGTCCCGGGAAAACCCGGCGGCAAGACCAAGCGTTGATCTTGCCGCACTGGAACAATCCTATTCAACAACACGCAATACGCGGCGATCAATATCTAGTTGGTGCGATCAACTCGCCGGCGTATCGCCCACGCCCGCCGGACGGCTCGTCACCACCTCGTCGATCAGGCCGAAGCTCTTGGCCTCCTCGGGCGACATGAACTTGTCGCGCTCCATCGCCGCCTCGATCACGTCCAGGGACTGGCCGCTGTGCTTGGCATAGATGTCGTTGAGGCGCGACCGCAGCTTCAGGATCTCCTGGGCCTGGATCTCGATGTCGGCCGCCTGCCCCTGGGCACCGCCGGAGGGCTGGTGGACCATGATCCTGCTGTTCGGAAGCGAGAACCGCTTGCCCGGCGCACCGGCGGTCAGCAGCAGCGAGCCCATGCTGGCGGCCTGGCCGATGCAGACGGTCGAGACAGGCGGCCGGATGTACTGCATGGTGTCGTAGATCGCCAGGCCGGAGGTCACGTACCCGCCCGGCGAGTTGATGTAGAAGGAGATGTCCTTGGTGGGGTTCTCCGACTCCAGGAACAGGAGCTGGGCGCAGATCAGGCTGGCAACGCCGTCGTTGACCGGGCCGATCAGGAAGATGATGCGCTCCTTCAAGAGGCGCGAATAGATGTCGAACGCGCGCTCGCCGCGATTGGTCTGTTCGATGACCATCGGGACCAGAGCGTTCATCCGCGGCTCGAAATCGTTCATTCTTTTCGACTCTCCCGTTTCCCTGCCTCGCGCGGCCCGAAGGCTCGGGCCCGCAGCCAGGGCTTTGATCCCTGATGAAGGCCCGCCGGCTGGTGCCGCCGGGCCGTCCGTCCCACCGATTCCGTGCCGCGGGTCCGGTCCCCCGGACCCGATAGCACCGGCCCCGAGTCTCCGGGCGCGGTCCGCCGAGAGCCCGATCAGGCCGCGGCGGTATCCTCGGACTCGTCCGGATCGCGCACCAGCTCCTCGACCGAGACGGTCTTCTCGTTCACCTTAGCGAGTTCGAGGATGAAGTCGATGACCTTGTCCTCGAACAGCGGCGCGCGAAGGTTGTCGATCGCCCGCGGATTGCTGCGGAAGAACTCGAACACCTCGCGCTCCTGCCCCGGATAGCGCTGGGCCTCGGTGATGAGGGCCCGGTTCAACTCGTCCTGGGTCACCTGGATATTGTTGCGGCGACCGACTTCGGAAAGGAGCAGGCCGAGCCGGACGCGCCTTTCGGCGATGCCCCAGTACTCCGTCTTCAGCTCCTCCTCGCTCTTGCCGGCCTCCTCGGCGTCGGCGCCGCCGCGCTTCAGCTCTTCCTGGAGCCGGTTCCAGATGGTCTCGAACTCGATCTCGACCATGCCTGCCGGGACTTCGAAGCTGTGGGTATCCGCCAGCTTGTCGAGCAGGGTGCGCTTCACCTTGGAACGCGAGATGCCGGCGTAGTCCTGGCCGATGCGGTCCTTGATCATCTGCTTCAAGGCGGCCAGATCGTCGGCGCCGAACTTCTTGGCGAACTCGTCGTCGATCGTGGCCGGCGCCGGCTCCCGGATCTCCTTCACGTCCACCTCGAACACGGCTTCCTTGCCCTGGAGCTCGGCCGCGGCGTAATTCTCGGGGAAGGTCACTGTCACGGTGCGGTGGTCGCCCGGCTTGGAACCGACGAGCTGCTCCTCGAAGGTCCCGACGAAGCTGTTGGTCCCGAGCTCCAGCCGGTGGTCCTTGGCGTCCATGCCGGGCTTGGCCTCGCCGTCGACGGTGCCGGCGAAGTCGATCACCAGTATGTCGCCGTTGCGGGCGGGACGATCCTCGGTCACGGGCTGGGAATCGCGGCTGCTCTTAGCCAGCCGCTCCAGGGTCTCGTCGACCTGCTTGTCATCCACGTCCGCGACGACCCGCTCCAGCTCGATCGTGGAGAAGTCCACCGGCTCGATGTCCGGCAGCAGTTCCACGGCCATGTCGTATTCCAGGTTCCCGCCTTCCGCGAACGAGGTCACCTGGATCTTCGGCTGGAGCGCCGGACGCAGGCCGCGCTCGTCGATCGCCTGCTGCGAGCTGTCATTGACCGCCGCTTCCAGGACTTCGCCCATGACCGACTGAGCATAGCGCTGCTTCACGATGGGCATCGGGACCTTGCCCGGGCGGAAACCCGGTATCCGAAGCGTCTTGCCCAGCTCCTGGAGCCGGCTGTTGACCTTCGTCTCGATCTCCTGGGCGGGAATGACGACCTTGTATTCACGCTTGAGGCCGTCGGCGCTCGTCTCGGTAATCTGCATTGGACTGGAAGCCTGTTTCGTTGGCGACCGGTGCTCGCCGGTCGCGGCTTGAGAACCTCGGGTACGGCTGGCCTGATGGTGCGGGCGAAGGGACTCGAACCCCCACGACTTGCGTCACCGGAACCTAAATCCGGCGCGTCTACCAATTCCGCCACGCCCGCACAGGCAGCCCCGCGCAGGCGGAATTGAACACCCGCCCGCCGGGTTTGCCTCTATAGCACACCGATTTCGGGACAAACAGGCTAAGATTTCCGCAGGAACGAAAGGACTCGAACCGGGGCACCGCAGGCTGCGCGCCGCCGCCCCGGACGGGCCGGAGACGTTCAGGCAAGCACACGCTCGCTGAACAGTTCGGAGAAGGAACTGACGGCCAGGGTGCGCAGCTCGTCCGCCGTATCGACGCGCTCGTAATGCACGCTGAAACGGACATGGGGTATTCCTACGCTGTCCTTGGAAACCGCCAGCACGCGCGCGGTCTCAACCGTCTTGCCGGGGGTGGTTCGCCGGAACACCGAACCTTCGATAATATCTACCGGAGCCTTCCGCCGTCTCAAGAACATGGGTCCGTCCCGCTCTATCCTGGTTGATGTCGACACCGGAAAGACTAGATCCCGCCTCTTTATGAAGAGTTAAAGCACAATCGATCGAATTTTATATAATTACAGTGACATCATCCAGTACTCTTGAGATGCGCGCGCACATATGAGGAAACGTTGATATTTCCCTCACCCGTATATGCTTCATGGTTCGATTCGATATCGGCCAGCTTGTAGCGGTAATTGATCATCATGCCGGCGGATTGGCGAAGTCCGTTGTCCGACGTATCGCCCAGCCAGTTGAGCCGTTCCATCCGCGCGCCGTTCGACAGGTGGAAGTGGGCGACCGGGTCCCGTGCCCGCCTGCCCGCCTTCGCCTCGATCAGGTACGTGGCGCACAGCCGCATCAGGATCGGCTTCACCACCTTCACGATCGCATCGTCACGGTACCAGTCGGGCCGGTCCAGCACCGTTGCGAGCCCGCCGGCCGCGTCCGGCGGGACGGTATCGGGATCCGTAAGCAGGTCGGCGATCCGCACCCTTTCCGCCGTGGTCAGGATGTCGCCGTCATCGCTCGCCGCCGCCGTCTCGGCGTCGAGCCAGCGCCGGAAGCCGGGGATCGGCGACAGGGTCGCGAAGTATTTCAGCTTGGGGAACTCGGCGGTCAGGCTGTCGACGACGCGTTTGATCAGGAAATTGCCGAAGCTGATGCCCGCCAGCCCCTTCTGGGCATTGGAAATCGAATAGAAAATGGCGGTATCCGCCGTGTGGGGGTCCTGGACCGGCGCCGCTTCGTCCAGCAGCGTCTGGACATTGTCCGACATGCCGCTGACCAGCGCGACCTCGACGAAGATCAGCGGCTCGTCGGGCATGCGGGGATGGAAGAAGGCGAAGCAGCGGCGGTCGGAATCAAGGCGGTCCTTCAGGTCCTGCCATCCCCTGATGGCGTGTACCGCCTCGTAGGCGATCAGCTTCTCCAGCAATGCGGCCGGACTGTCCCAGGTGATTCGCCGCAGTTCCAGGAAGCCGACGTCGAACCAGTTCTTCAGCAGCGTCTTCAGGTCGGCTTCCAGCGCGGCCATCAGGGGGTCTTCCGCCCCCCACTCCAGAAGCTGGGCTCGCATGTCCACGAGGAACTTCACCCCTTCTGGCAGGCCGTTGAACTGGGTCAGCAGCCGCATACGGCCCGGCTCCAGGGCCTCGCGGAGCTTCCGTTCCGCCTTGCCGCGGAGCACGGGGTCCGACGCCTTGTGGAATGCGTCCACGGCCTGGTCGACCGTGGCCCGGTCCACGTCGAAATCGCGGGACAGGATGGTCAGGAAGTTGCGCCGCCCCGTCGAATCGAGGCTCAGGTACGTACGCCCCAACTCCGCCGCCCGGGCGCGGGCCGAAACTTCGCCGCCCCTTCCCGCCAGGCAAGCCTGCATCTGAACGCGGAGCCGGTCCGCATCCTCCCGCGGCAGGTGGGGACGCGGCATCGCGCCGACCGCCTCCCGCGAGAAGGCGGCGATGTCGCGCCAGGCGGAGCGCAAGTTTTCCATGGTGCGGTCGAACAGCGAGGGAGGAGGCTGCTCTTCGAGGGATGTCGGAAGCTGGGTCATGTCCGCGATTTTGGTGGAATCGCAGCAGGCCGATCAAGGGTAAAGCCGCCTCGGAGGGCAACCTTCACGGAAGCTTCACGCCCCCTCCCGCAGGCGTCGCAGCACCGCGGGAAGCGCCTCCGCCAGATCTTCGGCGATCAGCCCGGGACCGACGGCCCTGGCCGCCTCCCCGTGCAGCCAGGCCGCCGCGGCGCCGGCCGCGAACGCCGGCATTCCCTGCGCCATCAGGCCGACCGCCAGCCCCGCCAACACGTCCCCTGCCCCGGCCGTCGCCAGTTCGGGCGGCGCGTTGGCGTTGATCACCGCGCGGTCGTCGGGCGCGGAGACGACGGTATCGGCGCCCTTGAGCAGCACAACCGCGCCCGCGCGAGCCGCCGCCCGGCGAGCTTGCGACAGTTTGTCACCGTCGATCCCGAACAGGCGCTTGAACTCCCCGCCATGGGGCGTCAGCAGGCAGCGGTCGTTCAGGACGCGGTAGAGATCGGCCGAATGGTCGGCGAAGGCGGTCAGTCCGTCCGCATCGATCACCATGGCCTTGCCGGCCCGGAGCGCGCTCAGCACGTGGCCGCAGGTCGTCGCCCCGGGTCCGGCCCCCGGCCCGACCAGCACGGCGTTCCGCCGCGGATCGGCCATCAGGTCGTCGAAGCTCTCCGAGTCGTCCAGCGGGGACACGATGGTGCCTGGATCGGCTGCGGCATAGATCGGGAAGGCCCGCGGATCGCAGGCGATGCTGACCAGCCCGGCGCCGACCCGCCGGGCTGCCCGGGCGGCCAGCCTTGCCGCACCGGTCATCCGGGCGCCCCCGAACACCACCGCATGGCCCCGGTCGAACTTGTGGCCGTCGAGCCTCGGCCATGGGAAGCCGGAAAGCCAGAGCGCAGGCCCGTTTTCGGCAAGTCTCGGCGCGATCCCGTCCAGCACCCGGTCCGGAATCCCGATGTCGGCAACCACGAGGTCGCCGCACAGGACGCGCCCGGGCAGCAGGAGATGCCCCGGCTTCTTGCGGAAGAAGGTAACCGTGACCGAGGCCGGGGCCGCGGCGCCGAGCACGGCGCCCGTGTCGCCATGGACGCCGCTTGGTACGTCCACCGCCACCGTTGGAAGCGCACGGGCGGCCAGGTCCTCGATCACTGCGCGCGCGGTCCCCTCCAGGGGCTTGGACAAGCCGGCTCCGAACAGGGCGTCGACGACGAGGTCGGCCCCGTCCAGCAGTGACGGCGCAAGCGGGGCCATCGCGCCGCCCCAGCGCCCGGCCATGACGGCGGCATCGCCCCGCAGGGCCTCGCGGCTGCCGAGCAGCCCCACGCGCACCGACCAGCCCTGCGCCGCCAGAAGCCGGGCGACGACGAAGCCGTCGCCGCCGTTGTTGCCCGGCCCGCAGAGCACGGCGACGGTGCCGGGAGGCCGTCGCGCGGCGACGACCCGCGCGACGGCGGCCCCCGCCGCCTCCATCAGAATCCTGCCCGAGACGCCGCCCTCGATCGTCAAAGCGTCCGCGCGATACATCTCGGCTACCGTCAGCAAAGCGTTCTGTGCTGCCATCGGAGAACTCCCGGTTCGAACACGGCCGAGCCGGCCGGCTGCATGCCGGCGAAACGGCACCGGTCACAGCATATCAGCCCGCGCACCCCAGAGGGGCCGCAGGATGCGCCGACGTCGTTTGTTATTGAGAGTTCTTACCGGAAGGGATGGGGCGACGGATGGGACTCGAACCCACGACCACTCGGACCACAACCGAGGGCTCTACCAACTGAGCTACCGCCGCCACCGTTGGGGCCGTGTCTATGCCAAATCACCGAAGCCGCGTCAAGGGACGAAATCGACCTCCAACGGCGGCAGCGCGCCGCGCCGGCGCAACATGTCAATTCGCATACTGTTTAGGCAGTTTGCACACCGGTTCATCATATCCGTGCCGGGTATAAGGGCAAGGGCGGCAGAAGAAAGGCCGGCCCCCTCGTTCCGGCAAGGCAATAGGGCGTTGGCATGCCTCGTGCTTTACGGGATGATGAGCACCGCTCGGTGGCGCGCCGCCATCCACGGGGAGTCGTTGATCAGCATCATGAAAAAAATCGAAGCCATCATTAAGCCGTTCAAGCTCGACGAAGTGAAGGAAGCCCTTCACGAGGTCGGCATCAAGGGCATTACCGTCACCGAAGCCAAGGGCTTCGGGCGGCAGAAGGGTCATACGGAACTGTACCGTGGCGCGGAATACGTCGTGGACTTCCTGCCGAAGGTGAAGATCGAGGTGGTGATGGACGACAGTCTGGTCGACCGCGCCATCGAGGCCATCCAGACGGCTGCCCACACCGGCCGCATCGGCGACGGCAAGATCTTCGTGACTCCGGTCGAGGAAGTCGTCCGGATTCGCACCGGCGAGAAGGGAAGCGACGCCGTCTGACGTGCCTCGACGGCCCCTGACCGCTTCACCCCATTCGGACGGCTCCCGGCGTTTCGCGCGCAGTGCGGAAAGCCGCGGCGGCCGGTCCCGGATAAGACCTTGGCGCCGGCCGGATCAGGCCGCGCGTTCGGCTCCATAAGATCGCGGGCGAAGCCGGCCGGACAGCCACGTTGCCGCAATTCCGACGGCGGACAAGCTGTGGATTGTGCGTCCGGAAAGGTCGTGACATAACAACGCCCGCGCGCGTCACCAAAATCGGTTTCTCCGTGCCTTCCTCGGCGGGAGCGAACCAGCGTCAACCATAGAAACGGATCCCGAGGCATGTCTGACATCAGCAAGGTCTTCGACCTGATCAAGGAACACGACGTCAAGTACGTCGACCTTCGCTTCACCGACCCGCGCGGCAAGCTGCAGCACACCGCGCAGCACGTCTCCACGATGAACGAAGAGGCCTTCACCGACGGCATCATGTTCGACGGTTCATCGATTGCGGGCTGGAAGGCGATCAACGAGTCCGACATGACGCTGATGCCGGACGCAGCGACCGCGGTGATGGACCCGTTCGCCGCGCAGCCGATGCTGAACATCTTCTGCGACGTGTACGAGCCCTCCAGCGGCCAGCCCTACAACCGCGACCCGCGCTCGATCGCCAAGGCGGCCCAGGCGCACATGGAAGCGGCCGGCATCGGCGACACCGCCTATTTCGGTCCGGAAGCCGAGTTCTTCGTGTTCGACGACGTCCGCTACGAAGTCTCGATGAACCAGTGCTTCTACAAGATCGACAGCGAGGAAGGCCCGTACATCACCGGCAAGGAACTGCCGGACGGCAACCTGGGCCACCGGCCGACCGTCAAGGGCGGCTACTTCCCGGTTCCGCCGGTCGACTCGGGGCAGGACCTGCGCGCCGAGATGCTGACAGTGCTGGGCGAGATGGGCGTCGACATCGAGAAGCACCACCACGAGGTGGCCGCTTCCCAGCACGAGCTCGGCATCAAGTTCGACACGCTGGTCAAGACCGCCGACAACATGCAGCAGTTCAAGTATGTCGTGCACAACGTCGCCGCAGCCTACGGCAAGACCGCCACGTTCATGCCGAAGCCGGTCTACGGTGACAACGGCTCGGGCATGCACTGCCACCAGTCGATCTGGAAGGACGGCCAGCCGATCTTCGCCGGCTCCGGCTACGCCGACCTGTCCGACCTGGCGCTGTATTACATCGGCGGCATCATCAAGCATGCCCGCGCGCTGAACGCCTTCACCAACCCGTCGACCAACAGCTACAAGCGTCTGGTCCCGGGCTACGAGGCTCCGGTGCTGCTGGCCTACTCGGCCCGCAACCGCTCGGCGTCCTGCCGCATCCCCTACGTCGCGAGCCCAAAGGGCAAGCGCGTCGAGGTCCGGTTCCCCGATCCGTCGGCCAATCCGTACCTGGCCTTCGCCGCCATGCTGATGGCCGGCCTGGACGGCATCCAGAACAAGATCCATCCCGGCGACGCGATGGACAAGAACCTGTACGACCTGCCCCCGGAAGAGCTGGCCGCGGTCCCGACCGTGTGCGGCTCGCTCCGTCAGGCGCTCGACAGCCTGGAAGCCGACCACGAGTTCCTGACCAAGGGCGACGTCTTCGCCCCGGACATGATCGCGGCCTACATCGAGCTGAAGCGCGAAGAGCAGATGGCCTTCGAGACCTCGCCGCACCCGATCGAGTACAAGATGTACTACTCGGTCTGATCGGACCGGTTCGAAGTTCAGGTTCCGACCGGAAGGCGGGGCGGCGGTTTATCCGCCGCCCCGTTCTTTTTTGTCCGTGTCGAGGGTGCATGCCCCAGTTCCGCCCAGCGGCAGCATCACCGCGCCGGCCGCGAACGGCACACCCAAGGTGGCCGGCCATACTGCCCTGCCCAGATTTTGACCATTAATGGAACGGCCCGGAGAAGTTCCGGAATACCGTGCCGAACTCGGCCTGAATTCCGCATCGTTGCACTCAGCGTGGAATTCGTGCAGGTTTATGCATGTTCTTGCACTCGATGCAGGAGGACGTGCAGCCGGTCACCGTCTCCTGCGACCCGTCAATTCCAGGAAGCCGGATGCGCGACGAACCCACCAGCCTGCCGCTTCGCCTCGAAGGCGTCCGCTATGCGGTCGGGGGAACGACGCTGATCCCGGGGATGGACCTTATTCTGGAAGGGCGCGCTCCCACGGCCGTCCTCGGTCCGAACGGTGCCGGCAAGAGCCTCACGTTGCGTCTCTGCCATGGCCTGATCCGCCCGACCGCCGGCACTGTGGATTGGTTGGGACCCGGCGCCTCGCCCGGGCGCAGGCGGGACGCCATGGTGTTCCAGCGGCCGGTGATGCTGCGACGATCCGCGTTCGGGAATCTCGTCCATGCGCTTGCCCTCGCCGGGCATCGGTACAAGGCCCGCCGCGAGGCGGCCCGCGCAGCACTCGACCGATTCGGCTTGGGTGCGCTGGCGGACCGGCCGGCCCGCGTCCTGTCGGGCGGCGAGCAGCAGAGGCTTGCATTGGCGCGCGCGTGGTCCCTGAAACCCGAAGTGCTGTTCCTGGACGAGCCGACCGCCAACCTGGATCCGACGGCGACCCGAGCCGTCGAGTCGATGATCGGGGAGTTCGTGCGTGACGGCATCAAGATCGTCATGACCACCCACGACCTCGGGCAGGCGCGCCGACTCGCGCAGGAGATCATCTTCATCAATCGCGGCCGGGTGATCGAGCAAACGCCGGCGGCATCATTCTTCGACCAACCGCGGACCCAAGAAGCCGCAGCCTTCCTGAGAGGAGACCTCCTATGCTGACCACCCTGACGCGGCGGCGCCTGTTCGGCGCCCTGATGGCTGCGGGCCTGTGCGCGACCTTCGGCCTGCCCGCCCTGGCGCAGGACCGGTTCATCACGGTCGCATCGACTACCTCGACCGAGCAGTCCGGCCTGTTCGGCCACATCCTGCCGCTCTTCAAGGCGAAGACCGGCATCGACGTCCGCGTCGTGGCCCAAGGCACCGGCCAAGCGCTGGAGACCGGCCGCCGCGGCGACGCCGACGTCGTTTTCGTCCATGACACCAAATCTGAGGAAAAGTTCGTCGCCGACGGTTTCGCCAGGAAGCGCCACGACGTGATGTACAACGACTTCGTGATCGTCGGCCCCAACTCCGACCCGGCCGGGATCAAGGGCATGAAGGATATTTCATCGGCTCTCAAGAAGATCGCCGCGGTGAAGGCCCCGTTCGCCTCCCGCGGTGACGACAGCGGGACCCACAAGGCCGAACAGCGGCTTTGGCAGGTGGCCGGCGTGGACACCGCCTCGGCAGCGACCGGCTGGTACCGGTCTACGGGTTCAGGCATGGGGCCGACGCTGAACACCAGCGCCGCGATGGACGCCTATTCCCTGACCGACCGTGGCACCTGGCTGAACTTCAAGAACCGAGGCAACCTGACCATCCTGCTTGAAGGGGACAAGCGCCTGTTCAACCAGTACGGGGTCATGCTGGTCAATCCGGAAAAACATCCGCATGTAAAGGCCGAGGACGGCGCCAGCTTCGTCGATTGGCTCACCTCGGCCGAGGGGCAGAAGGCCATCGCCGGATACAAGATCGGCGGCGAGCAGCTCTTCTTTCCCAACGCCGACAAGTCGGGAAGCTGACGACGGCAGGACATTCCTGGCATCGGCCTGCGCGGTGGATATAGTGTCGAACGGCGCGACCGCGTCCAAGAGCGCAGGCCCGATGCGAAAGAGGTCCGGGAATGTCCGACCTGATGAATACCCAGGAGGTGGCTGCCTATCTCCGGATCAAGGAACGCAAGATCTATGATCTGGTCCGCCAGGCCGCCATCCCCTGCACCCGCGTCGGCGGCAAATGGCTTTTCCCCAGGGCGCAGATCGACCAGTGGCTGAAGCTGGGCGAGCCGCCCGCGGCCGAACGCCCTGCTCCCGCCGCCATGGCCGCGCCCCGCGTGATCGCCGGAAGCCATGATCCCTTGCTCGAATGGTGCGTCTCCACGTCGGGGTGCGGCCTGGCGCTGCTGACCGGCGGCAGCTTGGACGGGCTGGAGCGGCTGGCGGCCGGTCAGGCGGCCGCATGCGGCATCCATATCCTCTCCCCCGATGATGGCGATTACAATGTGTCCGCGATCCGGCGCGCGCTTGGCGATCTCGATGTGGTGGCGATCGAGTGGGCATGGCGGGAGCAGGGCTTGGTGGTCGCTTCGGGAAACCCGCTCGGCTTGTCGAGGATCGAGGATCTCGCCGCCGGGAAGCCCCGCGTCGCGGCACGTCCGCCCGCATCGGGCGCCCGGGTGCTGATGGACCATCTGCTGGAGCGCGCCGGAATCGGATGGAACGACCTAGCAGTCGCAGAGCACCCCGCGCGGAGCGAGCTGGAGGTCGGCCTCGCCATTCTCGACGGTCGTGCCGACACCGGCGTGGCGGTCCGTGCCGTGGCACGGCAGCTCCGGCTGGATTTCGTGCCGCTGCACCGGGAGCGCTACGACCTCGTGATGCGCCGACGGGATTATTTCGAACCCGAAATGCAGGCGCTCCTGGCCTTCGCCCGCACGGACGATGCAATCGGAAAAGCCCGGGATCTGCTCGGCTACGATATCTCGACTTTCGGCAAGGTCTGGTACAACGCTCCCTGACGGAGTCCCTCAAACCTAGCCCTGAAACGAAACAACGCCGCAGCATGTGCTGCGGCGTTGCCGAAGGGTTACCCTCTAGAACTTGGCTCCCGGTGCTGGACTCGAACCAGCGACAGGCGGATTAACAGTCCACTGCTCTACCAACTGAGCTAACCGGGATCAGTGAGACGGTTTCTAGCAGCCGGATTCCGGGTCCGCAAGGGGAAATTCACGGAAAATCGACCCCATGGTTTCACTTGATCCCAACGCTTCTCCGGATCGCCTGGATGTCCTGGTCGAGCTGCTGGAGAAAGCGCGAACGGTCCTGTTTTCCCAGCGGCGCCGGCCCGCCGGAGATCAGCCCGCTCTCGCGGAGATGCTGGCTCAGCTCGCGTCCGGCCAAAGCCTGCCCAATGGTGGCGTCGGTGAAGGGCTTGCCGGTCGATCCGATCACCCGCGCGCCGTTCTTCAGGCAGCGGGAAGCCAGCGGGATGTCGGCGGTGACGACGATATCGCCTTCGCCGGCATTCTCTACGATCCAGTCGTCCGCGGCGTCGAAGGCGCCACCGACGACCACCAGCCTGATCCGCTCGTCGAACGGCACCCGGAACGGGCTGTTTGCCACCAGCGTGACCTTGAGCCGGTACCGTTCGGCGACCCGGTAGACCTCGTCCTTCACCGGACAGGCGTCGGCATCGACATAGATGTGGAGCACGTTCCGACCCTTCTTTTCGAATGCTTAACCGGACCTGTTCTATCACATGGCATGAGATACGCGACGGGAAGACGGATAGGCCGGGTGCCGGCCCTGGGTTTGGCGGCCCTTGCGGGAGCCGCGGCGGTACTTGCGCCGGCACTCCCAGCGGCGGCGAGCCAGGCCGAGGCGCGCTCCGTAGCACTCGCCGCAAACTGCAAGCCGGGCAAGATCGAGCCGCTGCGCCAGATCGTCGGCGGCGCAGGGGAAACGGTCTTCAAGGTGTCCTGCACCGGCGGAAAGTCCAAGGACGCCTTCGTTCTCGTCCAGTGCCGGGTGCACCAATGCGTGCTGCTGCGATGAAACGGTACCGCGTTGCCGGAGCGGCGCCCCGAGTCCTCGCGCCTCTGGCCGCGGCCGGCCTGCTCGCCGGCTGCTCTCTCCTCGAAGGCCCGGTCGGCATGGCCACCACGGGCGCTTCGGCCGTGCTGCTGGTCAATACCGGCAAGACGATCACCGACCATGCCGCCTCGTATATAATGGACGAGGATTGCAGCCTGGTGAACTACGAGCGGACACGCCATTACTGCCGCCCCAACCCCGAGGTTGTCACCCGCGCCGAACCCGAACTCTACTGCTACCGGACCCTCGCCCAGGTCGAGTGCCACACGAGGCCGGAGCCCTACGGCAACAAGGAAACCCTGGTCGGCATCAGTCCGGCTTGGCCCCGCAAATCGGAGCGGAAACCGGAATAGGCTCGGCCCGCGACGGACGGCTTCAGTTCTGGTGCTTGCGCGCGTAGAGCGCGGCGAGCGCCCGCATGGTCTGCTGGTGTTTGGCGCCGGCCTTGGTCGGCGGAACCGGGTTGGTCGTCCCCAGCTTCAGCGCGCCCGCCGATCGGGGAGGTGGTGCGGCGGCCGGACGCGGCGGTACGCCCTGCCCCATCATGGACAGGGCCTTGTCCAGCGCCTCCGGCGACAGCTGGCGCGGCGCCGACGGCCGGCCCGCAGGTTTCTGGACCGTGGGCTTCGGAACCGAGGATTTCGGGACTGCCGGCGCCGGAGTGGACATCGCCGCCGAGCCGGATCCCGCGCGGGTGACCCGCTCGACCGTTCCGGTCACGATACCCTTGAGATAGGGCGTGACCAGACCTCGCAGCAGCCGGTCGTCGGCCTGGGCCCAGCCCAGCAGGATATCCTGGGCGCGGGCGCGGCTCCCTTGCGAGGCGACCAGGGCCTCCCGGACCTTGGCATTGGTGTAGCTGTCGGACATGGCTCGCCACCGGATCGGAACTCCGAGCCATAGTCTTTCGCGACGCGGTTAATAAAGCGTCACCGCCACCCCCAGAAATCCATGCCCTCGTCCATGTAGAACCGGCTGAGCACCATCTTGTGAACCTCCGAAGCCCCGTCCACCAGCCGGGCCTGCCGGGCATAGCGGTACATCCACTCCAGCGGGGTGTCCTTGGAATAGCCCTTGGCCCCGCACAACTGGATTGCCGTGTCGACCGCCTTGTGCAGGGTCTCGCTGACCTGGATCTTGGCCATGGAAACCTCCTTCCGGGCGAAATCGCCCTGGTCGAGCTTCCACGCGGCCCGCATGGTCAGCAGGCGGCCCACCTCGATCGCCATGGCCGCCTCGCCCATCAGCCACTGAACGCCCTCGTGCTGGTGCAGCTTGGAGCCGAAGCTGTCGCGCTCCCGGACATAGGCCGCCGCGATCTCGGTCGCGCGCTTGGCCATGCCGAGCCAGCGCATGCAGTGGGTCAGGCGGGCGGTGCCGAGCCGGATCTGGGTCAGCTTCAGCCCGTCGCCGATATTCATCAGCACGTTCTCCGGCGCGATCTCCAGCCCGTCGAAGCGCAGCTCGCAATGGCCGCCATGCTCCTCCGGCCCCATGATCGGGATGCGGCGGATGATCTCCCAGCCGGGCTGGTCGGCATCGAACAGGAAGGCACTCAGTCCCTTCCGGGAATCGTCCGAAGTCCGGGCGATCAGGATGAAGTGCCGGGCGACGCCCGCCCCGGTGATGTACCATTTGTGGCCGTTGACGACCCAGCGATCGCCGCGCCACTCGGCCCGGGTCCTCATCGCCGAGGGATCGGAGCCGGCCCCCGGCATGGGCTCGGTCATTGCGAAGGCGGAACGGACCTTGCCATCGACGATCGGCTGGAGCCAGCGCTCCTTCTGGGCCTCCGTGGCGACTTTCTCCAGCACGATCATGTTGCCGTCGTCGGGAGCGGCTGCGTTGAACGCCACCGGGCCGAAGATCGACCGGCCCATCTCCTCGTACAGTGCCGCCATGCCGACGACGCCTAGGCCCAGCCCGCCGCGCGACTTGGGCATCTGCGGCGCCCACAGCCCGGCCTCCTTCGCCTGGGCGCGCAGGCTGGCGAGGGGAGCGTCGGCGATGTTCTCGTGCTCATCGTAGTTCGCCGGATCGGCTTCGACCGGCAGGATGCGCTGGGCGACGAAGTCGCGCACGCGGAGCCGATAATCCTCGACCTCGGGGGGGAGCGTGAAATCCATGGAGGTTCACCAGAACAGTTAGTGAAATTCTTAGAGCGATCCGACCAGATGACCGCCGTCGACCGCAAGCACGCTGCCGGTCATGTAGCGGCTGCCGTCGGAAGCCAGCAGCAGCAGCGGCCCATCCAGGTCCGACGCCTGGCCGAGCCGCCGCTGCGGGATCCGCCGGATCAGGGCCTTGCCGGCGTCGGTGCCGAAGAAATCGCGGTTTATGTCGGTCTCGATATAGCCGGGCGCCAGCGCGTTGACACGGATCTGGTAGCGCGCCAGTTCCAGGGCCAGCTGCTTGGTCAATTGGACCAGCGCCGCCTTGGACGTCGCATAGGCGGTCACCTGACCGCCCTGGCGCAGCCCCAGGATAGACGCGATGTTGATGATGCTGCCGCCGTGGCCGAGCCTTACCATGTGCCGCGCCACCTCGGTCGCGACCAGCCAGGCGCCCTTCAGGTTGGTGTCGATCACGCGGTCCCAGGACTCCTCGTCCTGGTCGAGCGCCGCGACCGTCTCGGTCACGCCGGAATTGTTCACCAGCACGGTGATCGGCCCCAGTTCGGTTTCGGCCGCTTCCACCGCGGCGCGCACCGATGCCGCGTCGGTGACGTCCAGGGGTACGGCGATGGCCCGCCCGTCGAAGCCCTCGATCTCCTGGGCGACCGATTTCAAGGCGTCCGGACGTCGCGCCGCCAGGGCGACCTTGGCGCCGGCGCGGGCCAGGGTGATCGCGAAGTGGCGCCCGAGTCCGCCGGACGCGCCGGTGACGAAGGCTATGTGGCCGGAAAGGTCTGTGCTGCTCATGGTCTTCTTTGCCGATTTCTTTTCAAATGCCGACGGTGCCGGGAGCACCAGCGGGCATTTCGTTTGTTCTACTGGCGGAGGCTCCCTCGGTCCCCAGCCGGATGGTTGGACCTGAACTCCGAAAGGTCAAGCACCCTCGCAATCGGAACGCTTAAGAGACTATAATCAGCACCATGATAGTGGAGATATATTCCGACCTGATCTGTCCGTGGTGCTACATCGGCAAGCACCGGCTGGAGCTCGCGCTCGCGGAGCGCCCCAGGCTCCCGCTGGAGCGCCGCTGGCAGCCCTATGAGCTGAACCCGGACTTGGCGCCGGCCGGGATCGACCGCGTCGCCTATCTCGCCGCGAAGTTCGGCGGCATCGAGCGGGCGCGGCAGGTCTATGGCGTGATCGAGGAGACCGCCGCGAAGGACGGCATCCCGATCCGGCTCGACCGCATCCGGCGCACGCCCAATACGCTGGCGGCGCACCGGCTGGTCCGGCTTGCCGGCCGCTCCGGCCTCGCCGATGTCATGACCAACCTCCTGTTCCAAGCCTATTTCATCGAGAGCCTGGACATAGGCGACCGCGACGTCCTGCTCGCCAAGGCGGCGCAGGCCGGTCTCGACCCGGACCTCACCCGCGACTACCTGGGGAGCAACCTGGACGTGGCGGCGATCCGGGCGACGGAATCCGTCGCCCGGCAACTGGGCATCCAGGCCGTTCCCTGCTTCATCTTCAACAGGCGCTATGCGCTTGCCGGCGCCCAGGAGCCGACCGCCTTCATGCCTCTGCTCGACCTCGCGGCGGAGGAGGTCGAGACTGTCACCCAGCAGGTCACCCCGCCGGGGTAAGGCGGGCGGCCTCACGCCGCCAGCTTGGCGAGGTCCTGCATCAGCCGCTGTACGCCCTTGACCCGGGTCGCCGTGTCGTCCCAAGTACGGGTAAAGACCAGCTTGTGGTCAGGCCGCAGCTTCATGGTCGCGGCCTGCTTGCCGATGAAGATCACGAGCTGGTCGGGCCGGGCGAAGCTGTTGTTGTGGAAAGACAGGACAGCCCCCTTGGGCCCGGCGTCGACCCGTTCGACCCCGGCGGTACGGCAGAGCTGCTTGATCGTCATGACGTTCAGCAGGTTCTCCACCTCGGGCGGCAGCGGTCCGAACCGGTCGATCAGTTCCGCCGCGAAGCTGTCGATCTCGCCCCGGTCCACCAGTTCGGAGATCCGGCGGTACAGCCCCAGACGGACGTTCAGGTCGGCGATGTAGGCTTCCGGGATCAGTACCGGCATGCCCAGGTTGATCGTCGGGGTCCAGGTGTCCTCCGAGTCCGCCGCAGCCCCGGCACCGCTCCGGGCGGTCGCCACCGCCTCCTCCAGCATGTGCTGGTACAGCTCGACTCCGACCTCCTTGATATGCCCCGACTGCTCTTCCCCCAGCAGGTTCCCGGCGCCGCGGATGTCCATATCGTGGCTGGCGAGTTGGAATCCCGCGCCCAGGCTGTCCAGGGTTTCGATCACGTGCAGCCGCTGGGTCGCGGTGGCGGACAGCACGGTCCGGGGCGCATAGGTCAGGTAGGCGTAGCCCCGGACCTTGGACCGGCCGATCCGGCCGCGCAGCTGGTAGAGCTGGGCCAGCCCGAACAGGTCGGAACGGTGGATGATCATCGTGTTGGCGTTGGGCACGTCCAGGCCCGATTCGACGATGTTGGTCGCCAGCAGCACGTTGAACTGGCCGTCGTCGAAGGCGGTCATGACCTCCTCCAGCTGGGTCGCCGCCATCTGGCCGTGGGCCATCACGACCTTGACCTCCGGCACCAGCTCCTGAAGGCGCTCGTAGACCCGCGGCAGGTCTTCCAGCCGGGGGCAGACATAATAGGTCTGGCCGCCGCGGTAGTGCTCGCGCAGGATCGCCTCCCGGATCACCACCGGGTCGTAGGGCAGCACGAAGGTCCGCACCGCCAGCCGGTCCACCGGCGGCGTCGCGATCAGGCTCAGCTCGCGCACGCCGGCCAGGGCCATCTGGAGCGTCCGGGGAATCGGGGTCGCGGTCAGGGTCAGCACGTGGACGTCGGCGCGGAGCTGCTTCAGCCGCTCCTTCTGCTTGACGCCGAAATGCTGCTCCTCGTCCACGATCACCATGCCGAGATCCTTGAACAGCACGGTCTTGGACAGCAGCGCGTGGGTCCCGATCACGATGTCGATCGTTCCGGCGGCGAGACCTTCCTTGACCAGCTTCTGTTCCTTCGCCGGCACCAGGCGGGAGAGCTGCCCGATCCTGACCGGCAGGCCGGCGAACCGCTTCTCGAAGGTACGCGAATGCTGGCGGGCCAGAAGCGTGGTCGGCACCACGACCGCGACCTGCATGCCGGACAGGGCGGCGATGAAGGCGGCGCGCAGCGCCACCTCGGTCTTGCCGAACCCGACGTCGCCGCATACCAGCCGGTCCATCGGGCGACCGGACTGAAGATCCTCCAAGACCTCCTCGATCGCGCGGAGCTGGTCTTCCGTCTCGGGGTATGGGAACCGCGCCGCGAACTCGGCATAGATCCCGTCCGGTGCCGAAACGGGCGTTCCCCGGCGCAGCTCGCGCTCGGCGGCGATCTTCAGCAAGGCCTCGGCCATGTCCTTCAGGCGCTTCTTGACCCGCGCCTTGCGGCCCTGCCAGCCGACGCCTCCCAGCTTGTCCAGCTGGGCGCTGTCCTCCGACCCGTAGCGCGACAGCAGCTCGATGTTCTCGACCGGGAGATAGAGCTTGTCACCGCCCTCGTAGATCAGCCGCAGGCAATCGTGCGGCGCGCCGGTCACCTGGAGCGTCTCCAGGCCGTCGTAGCGCCCGATTCCGTGGTCCACGTGGACGACCAGGTCGCCCTCGCTCAGGCTGGACAGCTCGGCGATGAAGTTGGCCGAGCGCCGACGTTTCTTGGTCGGCCGCGCCAGCCGGTCGCCCAGGATGTCCTGCTCGGTGATCACCGCCACGTCGGGCGCGGCGAAGCCTGTCTCGATCCCCAGGACGATCAGCGCGGTGGTGCGCCGGTCGAGCCGCCTGGCCCCTTCCCAGCTCTCGCAGATTTCGACCCGCTCGATCCCGTGGTCGCGCAGCACGGTCAGCAGCCGGTCGCGGGCACCCTGGCTGTAGCCGGCGACGACGCAGCGCCGGTCGTGCTTCTGGAGTTCTTCCACATGGGACTTCAGCGCGTCGAACACGTTGACGTCGGGCTTGGCCCGGGCGTCGGCGAAGTCCCGGCCGCGCCGCCCACCGGCGTCCACCCCCGCCTGCCCCTCCGCGAGGGCGAACGGCACCAGCTGGCCCACCGCCCGCGCGCCCAGCAGCGCGTTCCAGCCATCCTCGTCCAGGTACAGCATCGCGGGCGGCAGCGGCTTGTAGACCGGATTGTTGGCCTTCTTCTCCACCGCCTGAAGCGTCTTCCGCGCGTGATAGAAGTCGGCGATCTGCGCGAACCGGGAATCGCGGGACTCTTCCGCCTGCGGATCGAGCGTCACGACCGCTTCCGGTACGTAGTCCAGGATCGTTTCCATGCCGGAATGGAACAGCGGCAGCCAGTGCTCCATGCCGCCATGCTTGCGCCCGGCGCTGACCGCCTCGTATAGCGGGTCCTCGTCCAGCACGGCGCCGAACAGCTCGCGATAGCCCGAGCGGAACCGGGCGATCGACTGCTCGTCCAGGAAGACCTCCGACATTGGCTTCAGGGCGATGCCGTCGCGCTTCTCCGTCGTCCGCTGGCTCATCGGGTCGAAGGCGCGCACCCCTTCCAGCTCGTCGCCGAACAGGTCGAGCCGCAGTGGCTCCTCGGTGCCGGGCGGGAACAGGTCCACGATGCCGCCGCGGATCGCGAACTCGCCGGGCTCGCGCACTGTCTGCGCGCGGGTATAGCCATTGTGGGCCAGATAGGCCTGAAGCTTGTCCAGGTCGATGCGGTCGCCGACGCCGGCGCGGAAGGCGGCATGGGCGAAGGTCGCGCGCGGCGGCACCTTCTGGAGCAGCGCGTTGACCGTCGTCAGGACCAGCCTCGGCCGCCCCTTGCCGGGCTCGATCAGGCGGGTCAGCCCATCGACCCGGCGGCTGACGATATCGACGTTGGGCGACACGCGGTCATAGGGCAGGCAGTCCCAGGCCGGGATCTGCACAAGCTCGATCTCCGGCGCGAAGAAGCCGACCGCCTCGGCCAGGCGGGCCATCCGCTGGTCGTCCAGCGCCACGTGCAGCAGCCCGGAGGGACCGCGTCGCTTCGCGATGTCGGCGAGGACTCGGGCATCCTGCCCTTCCGGCGCACCGGCGATCAGCAGGCGGGACGGTTGGCCGGGATCTAGTTTGATCTTTATCAAGGGACTTTTATCGAAACAGGGGGGTCAAGCGACGGTAGTCTTGAAATTGAACGCGATCAGCAGCCGCATCACGTCGTTGTCGTGCTCCGGCGGGACCGGCTCGCGTGCGGACATCCAGTTATAAAGATCGGGATCGCTCAGTTCCAAGAGGCGCTCGTACCGGTCCAGCTGCTCGGCGTCGAAAGCGGGCAGATGCCGGTCGGCGAAACGGCCCAGCAGGATATCCGCCTCGCGCGTGCCGCGATGCCAGCTCCGGAAGGTCAGCCGCTTGCGCCGCACCTCGATCGTCTCTGCTGGCTTGGTCGTACCGGATTGGTCGGCGGAGCTGGTCATGATGGGGTCACTCTCTATGGCGCTGCGCCATCGATATAGCCCCCGCCGCCCGTTCTGTCAGCGGCCTATCGGCATGTCCGGTGAAGGCGACGCGAAAGGCGCCGGCAGGTCGTGCCGGCGCCTTCGCCCCAGTTCGGCGTCTTCCGAGACTTGCCGCCTCAGGCGCAGCGGACATCCGCCAGGAAGCGGGCGACCTCGCCGCGCAGCCGCTCGGCCTCCTGGGCAAGGCTTCCCGCGGCGTTGAGCACCTGCCCCGCCGCCGCCCCGGTCTCGTTCGACGCCTGGGAGACGCCGGCGATGTTCCCCGACACCTCCTGTGTCCCGGCGGCCGCCTGCTGGACGTTTCTCGAGATGTCGCCGGTGGCCGCGTTCTGCTGCTCCACCGCGGCCGCCACGCTGGAGGAGATTTCGTTGATCTGGGCGATCGTCCGCGCGATCCCCTGTATGCCGCCCGCGGCGTTGCCGGTCGCCTGCTGGATCTCGATCACCTTGGCCTGGATCTCCCCGGTAGCGCGCTCGGTCTGGGACGCCAGCGCCTTGACCTCGGAGGCGACGACCGTGAAGCCCTTGCCGGCTTCCCCGGCACGCGCCGCCTCGATCGTGGCGTTCAGCGCCAGAAGGTTGGTCTGTCCGGCGATCGAGTTGATCAGTTCGACCACCTGGCCGATCTCGCGGGCGGCGTCGGTCAGGCCGCGCATGAGGGCATCGGTCCGCTCGGCGTCCTGGACCGCCTGGGCGGTGATCCTCAGCGAGCTGGACATCTGCCGGCTGATCTCCTGGATCGAAGCCGACAGCTCCTCCGCCGCGCCCGCGACGGTGTTGACGTTGGTGGTCGCCTGCTCCGAGGCCGCGGCGACGATGACCGCTTGGTGCGAAGCTGATTCCGCGGTCCTCGACATGACCCCGGCGCTGCGCTCCATCTCGGTCGCGGCGGACGACACGGCATCGACCACGCCCTTGACGTTCGCCTCGAAGCCGTCGGCCAGCCTCATCAGGTCGGCCTTGCGCTCCGCCTCGCTCCGGCGTTTGATCTCCTCCTGCTCCTCCTGCAGCCGCCTCACTTCCAGGGCATTGGCCTTGAAGGTCTCGACGGCCCGCGCCATCCCTCCGATCTCGTCGCCTCGACGGGTGAAGTCGACCCGGACCGAGAGATTGTCGCCGGCCAGTTCTCCCATGATCGAGCTGAGCGACCGGATCGGCCGGGTGATACTGCGGGCGATCAGGAAGGCCATGACGATCCCGATCAGAAGCGCGCCCGCCGCCACGGCCAGCCCCAACGCCCGCGCCTGCTCCGCAGCACCCGTCATGTCGGAGAAGGTCCGGTTCTGGTCTTCGGTGCTGGTTTGGCGCAGTTGCTCGACGGCGGCTCCCAGCGCCTCGGCGGCTCGGATCCGCTCGGCGCCAGCCGTCGAGAACTGGTCGGTCGCCGAGACGACGCCGTCGAGCGCCTTGCGGTACTCGTCCAGGATCGCCGGCAAGGCCGCGGCGAAACGCTGGAGCCGGCGGCTGTCGGCGGTCGAGGCCGCGAAGCCTGCCAGCGTCTCGGAGAACCGTTCGGCCTCCTTGATGGCGATCCCCACATCGGCAGGATTGCGCGACGAGATATAGCGCGTCGCCGCCTGGGCGCTCGCCTGCCCCGCCGCATCGAGCCGCACCGCCAGCTCCGTCACCTCCGACTTTCCGTCCCGAACCGCCGTCCCGATGATCGCGGACGTGGTGGTGCCCAGGCTGGTGGAAGCCTTGACCAGGGAGGAGACGCCGATGCGCCGATCGGACACCGCGCCGACCACTCCCCTGGCCGCGGCGTCGTGGGCTTCCGCGGCCTTGGCGATGCGATCGACCAGGGCCGTATCCGCATCCAGCACCTCCGCGTCAAGCTTCGCGATGGCGGCGCCAAGCGCCTCAAGCGCTTGATTGGCGGCCGTCAGGTCGCCGTCGGTCTCCGTCAACGCATACTGCGCGAGGGCACCGCGGGCATTCTCCATGTCGATGGACAAGGTCCCCGACACGGTGGCCGCATCGCTGACCGAGCGCAGCCTGCCGATACCGGCGATCGTTTCAGCCGCGTTCCGGTCGGCGACGAACGACAATGCTCCCAGCAGCACGAGCAGAAGGGCGAAGCCGCCCGAGATACGCAATGCTATCGGAATGTTAGAAAGTCTTGCCCAGGCTGTCATTCAAATTCCCCCAAACCCGGCCCCGCTGCGGATCCGCACGGAACACCCCTGCCCATGCGGATGCCGAAGTTACTGGACGTTCCTGATCCGCTCGACCTGAGCCGCGCCGAACTTCTTCTCGAGGTCCGGCATCGCGGGTGCGACGGCCTTGGCGAAGGCCGCACGGTCGATCTCGGTCACGACTTGCAGGCCCTGCTGCTGGAGTATCTTCACGCCGTTGGCCTGGGCGTCGGCCGCCGCCTTGCGCGACGCCTTGCCGCCGGCCTTCGCTGCTTCGACGAACGCGGTCTTGTCTTCGTCCGACATGTCCTCGAACGCGTCGATGCTCATCAGGAAGGCGGCGGGGTCATAGCTGTGGGCCGACAGGGTCAGGTGCTTCTGCACCTGGGCGAACTTGGCCGACAGGATCGTGGCGATCGGGTTCTCCTGCCCGTCGAACTGGCCGCTCTGCAGCGCGCTGTACAGTTCCGGGAACGCCAGCGGGGCCACGTCGGCGCCCAGCGCCTTGAAGCCAGCCACCATCACCTCGCTCTGCGGCACCCGGAGCTTCAGGCCCTTGACGTCCTCCGGAGCGGAGATCGGGCGCTTGGCGTTGGTGATGTGGCGCATCCCGTTCTCGCCCCAGGCGAGGGCCACCATGTCCTGCGCGCGGAACTTCTCCAGGTATTCATGGCCGATCTCGCTGTCGAACACCCGGTGGGCATGGCCGGCGTCACGGAACAGGAACGGAATGCCGAAGACACCCACTTCGGGGACGAAGTTCAGCATGGGGGCGCCGGTCACGAAGGTCAGCTCGATGGTGCCGAGTTGGACGGCCTTGATCGCCTCGACCTCCCCGCCCAGGGCGGCGTTGGGATACAGCTCGATCTTGTACCGGCCGGAGGTGCGCTTGGCGACCTCCTCCGCGAAGGCGGCCGCCCCGGCGCCGAGCTGGGAGTCGGAACCCAGGATATGCCCGAGCTTGAGCGTGCGGGCCTGCTGCGCCTGGGCACTGCCGACACCAAGGAATAGTAGAGCGCTCGCGGCCATGGCGGCCACGCGAATATTCATGAACATACTGAAGATCCCTTATTAGGCGATCCTCGGATCATACGCCCATATCGGTACTCCGAAAAATCCTTCCAAATGTAATATAATGGATTTGTTCCATATGCAATTAGTCAGTCGCCACCTTTATCATGATTCGAGTTTCACGCCGATGCGCCCTGCGGCAGCGTTGATGTGCCGGGCCATCGCCGCAGATGCCCCGGCCCCGTCGCGACCGTTCAGGGCGGTCAGGATCGCTTCGTGCTCGCTGACGGTCTCCCAAATCCGGTCATGATGGATGAAAGGCAGGCGCTGGATCTCGTCCAACACGCCGTTCACCGTGCGGAACAATTCCACGAACATGCGATTGCCGCTGCACTCCACGATGGTTCGATGGAAAAAGCTGTCGCACTCCGCCAACGCGATCAGGTCGCCGGATTCAACGGCGCGGCGCATTCCCTCGACCGAGCGCCCGATCTCCTCCAGTGGCCCGGCGGCTGATTTCACGGCGGCCAAGCCGGCCGCGCGCGGCTCCAGCATCAATCGGGTCTCGTAGACCTCGTACGGTGAGTAACGATCGGCGAACCGCCATTTGGGTTCCGGAGCCCTGTCCGCGGGGTTGCCGCCGGGCTCTACGACGAAGACGCCCCGCCCGACTTCCACCCGGACAAGCCCCAGGGTCTCCAGGACCGACAGGGCCTCGCGCAACGACGCCCGGCTGATGCCGAGCTGCTCGGCAAGCTCGCGCTGGGCCGGCAGCCGCTCCCCCGGCGCCAGCGGTCCCTCCAGGATCATCGCCTGGATTCGCTGAACCGCCGATTGGGGCACCAGCATCCTGCCGCCGACCTTGTTCATTCCCAGGCTCCCGCGCATCCATTTGTCTGCTTGACCCTACCCCGAAAAACAGGTCCAATCCACTGGTCTGGCCGGTCAGACCAGTTGCGGTGAACGACGACGGGCACGCCGGCCCCGGGGATAGCCAACGTCAAAATTCGATGTGAGGAGACGACATGCGCAGGACTTTCCTGAAGACGGCCCTGGTGGCCGTCATCGCCACCGCCGCGACCACCATGACCGGCCCCGCCAATGCTGCGGACCTGACGGTCGGCGCCAATATCGGCAACGTCCCCTGGGAGTTCCAGGACGCCACCGGCAAGAATGTCGGGTTCGAGATCGACCTGATCGACGAGATCGCCAAGCGCATGGGCAAGTCGGTCGAGATCGTCAACATCCCGTTCAACGGCCTGTTCTCCGCCGTGCAGTCCGCACGGATCGACATGGCGATCTCGTCCATCACCATCACCGAGAAGCGGCTGGAATCGGTCAGCTTCGCCCAGCCCTACTATGACAGCGACCAGTCGCTGACGGTGCTTGCCAAGAGCGGCATCGCCAAGGTGGAGGACCTGAAGGGCAAGGCGGTCGGCGTCGATACCGGCTCCACCGGCGACATGTGGGCGACCCAGAACCAGGCCAAGTACGGCTTCGGGGACATCCGCCGGTTCGAGGGGCTCCAACCCGCCATGCTCGATCTGGCGGCCGGCCGGCTCGACGGCTATGTCAGCGACATCCCTGCCCTGCTCTACTTCACCAAGGATAAGCCGCAGTTCAAGGTGGCCCAGCGCATCCAGACGGGCGAACGCTATTCGATCATGTTCGCCAAGGACAGCCCGCTGGCGGCCCAGGTGAACGAGCAGATCACCGCCATGAAGAAGGACGGCACGGTCGCCGCCCTGCACGAGAAGTGGTTCGGCGCCAAGCCGGAAGCGGGCACCAGCACCGCCGAGGTCATGGACATGCCCAAGCCCAAGTCCTGAACCCCGACGCCTGACGCATGGACATCGTCGATACTTTCTTCAACTGGAGCGTGCTGCAAAGCTCGCTCCCCCTCCTGTTGCTCGGGCTGGGCACCACGCTCAGCCTGGGCGTTACCAGCATCCTGATCGGTCTGGTCGCCGGCCTGTTCATGGCCCTCCTCCGGATGTACGGTCCGAAGCCGCTGGCGGTGCTGGCGATCGCCTATATCGACCTGTTCCGCGCGATCCCGATCCTCGTCCTGCTGGTGTTGATCTACTACGCCCTGCCTTTCGTCGGGCTGCGCCTGTCGCCCTTCGCGGCGGCCACGTCGGCGCTGTCGCTGGTCAGTTGCGCCTACGCGGCGGAGATCTTCCGCGCCGGCATCCAGGCGGTCCCGCGCGGACAATTCGAGGCGAGCCGTGCGCTCGGCCTGAAGTTCGGGGGCATGATGTGGCACGTGGTGCTGCCCCAGGCCTTCCGCCTGGTCATCCCGCCGATCACCAACAACTGCATCAACGTGATGAAGGACACGGCCCTGGCCTCGGTCGTCGCCATGCCGGACCTGCTGAAGCAGGCGACCCAGGCGCAGGCCCTGGCCGCCAACCCGACGCCGCTGATCGGCGCCGCCGTCATCTATGTCCTGCTGCTGCTCCCGCTGGTAAGGATCGTCGGCACGCTGGAGAAGCGCTTCGCGATCGGGCGAAGCCGGTGACCGGCATCCCGATCTTTCCCCGACCGCTGGACCCGGCCGGCTTCGCCCCGTTCGGCGACGTGGTCCAGGCCGGCCCGGGATCGGTCACGCGGGTCAACGACGGGCGCGCCGACCGGTTCGACGGCATCGGCCGGCTGGAGCGGGTCATGGGCGAAACGACACCGACCGTCGCCGTCTACCGCATCGACGCCTCGAACCTGCCCCACCGGATCCCCCGGCTCGAACGCCATCCCTTGAGCAGCCAGCTGTTCGTGCCGATGGACGCGGCACGCTACCTCGTGGTCGCGGTGCCGTCCGATGAGGATGGCATGCCGGTCCCGGAGGGAGCCGCGGCCTTCCTCGCCGCTGCGAACCAGGCGATCAACTACCGTCCCGGCGTCTGGCACTGCCCGCTCGTGGCGCTCGACCGGCCGGCCGACTTCATCATGGTCATGGGCCAGGCCTTCGACGCCTCCGCCGATTGTGAATTCTTCGACCTGCCCGAGCCGTTCACGGTCGGGCCGGCCCCCTGACAGGAGTGTAGAGGCATGCTGCCCGCCCTCGATCTCGATTTCGTCCGTTCCCAGTTCCCGGCGCTGGCCGGCGACTGGGTCTTCTTCGACAATGCCGGCGGCTCGCAGACGCTGCGTGGCGTCGCCGAACGGATTTCCGACTATCTGCTGACCAGCAACGTGCAGCTCGGCGCCAGCTACGGCGTGTCGCAGCGGTCCGGCGCACGGGTCCGGGACGCCCACGCCGTGATCGCCGAACTGATCGGCGCCTCGCGCCCTGAAGAGGTGGTGATGGGGCCGTCCACGACGGCGCTGATGTACACCCTCGCGGCGGCCCTGGCCGAGGGGATCGAACCCGGCGACGAGATCGTCGTCACCGACACCGACCACGAGGCCAATATCGGCCCCTGGCTGAAGCTGAAGGACCGAGGCGCCGTCATCAAGGTCTGGGCGGTCGATCCGGAGACGCTGGAACTGGACCTCGCCGACCTGGACGCGCTGATGACCCCACGCACCCGGCTGGTCTGCTTCACCCACGCTTCCAACATCCTCGGCACCATCAACCCGGTCGCCGAGATCACCCGCTTCGTCCACGAGCGCGGCGCGCGCGTCGTGGTGGACGCGGTGGCGCTCGCCCCCCACAGGGCCGTCGAGGTGACGGCCTGGGACGTCGATTTCTACGTCTTCAGCTTCTACAAGGTGTACGGCCCGCATCATGCGGTGCTGTACGGCAAGTACGACCAGCTGCTGGCGCTGCCCAGCCTCAACCATTTCTTCATCGGCCGGGAGGTCGTGCCCTACAAGCTCCAGCAGGGCAACGTGAATTACGAGCTGTCGGTCGGCTGCACCGCCATCGCCGACTATCTGGCGGAGCTGGGCGGCCGCACCGGCGCCCGGACCGACCGGCGCGGCCAGATCCTGGCCGCCTTCGACGCGATCGCCGCGCAGGAGGAGGCCCTGGCCGAACGCCTGCTCTCCTATCTGCGCGGCCGCGACGACATCGGCATCATCGGCCACGCCGCCGCCGACCGGGCCAAGCGGGTCCCGACAATCAGCTTCGTCGCCCGCGGGCGGCAGTCGGACGAGATCGTCACCGGCGTGGACCGCAGCAACATCGGCATCCGGTTCGGCGACTTCTATGCCCGGCGGCTGATCGACCGGCTGGGCCTGACACCAACCAAGGGCGTGGTCCGGGTCTCGATGGTCCATTACAACACCGTGGACGAGGTCGACCGGCTGGTCGAAGCTCTCGACGGAATCCTGTAAGCGGAAAGGGAAACGCCATGGACAGCTTCGACCTGGTGATTCGCGGGGGCACGGTGGTCACCGCTTCCGAGACCTCGCGCTGCGACGTGGGCATCCGCGACGGCCGGATCGCGGCGCTGGCCGACCGCCTGCCCGCCGGCAGCCGGGAAATCGACGCCGGGGGTCGCCTCGTGATGCCGGGCGGGATCGACAGCCATGTGCATATCGACCAGCCCTCGGGCGACGAGACGGTGATGGCGGACGACTTCCTCAGCGGCACACGCTCCGCCGCGGCAGGCGGCAACACGACGGTCATCCCGTTTGCGCTCCAGCACAAGGGCCAGAGCCTGCGGGCCGCCGTGTCCGACTATCACGCCCGCGCCGACGGCAAGTGCCTGATCGACTACAGCTTCCACCTCATCGTCTCCGATCCCAACGAGCAGACGCTGGGCCAGGACCTGCCGGCCCTGGTCAACGACGGCTATACCTCGTTCAAGGTCTTCATGACCTATGACGACCTGAAGCTGAACGACCGCGAGATGCTGGAGGTGTTCGACGTCGCCCGGCGCGAGGGTGCCCTGGTGATGGTCCATGCCGAGAACTACGACGCCATCCGCTACATGACCGAACGGCTGGAGCGCGCCGGCCACACCGAGCCCTATTTCCACGGCACCTCCCGCCCAGCCCCGGTCGAGCGAGAGGCGACCCACCGGGCCATCACCTTCGCCGAGCTGGTGGACGTGCCGATCATGATCGTCCATGTCTCGTCCGGCGACGCGGTCGAGCAGATCCGCTGGGCCCAGTCGCGCGGCCTGAAGATCTACGGGGAGACCTGCCCCCAGTACCTCGTGCTGACCGCCGAGGACCTGCGCGGCCTCAACATGGAGGGGGCGAAATATGTCTGCAGCCCGCCGCCACGCGATCCGGAAAGCCAGGACGCCTGCTGGCAGGGGCTGGTCAACGGCACCTTCGCCACATACTCCTCCGACCACTGCCCGTTCCGCTACGACAGCCCGGCCGGCAAGAAGCGCAAGGGCGAGCGGACGGCCTTCCGCTGGGTGCCCAACGGCATCCCCGGCGTCGAGACCCGGCTGCCCATCCTGTTCTCCGAAGGGGTGGTGAAGGGAAAGATCGATCTCCAGCAATTCGTGGCCCTGACCTCCACCAACCACGCCCGGATCTACGGGCTGGCGGGACGCAAGGGGACGATCTCGGTCGGAGCGGACGCCGACATCGCGATCTGGGATCCCGAGCTGCGCCGCCCGATCCGCCAGGAGAACCTGCACCACGGGGCCGACTACACGCCCTACGAAGGAATGGAGATCACCGGCTGGCCGACCACCGTGATCGTGCGCGGCGGCATCGTGGTGGAGGACGGCACCGTGGTCGGCCAACCCGGCCACGGCGCCTTCCTGAAGCGCGACCTGTCGCCCTTCGCCAAGCCCCGCGGCAGGACCTGGCTACCCGCCTGATCCCGGGCGGGAACAGCGGTCAGGGAACAACTCCCTCCGGCAGACCCCGGCAGTGCTCCGCGATGGCGCCGGCCGTGGTCAGCCAGATACGGTCGCGGTGAGCCTTGATGTGGGACAGCGCCCGGCGGAGGTGGCGCAACCGATGGGGTTGGCCGACCAGATAGGCATGCAGGGCGATGCCCATAACCAGCGGTCCCTGTTCCGCCTGCTCCAGCATCTCGTCGAACTGGTCCACGATCATGTCGGCGAACTCCGGCGCTCCCATGCGGCGCCCGACGATCGCCGGGATGTCGTTCAGCTCTTGGGGATAGGGAACCGCCAGCAGCCGGCCGGCGCGGGTATTCATCCAGACCGGCTGGTCGTCCATGCACCAGTCCAGCACATAGCGGTACCCCTGCTCCGCCAGCAGGTCGGGCGTGACGCGGCTCTCGGAAATCCAGGGACCGAGCCAGCCCGCAGGCTCCCTGCCCTCGTGCCGGGCGATGGCTTGCGTGCTGTCGGCGATCAGGGCGGCCTCGTCGGCTTCGTCCAGGATGCCCTGCCGCTCCGCGTTGGTCCAGCCATGGCCGACGATCTCGTCGCCGCGCTCGCGGAAGGCAGCGACCAGTTCCGGGCAGTAGCCGTAGAGCGCGCCGTTGACCAGGACCGAGGCCGGCCAGCCCAGCTGGTCGAACAGATCCAGCATCCGCCACGCGCCGACCCGGTTGCCGTAGTCGCGCCAGGCATAGTTCAGCACGTCGGGTTGCGGACCGCCCGGGCACAGCTCGGCCCCCATCCCCTCCCCGAACGCGAAATGTTCCAGGTTGAGCCCGACATAAACCGCCAGGCGCCGCCCTCCCGGCCAATCGTAGGGCTTCCTTCCCCGTATCGGCGAGTAGGCGTAGCGGCCATGGCCCGCGGGCGGCTTCCGCTCGGCGGCTCCCCTGTCGCCGGTCAAGACCGCAGCCTCGCGATGCAGTCGGTTCCGATCTGGCCGCCGCCAATCAACGACGCCGCCCCGGTGCAGGTGCGCGCCGGCAGGTGAGCCCACGCGAAGTAGCTCGCGTGCCCGTACGGCGAGAACGGTTTGCCGATCTCCCGGATGTCGTGATGCTTCAGATGCGGGCTTCCGTCCATGGGACCTCCTCGATGCAGCGCCCCCTGACAGTAACCCGGCGCCATCCCCGGCAGCAGGCGGGCAAATCGGCACCCCTGTGACGCGTTAGCTCAGGCGATCCTTCCGAACATCGCGCCGATTGACAGTCCATACCACAATCGGTTTCTCTTATGACAAAACAGCAACAGGAGGGTTCGCCATGAAGAAATCCGTCCGCATTCCCGCAGTGGAAGTTCCAACTGCAAGGCTCGCACGGTTGTCCTTCGCGGCGCTGGCGGTCGCAAGCATCGCCGCCGGCGGTTACCCCGCTTTCGCCCAGCCTGCCGACGCCGCCCCACCGGCCGCGGAAGCGGCGCCCATCGCGGAGCCGGCCCCCGCGCCGGAGCCGAAGAAGGCGGAGGTCGCCAAGGCCGTGACCTGCCAAGTCCTCATCAGCCAGTTCGACGACAGCGTGGCCGCCGCCAAGATCGACGATGCCGCCAAGTCCGGCGCGCGCGCGTTGCGCGGCGACGGCAACAAGGCTTGCAATGCCTGGGATTATGACTCCGGCATCGGCACGCTGCGGGTCGCGCTGGAGACCATCGGCAAGAAGCCGATCCGGTGAGCCCTGCTTAATATCCGGATATACCAAATCCTTATCTGTCTTTTAGCCTGCTGGTTACCACTTCAGTCGCAATCTCGCGGCGACAACAGGGATGGTGCGGTGCCGGTCCGGCGGAACCGCATCAGCCAAGGCATCTACCACGCAGGGACATCATGAAGCTCAAGACCACCATCGCCGCTGGATATTTCACGGTCATCGGCCTTGTGGCGGTGGTCGGTGTGGTGGGATTGCTCGGCCTTTACCGCTATGCCGAGTCGGTCGAGCACGGGACATCCGCGACGCGGCTTTCCCTCGCCCTTGGGGAGGTCAGGGCGCTGGAATGGAGCGCGCTGCGGGGCGATCTCTCGGCATCGGACGAGGCGAAGCGGCGGCTGGTGTCGATCATCGAGCAGTTCGCCCAGGGCGGCATGTTGGCCGAGCAGGCCTCGGCCGACCGGTACGCGCAGGCGTTCCGCGCCTTCGTCGATGTCGAGGAGAAGCTGCTCCAGGGCGACGCGGCGATCGGGCGGTCCGTCCAGCAGCTCGGGATGCTGTCGGACCAGATCGTCACCGCCCAGGTCAAGCTCGCCCGAGCGGCCGGGAACGACCTGGACGAGGCGGAGACGGCGGCCCGGCAGGCGAGCACGATGGCCGACCTCGTCCTGACGATCCGCGACGGCGTGATCGAGGCCCAACTGGCCGAGATGGCTTTCCTCAACCATCCCGATAGCAGCGAGATCACCCCGGCGCTGGAAGCGCTCAGCCTCGCCGCCGAACGGACGTCCGCCATGCCGCCGGAAGATGCCGGCCCCGCCTTCTCGATCATCGAGGCCTACGCGATCTCGATCGGCGAGACCTCGGCGGCCTATGCCGGTTACGAGAGCTACCGGGAGGTGATCTTCCGCCTGCTGAAGGAGATGGACGACATCCATGCCGGCCTGCCCGCCGATACGGAACCCTCGATCCGGGCGGAAGCGGGCGACCTGACCGCCTGGGCTTGGCGCGCCCGTGCCACCGGGGTAATCGAAGACGGCGCGGCGGTGCCCGTGATCACCCACCCCGAACTCGACGAAATGAAGACCCTGGCGCTTGAGGTGATCGACCTGACCCGCCAGATGGCGGTCGCCCGCGCCGAACTGCTTCAGCTTTCCGCGATCGACGAGGCCCAGTCGCGCGGCATCGCCTCGACCATGGAATCGATCAAGGAGCGCTACGTCGGCATCCGGACCGCGGCCGAAACCCGGGCGATCCAGGCCCGGTCCGCATTCGCCAACGCCATGACCGCCGCCGACCGCGGCCGGCAGATCCGGACCGCGGCGCTTCAGATAGCCCTCGCCCTGTCCGACCTTTCTTCCGGCAAGCGGGAGGTGCTGCGGGAAGAGATCGCGGGAACGCTCGCGCGGGTCGTAGGACATCTCGACGAGATCGCCCGGCTGACCGGCGACAGCGACCTGATCTCCAGGATGCGCAGCCTGCTGCCCCCCCTCGAACAGAGCTTCGTGTCCCAGATCGAACTTCAGGCAAGCGCCGTGCGCTTGGCGCGCGACATGAACGCCGCCGCCGTGGAGGCATCGAGCCAATCGCGAGCCCTGTCCGAGACCGGATTGGCGGCGGCCGAGGAAGGCAAGCGGAATTCGGTCGCGATCATCATGACGACCTTGGCGATCGCCATCGCCGCCGCCCTCGCCTTCGCCCTGATCCTCGGCCGCTACGTCTCGGGCGGCATCTCGCGCATGAGCGGGGCGATGGATGCGATCGCCCACGGAATGCTGGAGACCGAGATCCCCAACCAGGGTGAAAAGGGCGAGCTGGGGCAGATGGCCAACTCGCTGGTCGCCTTCAAGGACAATGCGCGCCGGAGGATCCAGGCCGAAGCCAGTGCCGAAAGTGCCCGCATGCAGGCCGACTCCGAACGGCGCCAAGTGCTCGGCGACCTGGCCCAGACCTGCGAGAGCCGGCTGCTGCCCTTGGCCCAGCAGGTATCCACCGCGTCGCGTCAGCAGCTCGACGACGCCCGCCAGTTGCTCGAGGTCGCCGAACAGGCGATGAAGCGGTCCGAGACCGTGGCCGACGAAGCCGGCATGACGGGGCGCAACCTGGGGGCGGTCGCGTCGGCGACGGAGGAGATGGCCGCGTCCATCGCGGGCATCGCCGAGAACATGCTGTCCACCGCCGGCCTCGCGCGCCGCAGCGTCACCGAGGCGGACCGGGTCCGCGCCGACCTGGAGAGCCTGGTGAGGGTCGCCCAGGGGGTCGGTGACGTGGTGCTGCTGATCCGCGACATTTCCGAGCAGACCAACCTGCTGGCTCTCAACGCCACGATCGAGGCGGCGCGGGCCGGGGAGGCCGGCAAGGGCTTCGCCGTCGTCGCCAACGAGGTGAAGAACCTGGCCTCCCAGGCGGCCCGCGCGACAGAGGAAATCTCCGCCCGGATCGACGGCATCCGCCATGAAACCCTGAACGCGACCGAAGCGATCCGGGGCATCTCCTCGATCATCGAGCAGATGGATGTCGCGACCGGGTCGGTCGCCGGTGCCGTCGAGCAGCAGCGCAGCGCCACGCGCGAGATCGCCCAGACCACCCAGAACGTCTCGGGCAGCGTCGACCGAATCGGCAGCGACATCGCGATGGTCAGCGACCATGCCCGCGAGACGGAGACGGTCGCCCGCGAACTGCAGCGGGCTGCCGAACGTCTGGGCGGCGAGGCGACGGAAATGGAACGTACCGTTAACGATTTCATCGCCTCTATCAGGTCAATCTGATGCCGCATGGAGTGTCGGGGCGTTGATCGTCCCGACGCGACGTGGCGAAGCGTCGGATTTCCTTTGGCAGCACTCTTCAGCATGACTTCAGCACTTCTGTCGAACCATCCTCCGGGCCATGACTTCATGGTGATGGGTCATGATCCCTATCTCGTGATCCTCGCCGGCGTGATCTCCCTTTTCTCCTGCTATACCGCGTTGACCCTGCTGGCCCATGCACGGGGCGCCGCGGACGCAAAGCCGGGCAATCGGCCAGCCTTCCGGTGGCCGCAGAGATGGGCATGGTGCGCCGCCGCTGGTTCGGTCGCCGGTTGCGGAGCATGGGCTACGCATTTCGTCGCCATGCTGGCCTGGCTGCCCGGCGTCCAGATCGGATACGACCTGAAGCTGACGCTGCTGTCGATCGTCGTCGCGATCGCCGGCGCGGGGCTGGGCTTCTCCCTTGCTCTGCCTCGGCATGCATTCGCCATGCGGGGCGGTGCCATCACGGGCGCCGCCGTGGCCGCCATGCATTTCATCGGCATGGCGGCGATCCATGCGCCGGCCCGGCTCTCCTACGGCTTCCTGGAAGTCGGCGTCTCGGTGGCGCTGAGCGTCGGCCTCGGCATGGCGGCGTTCCACCTTATCGCCCGTCCGGGAGCGTCGCGTCGGTACCTTGGCACGCTGACCTTGGCCGCCGCGATCTGCAGCCTGCATTTCACGGCGATGCTGGGCGTCACGGTCGAACCGGATTCTTCCACGGCAATACCGGACTATGTGATCGCGCCGCGGTCCCTGGCCATAGCCGTGGCGGCGGTGACCATCACCATCATCACCTTCGGCCTCGCCGGCTCGCTCCTCGACCAGCATCTCGCGTCCCGGGCCGAGCGTGAGGCAAGGCGCCTGCGCCGCTACGTCGCGGAACTGGAGGCGACCCAGCGGGAGCTGCGGTCCACCGCCCGCGACCTGACCGAGGCGCTCGATGCCGCCGCCGCCGCGAGCCAGGCGAAGTCGCAATTCCTCGCCACCATGAGCCACGAGTTGCGCACGCCGCTGAACGCGGTGATCGGCTTCGCCGACCTGATGGTCAAGGAAGCATACGGGCCGCTGGGAGACGAACGATACCGTGACTACTCGGGCATCATCCGGGACAGCGGCTCCCATCTTCTCAGCCTGATCAACGATGTGCTCGACATATCCAAGCTCGACGCCAACCGGCTCGAACTGGTCGAAGACACGGTGGATGTCCGCCGGATGCTGACCGACGCCGTGCAGATGATCAGCGGGCAGGCCGACAAGGCGCAGCTGACTCTTTCCTGCCGACCGCCGTCGCCCGGCGTCCGGCTCCGCGCCGATGCCCGCCGGATGCGGCAGATCCTGTTGAACCTGCTGTCGAACGCCGTCAAGTTCACGCCGTCCGGCGGGTCCATCAGCATCACCGCGGAATCCTGCGGCGAAGGTTTCGAGATCGCCATCCGGGACACGGGGATCGGCATCGCCTCGGACGACATCCCGATCGCCCTGGAGCGGTTCGGCCAGATCGACAGCCGGTTCTGCCGCCGATACGAGGGTACGGGCCTGGGGCTGCCGCTGGCGAAGCGCCTGATGGAGCTCCACGGCGGAACGCTGGACCTGGTCAGCGAAGTCGGATCGGGCACGCGGGTATCCTGCCGTTTCCCGGCGGAGCGGATCGTCGCCCTGGCTGAGGCCGGCTACTGACGGCCGGCCCTATCCGACACTGAAGAAGCGACGTTTGGGCAGCCGCAGCACATGGTCCGGTGCCGTCGCGTGGAAGGCCCGCACGGCTTCGGCGATGCGGCGCGCGAGGATATCGGTCATGTCCAGATGGTTGGCCGCCTTGTCCGGCAGGACGATGTCGATGTTGTGGTCGCGGCCGAACGCGGTCGTCTTCACCACCACATGCTCGAGCCGAGGCTGAAGATGGAGGGCGAGCTTCTGGGCATAGTCCAGGGGATCGAACTGGTCGTCCCGGTGTCGATCCGCATTCAGCTTGGCCGTGCTGAGGGTTATTTCGATCTTGATCATGTCGTTCTCGACATCAGGTGCCGCGGGGTGCCCACCATCCCTGGATTATCGACCCGATCCCTCAACAAATCCTTTCCCGCCGGCCCAAGTCCCCCTTCTGCCATGCCCAGGAGTCGCAGCAGCCAACCACCGTTTGATTCGACGCCTGAAATAAGCAGAATGACGCGCCCGTGGCGCACCCCTTCCGCCCCGATCCGGCCCATCGCGTGGAAACTGAAATGTCCAGACTGTCGTTCCCCAAGGAAAAGATCTCGATCCTGCTGCTGGAAGGGATCCACGAGAATGCCGTCGCCGATCTGGCGGAGCACGGCTACACCAACGTGACCCGGCTCCCCAAGGCGCTGGACGAGGCCGACCTGATCGAGCGCCTGTCCGGCGTCCACATGGTCGGGATCCGGTCGCGCTCGCAACTGACGGAGACGGTGCTGCGCCAGGCCGACAAGCTGATGGCGATCGGCTGCTTCTGCATCGGCACCAACCAGGTGGACCTCAACACCGCCCGGCGGCTCGGCATACCCGTCTTCAACGCCCCGCACAGCAACACCCGCAGCGTCGCCGAACTGGTGATGGGCGAGATCATCATGCTGATGCGCGGGATCTGGGACAAGTCGCGGATCGTCCACGAGGGCGGCTGGGTCAAGTCGGCGAAGGACAGCTACGAGATCCGCGGCAAGGTGCTGGGCATCGTCGGCTACGGCCACATCGGCACGCAGCTCTCGATCATCGCCGAGGCGCTCGGCATGCGCGTCCGCTTCTTCGACATCCAGAAGAAGCTGGCCCTGGGCAACGCCCAGCAGTGCCGCACCCTGGACGAGCTGCTGACCCTCTCGGACGTGGTCAGCCTGCATGTTCCCGACACCCCGCAGACCCGCGACATGATCGGGCCGGAACAGCTCCGCGCCATGAAGAAGGGTGCCTACCTGATCAACGCGGCGCGCGGCAGCATCATCGACATCGACGCGCTGGCCTCCGCGCTGAAGTCGGGCCATCTGCGCGGCGCCGCAATCGACGTCTTCCCGGTCGAGCCGGCGAGCGACGCCGAGGAGTTCGCCAGCCCGCTCCGCGGCCTGCCCAACGTGATTCTGACCCCGCATATCGGCGGATCGACCATGGAGGCGCAGGCCAACATCGGGAACGAGGTGGCGCGCAAGCTGATCGAGTATTCGGACAACGGTTCCACCATGGGCGCCGTCAACTTCCCGGAAGTCCAGCTGCCCGTCCGCGAAAGCGGGGTCCGCTTCCTGCACATCCACGCAAACGTTCCCGGCGTTCTGCGGAAGCTGAACGAGGTCTTCGCGTCGCGCGGCCTCAACATGGCGGCCCAGTATCTCCAGACCGATCCGTCCATCGGTTACGTCGTGTTCGACGTCGACGGCGAAGTGGACGACCAGGAGATCCTGGCCGACATGCGCACCATCGACGGCACGCTGCGCAGCCGCGTGCTCTACGACCGGCGGCGCTGAACCAGCCCGGGATCGTTCCTAAAGCAGCCGCTCCGCCGTTCCGACCCGCTCATCTTTCCCGGCCTCGACCTCGTCCTCGGGTTCGTGCAGCGGGCTCCGCACCGACACGCCGTCGGGGTTGGCCCCGGTGCCGACCCGACGGGGATCGCGCCGGCGCCAGCGGGCTTCCAATCGGTTCATCACCGGGGTCACGGAAACACCGTGGACCAGGATGGACACGGCGACGACGAACCCGGTCACCGCCCACAGCAGTTCCTGTTCGGCCAGTTCCGTGTGGTTGACCGCATAGGCCAGATAATAGAACGACCCGATGCCCCGGATGCCGAAGAACCCGATGACGGCACGTTCCGACAGGGGCATGTGGGTTCCGGCAAGGCCGATCAGGCCGGCCACGGGGCGGACCACGAACAGGAACGCCAGCCCCGCGACCACGGCCTGCCATGTCAGGGCACTGAGCAACCCCCCGGCGATCGCCCCGCCGAACAGGACCAGCACGACCATCATCAGCAACTTCTCGATCTGTTCGGAGAAGGTGTGCAGCGACTCATTGAAGTCGTGAGACCGCTCGGTGTGCCGGAGCGTGGTGGCGGCGACGAAGACCGCCAGGAACCCGTAGCCGTGGACCAGCTCGGTCACGCCATATGACACCAGCGTGATCCCGAGTGCCGCCAGCCCTTCACGCGTATCGGCGATCCGCGCCTGGTCGGGCAGCCTGAACACCAGGAAACCCAGGAAACGGCCGACCGCCCATCCGACCGCCACGCCGGCGGCGAGCTTCCACAGGACATCGTCCAGCAACCATTCCACGGTCCACCAGCCGGGCCCGGCACTGCCCGCGGCGGAGGCGGCGGCCATGGCGATCGCGAGATGGGTGAAGGGAAAGGCCAGCCCGTCGTTCAACCCTGCCTCGGATGTCAGGCTGAAGCGAATCTCGTCCTCGCCGCCCGACCGGGGAGGCCCGACCTGGATATCGGAGGCCAGTACCGGATCGGTCGGAGCGAGCACCGCTCCCAGCAGGATGGCCGCCGGCAGCGAAAGCCCCAGCGTCCAGACGCCGATCAGCGCGATGCCCGCGATCGACAGCGGCATGGTTACCGCGAGCAGCAGCCAGGTCGTGCGCCAGCGCCTCCAGCCTACCGGCCTGTCGAGCTTCAGCCCGGCGCCGAGCAAGGCGATGATAACCACCAGTTCGGTGATGCGTTCGATGAAGGTGGACTGGGCGACGAAGTCGGGATCCGAATTGACGCCGGGAGCGATGAACAATCCCAGTCCGAGCAGTACGCAGAAGATCGGCAGCGACAGGGGCAGGCCACGCAGCAGCATCGGCAACCACGCGATGCCGAGGATGACCAGGCCCAGGCCGGTCAGCAGGGTGATGTAGGGATCCATGAACCTTTTTGCGCATTCCGGTGATGTACCACTTCCAACACATGGCGCGCCGCTCTGTGCCGCGAGATGCCACCGTGCCCGTACTCCCGGCACTTCCCCACAACAGTTAGTGTACCGCAACCTTGAATAATACTATGTTCATGGTATGTTGCAGCCTGCCCTCGCCTTCCGGGAGCCAGTCCGAAGCGCATGACCCGGCCCTTCCGCCGTCATCAGGAAATGGTCAGCAACATCGTCCGCGCCATCGCCGGGCGCCAGACCGATGTGCGCGACATCCTCGCGGCGGTAACGCCGGGCGGCGGGAAGAGCCTGCTGCCGGTCATCGCCGCGGCCCGCCTGATCGAGGCGGGCGTCGCCGAGCGGGTCTGCTGGATCGTCCCCCGCGACAGCCTAAGGCTTCAGGCGGAAGAGGCGTTCATCGACCCGGTATGGCGTACGGCCCTGGGACACCGCCTGACCGTGCGGGCGGCCGAGAACGCTCCCGATCCCTGCCGCGGCTTGCAGGGCTACGTCACCACGTACCAGGCGGTCGCGGCCGCGCCCGAGCTTCACCTGGCCGAGTTCCAGCGCCACAAGTACCTGCTGGCGATCGACGAGCTCCACCATCTGCCGGCCCTTTCGGACCACGACAACCTGATCAATGCCGCCGACGAAACGGCATGGAGCCACAGCATCCTGCCGCTGCTGGAGCTGTCGGCGGTACGCCTCCTTATGTCCGGCACCTTGCAGAGGACGGACGGCAAGGCGATCCTGTGGTTGCCGTACAAGCAACCCCAGGGAGCACGGCGGACGCGCGAGATCGACTTCAACGCCGAAAGCTGGGCGATCGTCGGATACAGTCGTCGGCAAGCCCTGGCCGAGCGCGCCGTCCTGCCGGTCACCTTCGGGGCCCTGGACGGCGATGCGGAATGGCGCGACCCGCTGTCCCAGCAGCGCACCGTCGACTCCCTGTCCCAGTCGGGGGAACTTGCCCATGACGCGCTTTTCACGGTGCTTCGGACGGAGTTCGCGGACTCCCTGTTGCGGGTCGCCTACCGGGCCTGCCGCGACCATCGCGCCGCCCGTCGTAAGGCCATGGGCGCCGGCCCGGGCGACGATACCCGCGGGCTCGGCAAGCTGCTGGTCGTTGCCCCCGACCAGGCGACCGCCTGGCGCTATGTCGAAAGCCTGCGGTCCCGGTTTCCGATAGACCTGCGAGAGATCATGGTGCGGGCCGCCATGAGCGACGTCGCGGACTCCCAGGAGGCCATCGCGGAGTTCCGCATGCGCCCTTTCCCGGCCATCCTGGTCACGGTATCGATGGCCTACGAGGGGATGGACTGCCCCGAGATCACGCACATCGCCTGCCTGACCCACATCCGGTCGCGGCCCTGGCTTGAACAGATGATCGCCCGCGCGACGCGGGTGGATCCCCATGCCGGTGACTATGACGGCCAGTCCGCCCTGGTATACCACCCCGACGACCCGATGTTCCGCAGCTTCCGCCACCAGATCGAGACGGAACAGGGCACCAAGGCCCGGGTGCCCAAGCGCCGCGCCCAGCATGCCCTGCCGCTCGAAGGCCTCGACCGCGAGCGGGTGCCGGCGATCACGCCGCTGCACTCCAACGCCACGGCGCTGCGGTTCGACACGGTGGCGCCCGGCCCCGATTTCGGCTCGCCCAGCCCTTCGACACCGGCGGACGGCCTCCACGCCCAGCCCGGCCTGCCGCTGATCGAGCCGCCTTCGATCGCCGAGCACCGGCTGCGCCAGCGCATCGGGCAGATGGTCGCCGCCCAGGTGATCGAGGACGAGGACGCCCACCTGATCCGCCGAAACTCCGGCTATCACGCCTACAACGCGATCCTGAAGCGGGTATTGGGCAAAAGCCGCGCCGAAATGACGCTGGCCGAGCTGGAGGCTGCTGTCGGCTGGCTGGAACGCAACCGGCTGAGCGACCACTCCGCCCTGATCGACAACGACCCGCAATACCGCTGGTCCTCCTCCAAGCGGGGTGGCACGATCCGCCTCGGCCCCCACAAGTTCTGATCCCCTCCATTTACGGGGCACTCCGCCGCATCGACTTGTTTTAGCAGCCGTGGGCGGCATCTTTGCGCCGTGATCCCGGCCCCGCCATTTCCTTGCCTGGAGCGAGTTCGTGCAAGCAGGACGATTGCAGACCTTCGGCCGCCACATGCTGGAACGCTGGGTGACGCTGGTCTGCCGCTGGCCGGCCGCAACCGTCCTGCTCTCCCTGGTCCTCGCGGGGGCAGCCGGCTGGTACGCCTCCACCCACCTGGGGATCAATACCAGCACGACGGACATGATCTCCCCGGACGTCCCGTTCCGGCAGCATACCGAGACCTACCGCAAGGCCTTTCCCTTCGGCGACGACCAGATCGTCGTGGTGGTCGATGCCGACGGGCCGGAAAGGGCGGACGCCGCGGCGCTTCGGCTGGCGGATCTCCTGCGGCAGCGCACCGACGTCCTGCACGGGGTCGAGGTGCCCTCGGCAGATCCCTATTTCGACCGCTACGGCCTGATGTTTCTCAAACCCGAAGCGCTCCAGGACCTGGTCACCCGCCTGGCCGGCGCCCAGGCCGCTCTCGGCCTGCTGAGCGCCGATCCGTCGCTGGACGGGGTCGCGAAGATGCTCGACCTGGTCCTTGGACATGCCGACGAAGGGACGCCGGCCGAGTTGGGCCGTCTGCTGGACTCCATGGCTGCCGCCACGGAACAGGTCGCCCAAGGACAGCCGGCCCATCTGTCGTGGACCGGGCTGGTCGCGGGCGACGGCCTGGGCAGGCTCGGCAACCGGCGCTTCGTGCTCGTGCGGTCGGTGGTGGACAATTCCACCCTGGCGCGCGGCCGTCCCGCCCTGGACGCGGTGCGCGCCGCCATCGCGGACCTGCGCGGGGAGGAGGTGGGCCAGGGCGTCACCGCACGGGTGACCGGAAGCGTGGCGCTGCGCCAGACCGAGCTGGACACGGTCGCGGCCGGCGCAACCACCGCCAGCGTGCTGTCCTTCATCCTCGTCTCGCTGGTGCTGATCGTCGGCATCAGATCCGCGCGGATGATCTGCGCCATCCTCGTGACGCTGGTGATCGGCCTGCTCTGGACGTCGGGGCTCGCGGCCCTGACGGTCGGTCAGCTCAACCTGATCTCGGTGACCTTCGCCGTGATGTTCTTCGGCCTGGGCGACGATTTCGGCGGCCATCTCGGCCTGCGTTACCAGGAGGAACTGGTCGCGGGCGGCACGCCGGCGCGGCGCGGCGCCGAACGCGCCGCGGTCGCGGTCGGCCCTGCCCTGACCCTCAGCACCCTGTGCGCCGCCATCGGGTTCGTCTCGTTCGTGCCGACCGACTACAGGGGATTGGCGGAATTCGGCATCATCTCGGGCATGGGCATGGGGGTCGCGTTGTTCACCAGCGTGACGGTGCTGCCGGCACTGCTGACGCTGCTGCGCCCGGGGCCGGGTACCCGCTCGGAGGCCCGCGAGAACATCGCCTTCGCCGATTGGATCGACCGCAACAGCCGGGGAGTCCTCGCCGTCGGCGGCTTGGCGTTCCTGGCCGCGGCCGCTTTGGTGCCGCAGGCCCGGCTGGACGCCAACCCGTTGAATCTCCAGGACGGGACGGCCGAGGCCGTCCGGACCTACCGGGATCTGGCGAACTCCCCCGACACGTCGCCTTATGGCGTCAACATCCTGGCGGACGACCTCGATTCCGCCAATGCCGCGGCGGAACGGCTGCGCGGCCTGCCCGGCGTCGGTCAGGTCCGAACCGCCTCCAGCTACATCCCAGCGCAACAGGAGGAGAAGCTGGCGGCCATCGGCGACCTCGCCCTGATCCTGGCCCCCAGCCTCTCGGCGGCAGGCGCCCCGCCTCCCGGGGATCCCGTCCGGGCACTGGAACGCCTGCGCGCGATCCTGTCGCAGCACACGGACCTGCCTGAAGCCAGCCGCTTCGCCGAAGCGGTCGCGCGTTTGCCGGCGGAACCGGAGGCGGCGGCCGCCCTGGACCACGCGCTGACCGGCAGCCTGCCCGCCCTTCTCGACAGGCTCGCCCGTGGTCTGGAGGCGGAGCGTCCAGCTACCCTGGAAGATCTGCCGCCGTCGCTGCTGCGCCGCTGGATCGCCGACGACGGGCGGGCGCGGATCGAGGTCCTGCCCGACCGGGACATCTCCGACGGCAGGGCCATGGCGGACTTCGCCGGGCCGATCCTGGCGATCGAGCCGGCCGCCGTAGGCGCCCCCGTGACGGTCACGGAGGCCAGCCGGATCATCCTGGCCTCCTTCGGCGAAGCGGTCGCGGTAACGCTCGGCGCGATCGTGCTGCTGCTGATCGTGGTCCAGCGCAGCGCCACCGGCATCGCGCTGATCCTGGCGCCGCTGATCGTCGCGTCGGTCTACACCCTCGCGGCGTCGGTCCTGTTGGGGATGCCGTTCAATTTCGCCAACATCATCGTGATCCCGCTGCTGTTCGGCCTTGGCGTCTCCAGCAGCATCCACATGGTTCTGCGCGGGCAGGATCTGCTGGGCGAGCGGGCGCCCGGCCGGCGGTTTGGGGTCGACCTGCTGGTCACCAGCACGCCCAGGGCCGTCCTGCTGACCGCGCTGACCACCAGCACCGCCTTCGCCACGCTCGCGGTGTCGAGCCACCAAGGCTTGGCGAGCATGGGCATCCTGCTCGCGGTCGCCATACTCGCCACGGTCGTCTGTGCCTTGGTCCTGCTGCCGGCGCTGATGATCCAACTGGAACGGATGAGACGATGATCGCCTTCATCACCCGAACCGCCCTTTGCCTCCTGCTCATCGTGACCGCCGGCGCGGCGCATGCGGACCGGCCGGGCGACCCGGTCAGCCGGCTCAACGACGGCATCCTGACCCTCATGCGCGCCGCCGAGTCCGGCGTCCCGGCCGAGGCGCGCCTGCGCGACGTCGAGAGTGTCATCCGGGAGAGCTTCGATCTGGAAACGTCGCTCCGCGTCGCCGCTCCCGGCTACGACCGGGCGCCGGAGCCCGAGCGCCGCGCGCTGCTCGACGCCTTCGCGCGCCGAAGTGCTGCCCAGTATGTCAGCCGCTTCGACGGCTACTCCGGCGAAACCATCGAGATCACCGGGGAGCGGACCGGCCCACGCAACACCACCCTGGTGGAAACTCGCCTGCTGCGTCCGGGAGGGAACCCCGTCGTCCTGACATACGTCCTGCGCGAGACGGAAGGCCGCTGGGGCATCGTGGACGTCCTTCTGAACGGCAGCGTCAGCCAGTTGGCGGTCCAGCGCTCCGACTTCGCCGCGACCCTCCGCTCCGGCGGCATCCCCGCCCTGACCCGGGAGCTCAATGCATATGCGGATGGCGTGACAGGGTGACTTGGACGGGGCAGGTTTCAGCCGGCCGGCTGCTTTCTCGGCCGCCCGGCCAACCTCGGCCGAAAATGGGCGAGGAACGTCTCCCGATCCTTCCGCATCGCGCGGCAGGCGATCTGCCACGCTATCGGCAGCCGCTGGGCCTTCCGGTACTCTTTGACCGTGCTCGGCGCGACGCCGAACAGATCGGCTGTTTCCTGGATCGACAGGCCCATCTCTTCCTGCCACTCCCTCAAATCTGGACCGGCCATATCGCGCTGTTCCTCGGCGAGATGGGCCAATGAATCCGAAGAGTAGTCCAGGCCGTTCCGCCATTCGATCCCGCTGCCCCAGTCAACTACTTCCACCGTCGCGAAAAGCTCAGGGTCTTTTAAGGGAGCGAAGATGTCGAGGCCATTGACGACACCGGTCATGTCCACCTCGTCGTCTCCTCCATCCCGCCAAGTGACATGCAGCAGATAAGGCGCCGAAGCGGATATCTTGTCGATTCTGCGCAAGGTGTTCATGGCGTCCTCACCGGTATCGTCGGATTTCCTATATTCCAGGCATCGATCAGGCGTTGCAGGTTCTCCGTTGCCCAGTCCAGGACCCGGTCCCTGTCTTTCGAAGCAATGCTACCCTCGATGATGTCCAGCAACGGCAATCCGACGACGATGTTATCGTCCGGTCCCACGGCATGAAAATGAGGCCGCCTGTGTTTTTTCGTATCGTCCGGATAGACGCGTATGACGACATTTCCAACCTGCCCCATTCTCATTTCGAGCGTCCAAAACATCAGCCGGATTCCGGCTCGAGTCAATAACTAGGGCGATGATCGGCCCGGATTTGCTAAGACCAAGTGAAGCATCGGCACGCTGTCAGCCAACGGGAAAGGGACGGGATGACGAGCATTCACATCCTTGATATCCCATCATGACCGCCTCGCTGGTCACCGGAGGATGCGGCTTCCTTGGCCGGCATCTCGTGGCCTTGTTGGTGGCCCGGGGTGAGCGCGTCCGCGTGCTCGATATCGCCGAATCCGCTCCCCTGCCCCCCGACGTCGATATGGTCGCCGGGTCCGTCACGGACGCGGCGGCGGTCGCCCGGGCGCTGGACGGCATGGACCGTCTCTATCATCTGGCAGGAATCCCCGACCTCTGGCTGCCCGACAAGTCAAGGTTCGACACGGTGAACCGCGTCGGCACGGAGATCGTGCTGGAGCAGGCCGCGCGCCGCGATCTGCAACGTATCGTCCATTGTTCGACCGAAGCCGTCCTGATCCCGTGGCCCGCCAGGGGATCGCGGATGGTCGATGAAGCTATCCGCACCGGTCCCGACGACATGGCCGGCCCCTACTGCCGCTCGAAGTTCCTCGCGGAACAGGCGGTGCTGGAAGCGGCCCGCGGCGGGCTGCCGGTGGTGGTCGTCAATCCTACCGCCCTGGTCGGTCCCGGCGACCCCAATGGTACGCCGCCGACCCGGATGATCCGGATGCTCGCCGCCGGCGCGATGCCGTTCCACCTGCCCTGCCGGCTGAACCTGGTCGATGCGCGGGACGCCGCGCTGGGCCACATCCTGGCCGCCGAGCAGGGGCGCATCGGCGAACGCTACATCCTGGGCGGCGAGACCGTCGCCATGGACGACCTGATCCACCGCGTGGCGGCACTCACCGGGCGCTCCCGCAAAAGCCGCGCGATCCCGGGATGGCTTGCCCTGGCCGCGGGCCACTTTTCCGAATGGCTGGCCGACCACGTGACCCATCGTCCGCCCCAGGCACCCTTGACGGGCGTGAGGCTGGCCCTGGCCGGGGCAGAACTGGACACGTCGAAAGCCAGACGCGATCTCGGCTTCGCGCCGCGCCCGCTGGCCGAGACCCTCGCCGACACGCTCCGCGACCCGGCCTGATCAGCGGCACAGCCACAGGTGGTCGCCCAGCACCGACCCGATCAGCAGCCTGTCCCGCCAAGCGACCGCCACCGTCGCGGCCGACAAGCGGGTGCCGTCGTCCTCGAACACGCGTCGCGCACCTCCAGCCATGTCCAGGGACTCGATCCGCGACGGCGCATGCTCCCCCCCGGGCAGCCCGTAGCGGTGCAGCGCCAGACGCCACAGCGCCGGATGGAGAGCCACGAGAATGCGGCCATCATCCGTCACGGACAGATTGTCCGGCGCACCGTCAAGCGGAAGCCTGCGCCGGGCCGGCGCGCCCGCCAACAGCTCCGCCTGCCCATAGACCAGCAGTTCCCGGCCGCGCGTGGCGGCCACCACGACTTCGTCTCGCCGCCGGTTCACCGCGATGCCGTTGGGGAAGTCCAGGCCGGAGGCGACCGCGCGCACGGTCTCGCCGTCGAAATACCCGACGAAGCCCCGCGCCAGTCCCAGGATGTTCTCGACCGCGACGCCGATGCGTCCGCATGCACCGTGGTCGGCGGTGAACAGGAATCGGGTGCTGTCCAGGGCCGCGATGTCGTTGGCCCGGCAGAGCAACGGGTTCTCCACGCGGCGCCTGCCTCCGCCGGCCAGATCGATGATCCACACCGCCGTGGAGCCGATCTCCCCATCCCCCCGATCGACCACGAAAAGGGTCTTTCCCTCGTACAGGTCGATCCCGTGGGGCCGCCGGACCGTCCCGTCCGCCAGGTCGCGCACCCGCACCCCACCTGTTGCGAGGTGCCCGAGGTCCAGTCCATACAGCCCGCCCCCGGGATCGGCCCCGGCGAGCCGGTCGTGGGCGGACACCACGAGCCGGCCGCTGTCCTGATCGAGCGCGATATCCTCCGCCCCGACCACCGACCGCCCGGTCGCCTCGTCCACCAGGGTCACCGGCTCGCACGGCCCGGCGCCCGCCGCCGGCCCGGTCGCCAGCATCATCACCAGGGCGACGGCCGCGAGCCTCAACCGGCAAGCCCAGCCGTCTCGCGACCGAAACGCTCCACGAAGGGCGCCCAAGCCTGCCGGACCCGCTGCCGGACGGCATCGTCCTGCCGGTAGCTGTTCTTCGAATAATTCTTCACGGTGCCCAGGTAAGCCTCGAACAACGGCCGGTCCTCGTCATATCCAGGCAGGTCGAGCGTCCCGTAGATCCGTCCGACCTCGCCCAGCGGATCGCGCTCGAACCGGTCGAAGGCGACCTCGACGAACCGGTCGGACGGCAGGTCGCGGGTCTGCTCGATCAGGGCGGACATCATCCGCGGGTAGGTTTCCAGCACGACGCGCTCGACATCCACATGATCGTATGGCTGCAACGCGAACTGGGCCAGCAGCTTCCGATAGAAGCCGACGGTGGAGACGAAGACCTCGTGCGGATCGCGGTGGATGTGGATGAACTTCGCGTCGGGCCAGATCGCCCGCAGCAGATCGACCCGCGCCGTATGGACGGGGTTCTTGATCAGCAGCCAGTCCCGCCCCTGTTGGAGCGCCACCTTGCGCAGGAAGTAGACGAAGGCGTCCCGCCAACGCCGGATATCCTCCTCGCCGCACCCGTCGAGGAAGATCCCGGCCCCGTGGTTCTCCTCGAACCGCCGCGGGAAATAGATCCCGTGGTAGAAGGACAGCGGGATCATGTTGGCCAGCCCGATCTCGTCCTCCTGGGGACTGTCCGGGTTCACGGCGACATTGTCGATATAGCGGCGCTCGGGCAGCGCCCGCTCCAGCCAGGGCCGAAGCAGCCTGCCGAGCGTCAGGACGTCCCAGGGCAGCCCCACCGCCAGCGGCGGCACGAAGCCGAACCGGGGCGACCGGCTCATCACGTTGTACAGATGGGTGGTGCCGCTCCGCCAATGCCCCAGGATGAACAGGGGCGGCGGAAGGTCCCGTTCCCGGCGGAGCCGCACGGCCGTCCAGGCCCGCTCGACCGCCGTGAACGGCAGCCGTCCCAGCGCCGATCCGAGGATCGCCGCGATCTGCGGCATGCTGGCGGCCGGTACGGGACCGTTGCGCGTCAGCACGGTCGCCAGCGTCCGAAGATCGGCACCGCACAGCGGATGCTTCATCAGGGCATGTTCGCGAGTCGCCACGCTGCCTTCCCGGTCTTTCTGGTAGCTGCATACGGGCGAAGAACAGGAACCGCCCACTCAAGCATACGAGGGTATCGATAGCGTTTTATCAAATCATTCGTGGTTCATAGAAGTCTAAAGGATCATTGTCATCCCGTTCGATACGTGCCACGTTACTTGTCCCCTGCCGCCCCGTAAGCACCATAGACACGATGGATGGGCGGCACGGTCCGCGCACGCGGATTTCACGTACAGCAATGGATTCAAGTACCATGCCGGGAAGCCTCATTCCCAGTCGCTCCGCCATGCGAGGGAGCGGCACCTTTCACTTCGACAACGGCCAAGGCGACGACGGCGGCCGGCTGTCGCACGCGGCGGTGTCGGCCAACCTGCTGGTCGCCATCCATCGGGCCTGCCCGATCCGACAGGATTTCCACGTGCTGAGCGGCGGCATCGTCATCCACGGCCCGGCGGGCGAGGAACTGTGGCCCGACGTGGTGGTCGTGCAGGGGCACTGCTCGCTCGGCCGCAGCCGGCCCGCCGCCCCGATCCTGGCCGTCGACGTGGACGAGGGAGACCCGAGCGACCTGCGCTGGCGCGCCCGGCGCGATGCCTACCTCAAGGTCCCGTCTCTCCAGGCCTATTTCGCCGCGTCCTGCTCGGACAAGCTGGTCGAGGTCCACCGGCGCTTCTCCGGCTCATGGACCAGCCTCCGCTTCGAGGGGCATGGGCTGGTCGGCTTGCCCTCGCTCGGCTGCTCGGTGGACCTGAAGGCGATCTATTCCGGCCTGACCTCCTGACACCCTCGCCGCCCGGAACAACCGCCAGTTCCAGTCGTTCCCGAAGGGACGGCTGGATGAAGGGAGGTCCGGGATGGCAGGAAAGACGTGGACGGCGGCAGCCACCGGCATGGCCCTGGCGGCCCTCTTGCTGATGGGGGGAGCCATCCGGAACCCGGCGGCGTCCCAGATCCCCGACGAGGTCCTGGTCGTCGGCCAGATCGCCGAACCGAAGTCGCTGGACCCGCACGCCGTGACCGCGACCAACGATTTCCGCATCCTGATGAACCTGTATGACGGGCTGGTGCGGTTCCGGAGCGGCACCCTGGAGGTCGAGCCTGCCCTGGCCCGCTCGTGGGAGGTTTCGGAGGACGGCAAGACCTACACCTTCCACCTGCGCGATAGCGTCTCGTTCCACGACGGAACCCCGTTCGACGCCGAGGCGGTCAAGTTCAACTTCGACCGCATGCTCGACGACAAGCACCCGCAGCACGATACCGGCCCGTTCCCGCTGGCCTTCTTCTTCAGCGCGGTGGAGCGGACCGAGGCGGTCGATCCGCTGACCGTCCGCTTCCACCTGACGGAACCCTACGCCCCGCTGCTGTCCAACCTGGCCTACCCGACCGGCCTGCTGGTTTCCCCCGCCGCGGTCCGCGCCGCCGGCAAGGAGTTCGGCCGCCAGCCCGTCGGGACCGGCCCCTACAGGTTCGCCCAGTGGGAGAGCAACGCCAAGGTGGTGCTGGAGCGCAACGCCGACTACTGGGACGGCCCGCCGACGCTCCAGGCCGTGATCTTCCGCCCGCTGACCGACGCCAATACCCGGCTGACCGAACTGCTCGCCGGCGGCCTGGACCTGATGGTCGAGGTGCCGCCCGACGCCGTGGACCTGCTCCAGAAGGCGGGCGGCTTCACCCTTTACGAGCAGGCCGGCCCGCACCTCTGGTTCCTGATCCTCAATACCCGGGAAGGCCCCTTCAAGGACCCGCGCGCCCGCCAAGCAGTCAATTACGCGATCGACAAGCAGGCGCTGGTCGACCAGGTGCTCCAGGGGACCGCGACGGTCGCCGACAGCATCGTGCCCGCCGCTTTCGACTGGGCCCACGACGACACCCTGGAACCCTATCCCCACGACCCCGACCGCGCCCGCCGGCTGCTGCGAGAGGCCGGGGCGGAGGGGGCCGAGCTGACCTTCCTGGTCGCGGAGGGCGGTTCCGGCATGCTGGCGCCCATTCCCATGGCGACCGCGATCCAGGCCGACTTGGCCAAGGTGGGCCTGAAGGTGAACATCCAGACGTACGAGTGGAACACCTATCTGGGGCTGGTCAACCAGGGCCTCGCCGGCAAGGCCGACATGGCCCAGATGGCCTGGATGACCAACGACCCGGACACCCTGCCCTTCCTGACCCTGCGGACCGATGCCTTGCCCGAGAGCGGCGGCTTCAATTCCGGCTACTATTCCAACCCGGAAGTGGACCGCCTGCTGACGGAAGCCCGCCGTTCGACCGACCGGAACGAGCGGGCCGACCTCTACCGGCGGATACAGCGGATCGTGCGGGAAGAAGCCCCCTGGGCCTTCGTCGCGAACTGGAAGCAGAACGCGGTCACGACGGACCGGGTCAAGGGCTTCGAACTCCAGCCCTCGTTCCTGCTCAACCTCGCCCATGTCTCCAAATCCGGCGGATAGGGGACGGGGCCGATGCTGTCCTATGCGCTGCGCCGGCTGGCGATGATCGTCCCGGTCCTCTTCGGGATATCGGTGATCGTGTTCCTGATCATGGCGCTGATTCCCGGCGACCCGGCGCTCGCCATCCTGGGAAGCTTCGCCACGCCGGAGAACGTCGCAGGATTGCGCCAGGAACTGGGGCTCGACCGGTCCCTGGTCGAGCAGTACGGAATCTGGCTCGGCAACCTGCTGCACGGGGATTTCGGCCGGTCCTACAGCCTCAACCGTCCGGTCCTGGACGAGATCGGCGACCGGCTCGGCCCCACGCTGCTTCTCGCCGGCGCCTCCCTGGTCCTGTGTACCGTCCTCGGTCTGGCGGCGGGCGTGGTCTCCGCCGTCCGGCAATATGGCTGGCAGGACAAAATTCTTACATTGCTGGTGCTGGTCGGCCTGTCCACGCCGTCCTTCTGGCTCGGCCTGATCCTGGTGCTGGTATTCTCGGTCCAGCTCGGCTGGTTTCCGGTCAGCGGCATGTACGCGATCTATGGCGGCGGCGACCTGGCCGATCTGCTCCATCATCTGGCGCTGCCCGCGATCACCCTGGCGGTGGTCGCGACCGGCGTGATCGCGCGCCTGACCCGTTCCACCATGCTGGAGGTGCTGCGCCAGGACTTCGTCCGCACCGCGCGCGCCAAGGGCCTTGATGAAGGAATAATAACCTATAAGCACGCGCTCCGCAACGCCCTCGTCAACATCGTCCCGGTGATCGGCATCCAGACCGGCTTCGTGCTGGGCGGCGCAGTCTATATCGAGACGGTGTTCCAATGGCCGGGCATCGGCAGGATGCTGGTCACCGCCATCTCGACCCGCGACATCCTGCTGGTCCAGGGCGGCGTCCTGGTGGTCGCCGCCTGCTACGTCCTGATCAATCTGGCGGCCGACCTGGTTCAGCACATGCTCGACCCGAGGATCGGCACATGACCGCGGCGGAAGCCCCCGCGGCAGCCGATACCGCCGGCGGCGGCCGTATTCGGCGGCCCGGCTGGTGGGCGCGGCTCCGGCGGAACCACCTGGCCGTGCTTGGGTTGGCGATCCTGGCGGCGATCGTGCTGGTCGCCGTCGCGGCGCCGATCCTGCCCCTGCCCGACCCTAACGCCACCGACCTGCCGGCCCGGCTGGCGGCCCCCTTCAGCCCCGGCCATCCGCTCGGCGCGGACCAGCTCGGCCGGGACATGCTGTCGCGCATCGTCTGGGGCACCCGGGTCAGCCTCGCCGTCGGCGCGGTCGCGGCCCTGGCCGCCGCCCTGGTCGGCTCCCTGATCGGCATCGTCGCCGGCTTCTACGGCCGCTGGGTCGACACGGTGCTGATGCGGGCGATCGACATGCTGATGGCCTTCCCGTACCTGCTGCTGGCCCTCGCCATCGTCGCGGCGCTGGGTCCGGGCCTGCTCAACGCGCTGTTCGCGATCTCCATCGTCAATATCCCGTTCTTCGCCCGTTCGGTGCGGGGAGTCACCCTGGGCCTCGTCCGCCGGGACTATGTGGACGCGGCGCGCCTGGGCGGACAGGGCGACTTCTCCATCCTGACAGGCGAGATCCTGCCCAACCTGCTGCCGGTCGTCGTGATCACCCTATCCACCACGCTCGGCTGGATGATCCTGGAGACCGCCGGCCTCAGCTTCCTCGGCCTGGGCGCGCAGCCGCCGCAGGCGGACCTGGGCTCCATGCTGGGGGAGGCGCGCAGCCTCGTGCTGGTGGCGCCGCACGTGGCGCTGATCCCCGGGCTGGTGATCCTGCTGCTGGTGATCGGCATCAACCTGGTGGGCGACGGCATCCGCGACATGCTGGACCCCCGCCTCCGATCGGGCGGGCTGGTCCGGCCCGGCGCCGCGACCGAAGCGGCCTCCGATGCGGGATCGCTCGCGGGCGACCCGCCCGATCCCGCGGCACTGCTGAGCGTGCGCAACCTCAGCACACACTTCCTGCTGGGGGAGGAGCGCTTCAAGGCGGCCGACGACGTCAGCTTCGACCTCGCCCCCGGCGAATGCCTCGGCATCGTGGGCGAGTCCGGATCGGGCAAGTCGGTCACCGCCCTCTCGCTCCTCGGGCTGGTCCCGACGCCGCCGGGCCGCATCGTCAAGGGCCGCATTCTCTATCGCGGCCGGGACCTGCTCGGCCTGAAGCTCGCCGAACTCCAGGAGCTGCGCGGCAACCGCATCGCCTATATCTTCCAGGACCCGCTGGGAACGCTCAACCCGCTGATGACCGTGGGCGAGCAGATCGCCGAGACGATCCGGCGCCACCAGGGCAAGACCCGGGCGGAAGCCATGGCCCGCGCGGTCGGGCTGATGGACAGGGTCCGCATCCCCGACGCCGCCGGGCGGGCCTCCTCGTACCCGCACGAGCTGTCGGGCGGGCAGCGCCAGCGCATCGGCATCGCCATGGCGCTGGCCAACGACCCCGACATCATCATCGCGGACGAGCCGACCACGGCGCTGGACGTGACGATCCAGGCGGAGGTGCTGGACCTGCTGCGCGACCTCCGCCGCGAGCGCGACACCGCCCTGCTGTTCATCACCCACGACTTCGGCGTGGTGTCGGACCTGTGCGACCGAGTGATGGTGATGTATGCCGGCCGCGTCGTGGAGACCGGCACGGTCGCCGAGGTGCTGCGCGACCCGCGCCACCCCTATACCCGCCGCCTGCTGTCCTGCGTGCCGGTCCTGGGCCGGCCCGAACGCGCGCTGGACGCGATCCCCGGACTGCCCCCGGCGGTCAACCGCCTGCCCCGCGGCTGCCATTTCGCCGACCGCTGCGACCGGGTCGTCGACCGCTGCCGGGCCGCCGACATCCGGCTCGACCATCTGGCTCCCGGCCGGGCCTCCCGTTGCATCAGGGCGCGCGAGGAATGAACGCCCCCCTGCTGGAAGCGCGCGACCTGCACAAGAGCTTCGGCGGCGGCGGCTGGTCCCGCAAGCCGGCGATCCGGGCGGTGGACGGCGTCGGCCTGACCGTCCGCCCCGGCGAGACGCTGGGCATCGTCGGCGAATCCGGGTCCGGCAAATCGACGCTCGCCCGCATGCTGGTCGGCCTGGAGGAACCCACCGCGGGCACCGTCCTGATCGATGACGCCGAGGTCGGCCGGCGCCGTTCCAGAGAAATCCACCGCAAGGTCCAGTTCGTCTTCCAGGACCCGTCCGGCGCGCTCAACCCGCGCAAGACGATCTCCCGCATCCTGGAAGCGCCGCTGATCCACCTGCTGGGCACGCCCAAGCCCGACCGGCGCCGCCGCGTCGAGGAGCTGATGGACCTCGTCAACCTGCGCCCCGAGTTCCTGGACCGCTATCCCCACGAGCTCTCCGGCGGGCAGGCCCAGCGCATCGGCATCGCCCGGGCGCTTGCCGCCGATCCCCGCCTGATCGTGCTGGACGAGCCGGTCTCCGCCCTGGACGTGTCGATCCAGGCCCAGATCCTGAACCTGCTGAACCAGCTGAAGACGGACCTGGGCCTCGCCTATGTCTTCATCAGCCACGACCTCGCCGTCGTCGAATCCCTGTGCGACACCGTCGCCGTGATGCATCGAGGCCGGATCGTCGAGCAGGCCCCGCGCCGTACCCTGTTCGGCGCCCCGAAGCATCCCTATACCCGCACCCTGCTGGCCAGCGTGCCGAAGTTCTGACGCCCCCCGCCGCCCCGGCGATCCGGTCAGTCCAGCAGCTCCACGGCCGGCTGCCCAAGGGCATCCCTCGAAGCCGTTGCTGTCCGAGCGCTGGATCGGTGCAGTCGGCTCCGTCGCCAGCACGACTCTCGTGACCGTGCAGGCGGCCCGACCTGCCCGCCACCCTGATGTCCCTCATCCTGCGCAGCAACGCCCTGCTCGGCGTCGGGCTCGTGGCCCTGGACGTCCATCCCGTCCTCACGCTCAATTTTATTGACCGGAAGCCCGCATTTTATATCCTCAAGATAATACTACTATTATTCAGTACAATTCCAAGAAGCATAATCGGCATATTCTGCGATGGAGAGTTTCAGGTGATCGACGCCAAGCTACCTTCCGCGCTTACCCTCCATGTAGCAGTCGGTTTCGCCATCGGGGAACTGGTCGCGCCCTCGCCGGTCCTGGCGCAATCGGTCGGTTGCGTGAACAGCGGGACGCCCGTCACGTGCCTTACCGACAATCAGAGCTGGACCACGATCGACACCAGCGGCGGCGCCGGTTGGGACAGCGACGACAACGATGATGCCGGCGGCACCGGCTCGACCGGTGGCACGGCCCTCATCACCAATCCCGCCGGCAGCACGTCGGCCTTTGCCCTTTATGCCGTCTCCTACGGCGGTGCGGGCGGCACCGGCGCCCCCGCCGGTGAGGACGGCGGGCATTTCTTCAACGGTCCATCCGCGGGCGGCGCCGGAGGCCAGGGCGGCACGGCAACGGCGACCAACGACGGCGTTGTGTCGATTCCGAACATTTCCGCCACCGCCAGTCGGGCCGCCCTGAATGCGCTGGTGGATGGCGGTGCGGGCGGCGCGTCGGGAAACGGGTCAGGCCTGAACGGCGGGCAGGCCGGCGGTGCCGGCGGCGATGGCGGCACCGCTTCCGGGACCAACGGCGGTCAGATTACCACGGTGGTCGATTATGCCGCCGGCATCTTTGTCCACGCCGCGGGTGGAGCCGGCGGCGCCGGCGGTGGGGCCGGTGATTTCTCCAGTGCCGGAAACAGCGGCGCCGGTGGAAACGGCGGTTCGGCGACGGGAACGAACAATGCCGGCGCGACGATATCGACATCGGGCAGTTACTCCGCAGCTCTCGTCATACAGGCCGATGGCGGTGCCGGGGCCGACGGCATCGGCAGCGGGAATCTCGACTCCTCCGGGAACGCCGGCAGCGGCGGAAACGGTGGCACGACCCAAGCCTCCAACGCCGGATCCCTTACCGTTACCGGCGATACGTCGGGCGGCATTTGGGCGACCGCGGTCGGAGCGGCAGGCGGGACCGGCGCCTCCAACGGTAACCAGGGATCGGCGGCCGGCGACGGCGGCAACGGCGGCACCGTGACGGCGCAGAATTCCGGCACCGCTTCGACTGCGGGGACATGGTCCTACGGGGTCGGCATCACCTCCGCCGGCGGGGCGGGCGGGGCCGGGGGGACCAGTGACTTCGAAGGGGAGACCGGCTTCGGCGGCAACGGCGGCAATGGCGGGGCCGGCGGCTCCTCCACCATCAGCATCAACGCCGGCTCCTCCATCACCGCCACGGGCGCGAATTCCTTCGGCGTCTACGCCGACGCCAACGGCGGGGCCGGCGGGGCCGGCGGCACCGGCATGACCACCCCTGGAAACAGCGGCAACGGCGGCTCCGGCGGCACCGTGCTCATCAATGCGGTCGGCAGCGTCACGACGAGCGGTTCCAATGCCGCCGGGATCATCGCGTTCAGCAATGGCGGGGCCGGCGGCACCACCAGCAGCGGCAACGGCCAGACCGGCGGCGCCGGGGGAGCGGGCTATTACGCCGCGGTCACCTTCGGCACGTCGCAGGGAGCCCAGGCGTCGGTGACCACGTCCGGTTCCGGTTCGCCCGGCGTCGCCGCCAGCGGGACCGGCGGAGCCGGCGGCGACGGCAGCCTGCCCTCGACCTTCAACACCGGGAAAGGCTCCGGCGGTGCCGGCGGCTATGGTGCGGGCGCCAACGTGACCACCTATGGCGGGACCACGATCACGACCAGCGGAAGCAATTCGCCCGGCGTCTCCGTCTACAGTTCGGGAGGTGCCGGGGGCGACGGCGCGGACCAGAGCGGGGTCGCCAACGGCAGCGACGGCTCGGCCGGCAACGGCGGCGACGGCGGCACCGGCGGCATCGTGGGTGCCGTTTCGGCATCGACGATCACCACGTCGGGCACGAACTCGGACGGACTCTACGTCGCCAGCTTCGGCGGCAACGGCGGCGACGGCGGAGTTTCGAACGAATGGGTGAATGCCGACGGCGGCAGCGGGGGCATCGGCGGCTCCAACGTTTCCTGGAACTATAGCATCGATCCCTATATCGCCGCCGCGACCAACAACGGATCGATCTCCACCTCCGGCACCCAGTCTTCCGGCATCGACGTGGAAAGCTGGGGCGGCACCGGCGGCACCGGGGGCGGCGCGAACGGCTTGGTCTACACCACCGGCGGCAATGCCGGAAGCGGCGGCACCGCCGGGGACGTCCTGGGCGTCAACAACGGGACGATCAACACCTCCGGCGACGAATCCTACGGCATCTTCGGCGTTTCCGTCGGCGGCGGCGGGGCCAACGGCGGCAACACCAGCGCCGGCGGCCTGATCACCATCTCGACCGGCGGCAACGCCAGCGGCGGCGGCGACGGCAATGCCGTCGTCCTGACCAATGCCGGCACCATCCTCACCAGCGGCGACACCGCCGCCGGCATCTTCGGGGAAAGCATCGGCGGCGGCGGCGGCAACGGCGGCACCGTCGCCAGCTATTCAGGCTCCTTCGCCATTCCCAGCGTCTCCGTCTCGATCGGGGGCACTGCCGGCAACGGCGGCGGCGCGGGCGACATCACCCTCACCAACAACGGGGCGCTGACCACCCTCGGCCTCAACGCCTACGGCATGGAGGCGCTCAGCGTCGGCGGGGGCGGCGGCGCCGGCGGCGGCGCGAGCTCGACCTCCTACAGCGCCGGCTACGGCGATATTCCGAGCATCTCGGTCGCGGTCGCCATCGGCGGAACGGGCGGAACGGGCGGCGACGGCGGCACCATCGCCGTCACCAACGGAGGCACGGTCGCGACGGCCGGCGATCAGTCCATGGCGATCGCCGCCTACAGCATCGGCGGCGGCGGCGGCGACGGCGCGAACGCCGCCACCCAGACCTACACCTTCGGCACCGCGCCCGAGATCAGCGTCGGCGCCAGCGTCGGCGGAACCGGCGGCAGCGGCGGAACCGGCGGCGCGATCACCGTCGCCAACACCGGAAACCTGTTCACGGCCGGCTTCGCCGCCGACGCGGTCTATGCGCTGAGCGTCGGCGGCGGCGGCGGCAACGGCGGCACCGGCACCGCCCAATCATCGACCAGCCTGCCTTTCTCCAACGACCTCAAATACATCCCGGTATCCTTCGGCACTGCCCTGTCGGCCAACGTTTCGGTCGGCGGCGGCGGCGGATCGGGCAATACCGGGGGCGACATCGTCGTCACGAACTCGGCGAACATCAGCACCTACGGCGTCGATTCCCGCGGCGTCTTCGCCCAGAGCATCGGCGGCGGCGGCGGTATCGCGGCGAGTGGAAACAGTTCCGGAGCCACCAAATTCACCGTCAACGTCGCGGTGGGGGGCACCGGAGGTACCGGTGGCGACGGCGGCACCGTCACCCTCACGAACAGCGGTGGCGCGATCGCCACGGCCGCGGACGGCGCCCACGGCATCCATGCCCAGTCCATCGGCGGCGGCGGCGGAAGCGGGGGAACGGCCTCGGCCGACTCCGGCGGCCTGCAGATCGAAAGCGTCCTGAAGTATGTCGGCGTGAACGAGGCCAAGATCCTCGCCCAGTCCCTGTCGAAGCAGATCTCGACCCTATTGAACGCGGTAAGTTCGAAATATGGGCCGAGCCTGGTCAGCAAGCTCGAAAAATCCACCACCCCGAACTGGACGCCATCGATCTCGGCCAGCGTCGCGATCGGCGGCAACGGCGGCCTGAGCGGCGACGGCGGCGTGGTCGAAACCACGAACGGCGCGGTGATCGCGACGGGCGGTGACGTAGCCTTCGGGATCTTCGCACAGTCGGTCGGCGGCGGCGGCGGCAACGGCGGCGCGGCAACGATCGCGGGCGGCAACGTCATCAACACCGGTGTCGCCGTCGGCGGGTCCGGCGGCGCTTCCGGCGATGGGAACACGGTGACGGTCACCAACAACGGGCAGATCACCACGGCGGGCGATGCCGCCTTCGGCATTGCCGCGCAGAGCGGCGGCGGCGGCGGCGGCCTGGGTGCCCTCGGCCTCAACGACTCGATCTTCTCGCTGAACGCCATGCTGACCCTGGGCGGCTCCAGCGGCACCTCCGGCAATCCCTCCGGCCAAGGCGACACCGTGACGGTCACGAATGCCGGCTCGATCATGACGTCCGGTTCGGAATCGCACGGCATCGTCGCGCAGTCGCTCGGCGCGGGCGGCGGTCTGGCGCTGCTCAATCCGGGCGGCACGACCTCCCCGTCGGACGACCCGGATGTCCAGGCTATTCTTCAGGATCTGGCCTCGCAGGTGTCCAACCTGTCCGACGTGGCGACCGCCTACCAGCAGGCGTTGTCCAGCGCCTCGGGCACGGTCGCTCTCAACCTCGGCGGTTCATCCTCGGCGAGCGGCGACGGCGGTCCGGCGATCGTCAACGCGTCCGGGCTGATCTCCACGTCCGGCGACAACGCCTTCGGCATTGTCGCGCAGTCGCTCGGGGGCGGGGGCGGCCTGGCGGCCGACGGCGCGGGACTCGACATGAGCCTGGCGGTGAGCGGGACCCTGGGCGGCGGATCCGGCGACGGCGGCAACACCGCGGCCACCCTCACCGGCGGTTCGATCGCGACCACGGGCATCGGGTCGGTCGGCATCTTCGCCCAGAGTATCGGCGGCGGCGGCGGCTATACCGGCGCCTTCGCGGCGAGCGGCACCGATTTCCAGACCTTCCTGTCGAACGGCAGCGTGTCCGACGGCGTCGGCGGTGCGGTGACCGTCACGACGGCATCGGGCACCAGCATCACGACGACCGGCTCCAACGCCCACGGCATCTTCGCCCAGAGCCTCGACGGCGGCGGCGGCGCGGTCGGCTCGTCCAACGGCATCGTCATTCCAAACGCATCGGGCAATGCGGGGCGAGCCGGTTCGAACGCCTCGACGAGCCTTCCCGGCAGCATCACGCTCGATCTTTCCGGCATCATCTCGGCGACCGGAGCCAACTCGGTGGGCGTCTACGCCCAGAGCGGCACGCAGGGGACCAGCGGCGCCATCATTTCACCGCAGTCCTCGAACGGAAACATCTCGATCACCGCTTCGGGCACCCTGTCCGGCGGCAGCGGTACCGGCGCGGCGATCCAAATCGACGGCGGCAACCTCAACACGGTCACCATCGCCAGGGGAGGCGCGGTCAGCGCGTTGTCGGGCACGGCCATCATGGGCTCGCTCGGTTCCGAGGCGGTCACCAACAACGGCACCTTGTCGGGCAGCCTTTTGCTCGGCGGCGGCGGCAACGCCCTGGGCAACTACGGAACCTTCAATGCCGGCGCCATCGTCGATCTCGGGGGCGGCGCGCTGACCAACGCCGGCATCCTCAATCCGGGCGGAGCCGGCGCCATCGCCATTACCGCGGTGAACGGGACGTTCGCCCAGACCGGCGGGGGCATCTATGCCCCGGACATCGATGCCACCACCGGCGCCGGCGACCTGCTGGTCGTTTCCGGGAACGCGGCCGTCGCCGGCACCATCGCCCCGGTCGTCACCGATCCGCTGCCCGGAAAGTCGTTCATGGTGCTCCAGAGCACCGGGGGCACGGTGGACGCCTCGGCCGCGCAGGTTTTATCCGGCCAGGCGGTCTATTCCTTTTCCCTTGTACCGGCAGCCAGCAGCCTTTCGGTCGGGCTCGACGCCAACTTCCTGCCGGCATCCGCCAATCTCAATCCCAAGCAGACCCAGGTCGCCCAGCACATCCAGTCGCTGTGGAGCGGCAATGCCACTGATCCGGCATCGGCCGCGCTCTACGACAGCCTGGCCGGCGTCACCAGCGGCGCCGCGCTGGGCACGGCGCTGAACAGCCTTTCCAGCCAAGCCGGCCAGGGGGCCAGTGCCGGCGCCGTCACCCAGACGCAGCAATTCGCGGACAACATGCACAGCTGCCCGACCTTCGCGGAATCCGGAGCCAAGTTGAACGAGAGCGACTGCGTCTGGCAACGCACCCTCGGCCACTTCACCACGCAGGACGCGACCGTCGATGCCGGCGGCTACACCTTCCGCTCGGCAGTCGCGCAGTTCGGCGGCCAGAAGATGGTCGCGCCGGGCTGGATCCTGGGCCTCTCCGGGGCTTACACGCTCAGCCGGAGCAAGGACGACACGGGGCAGGCCACCAGCAAGGGCCAGGGTTTTCTCCTGGGCGGGGTGCTGAAGCGCGAGATCGACGACTGGACGCTGTCCACGGCGCTGCATGCCGGCATGAGCTGGCACGACAACAGCCGGTCCACGTCCATCAACGGCCGGCCGGCGGAGGCGACCTCCACGACCCGCGTCCAGCATGTCGGCGGACGCCTGAGGGCGGCCTACCAGATGGAGATGGACGGCTGGTACCTGAAGCCCTATGCGGATATCGACGTGGTCTATTCCCATGTACCCGGCTTCAGCGAAAGCGGACTTGGCGCACACGGCATCAAGACCCTGCCCTCGGACCAGGTGACCGTTTCGGGCTCGCCCAACCTGGAACTGGGCGGTCGGATCGATCTGGAGGACATGCGCGTCCGGTCGTTCCTGTCGGTGGGGCTGACGGTGCTGTCGGACGGAACGCGGACGGTCGAGCAGCGCTTCGTGGGCTCGCCCGCCTGGACCCCGTCGTGGCGCAGCACGACGACCTCCGCCGACCGGCTCGGCAAGGTCACTGTCGGAGTCGACCTGGCCCATGTCAGCGGATTCGACCTGAAGGGCGAGTACGGAGTGCGCTTCGCGTCCGGATATACCAGTCAGACCGGCAGCCTGCGCCTTTCTTACCGGTACTGAAACTCGTCCCGGCACCGTCAGCCGCCAGTCGCACGTTCGTCCGACGCAGCGCGGGCCGCCCTCTCGTCAGGTCCCCGGATCCACCCCGCGGTCCCACGCCCGCCGCCCCTGGACATAGGTCGCGGCGACCGCACGGTCGTCGCCCAGGGTCATCAGGACGAACAGCTCCTCCTCCAGGTCGCCGTCCACCGTCTCCATGCGGTGCGCCATGGCGGGCGTGGCGCGCGCGTCCAGCACCGCCAGGTCGGCGAAGCAGCCGGGCTCGATGGTGCCGATGGTGCCGCCCAGCCCCAGGCTCAGGGCGTTCCCGCGCGTCATCATGTGGAAGGCCGACAGGGCCGGCAGGTTCTGCCCGCCGAGCTGGAGCACCTTGTAGCCCTCCGCCGCCGTGCGCAGCATGGAATAGCTGGTGCCGCCGCCGACGTCGGTCGCGATCGACACCCGCACCGGGTCCCGGCCGCGCGCCAGCCGCCGCAGGTCGAACAGCCCGCTCCCGATGAACAGGTTGGAGGTCGGGCAGAACACCGCGACCGACCGGCTCTCCGACAGACGGCGGACCTCGTCGTCCTCCAGGTGGATGCAGTGGCCGAACAGCGAGCGCTCGCCCAGCAGACTGTAGCGGTCGTAGACGTCGGTATAGTGGCGGGCGTCCGGGAACAGGCCGCGCACCGTCTCGATCTCCTTCAGGTTCTCCGACAAGTGGGTCTGCATGTAGACGCCGGAGAACTCCCGGTTCAGCGCCCCGGCCGCCTCCAGCTGCGCCTCGGTCGAGGTGATCGCGAAGCGCGGGGTCACGGCGTAGAGCTGCCGGCCCCGCCCGTGCCAGCGGCCGATCAGCGCCCGGCTCTCGTCATAGCCGGACTGCGCCGTGTCGCGCAGGCCGGGCGGCGCGTTGCGGTCCATCATCACCTTGCCGGCGATCATGGCGGTCCCGCGCCGCTCCGACTCCGCGAAGAGGGCTTCGACCGAACCGGGATGCACGGTCGCGTAGACCACCGCCGTGGTCGTGCCGTTGCGCAGCAGCTCGTCCAGGAAGAAGGTGGCATTGCGGGCCGCGTGATCGGGGTCGGCGAAGCGCTGCTCCTCGACGAAGGTGTATTTGTTCAGCCATTCCAGAAGCTGCGCGCCGTAGGACGCGATCACCTGGGTCTGCGGGAAATGGATGTGGGTGTCGATCAGGCCGGGAACGATCAGCCCGTCGGGATGATGGTCCACCGGCGTTCCCGGAGGCAGGCCGGGAAGCAGAGTCGACGCCTCCCCGACCTCCGCGATCCTGCCGTCCCGGACCACCACCAGCCCGTCGCCGATCAGGCGGTAGCTCGCCGTGTCACCCGGCCCGGACGGTTCGGCGGTGAAGCTCAGCAGCCGTCCCCGGATAGCCTTCGGCTTCGGCGCCGATCCTGCCATGTCCCTCATCCTCTCACCACCCATCAATGAAAATAATCCTATACCCTATCTGGCGCCGTTGGTCCAGGCAGCCAGCACCTGCCGCTCCTCCGGCGTGATCATGGTGATGTTGCCCGGCGGCATGGCGTCGGACAACACGGCCTGCAGGCGGATCTGCCCGGCATGGCGCCGGATCTCCTCCGGCGTGTCGAGCCGGACGCCGCGCGGCGGCGCGGGCAGGCCCTCCCAGGCGGGCATCTCGGCGTGGCACATGCTGCACCGGGTCAGGATCACCTCCTCGGCCTGGGCGAACTCGACCGGCTCGGCCGCGTTCGCGGCGGAGGCCACCGCGTCGGCGTTGGGACCCAGCGCGCTCAGCCAGATGATGCCCGCGACCCCGGCGACCGCGACGCCCCAGGTCCACCACGGCGTCGGCTTGCCGGCGTGGCGGCTGTTGAAGAAGTGGCGGATCGTGGCGCCGACCACCAGCACCAGGGCGACGATCTCCGGGATGTGGCCGGTCCCGAAGGCCAGCGGGTAGTGGTTGCTGACCATCAGGAACAGCACCGGCAGCGTCAGGTAGTTGTTGTGCATGGAGCGCTGCTTGGCCTCCTTCCCCAGGGCCGGATCGGGCGTGCGCCCGGCCAGCAGGTCGGCCACGACCTTCTTCTGGTTGGGGATGATGGTGTGCGCGACGTTGGCCGCCATCATGGTGCCGATCAGCGCGCCGACCTGAAGCATGGCGCCGCGCCCGCTGAACACCTCCGAGAAGCCCCAGGCCGCCAGCACCAGCAGGGCGAAGCCGGTCAGGATCAGCGCCGTGTCGTTGCGGCCCACCGGCGACTTGCACAGCCGGTCATAGACGACCCAGCCCAGGACCAGCGACCCGGCGCTGATCGCGATCGCCTGCCACTGGGACAGCTCCATCACGGTCTGGTCGGTCAGGAACAGGTCGGCGCCGCGGTAATACAGCACGACCAGCAGGAAGAAGCCGCTGATCCAGGTCGCATAGGCCTCCCACTTGAACCAGGTCAGTTCGTCGGGCATTTGCGCCGGGGCGACGTTATACTTGACCATGTGGTAGAAGCCGCCGCCGTGGATCTGCCACGCCTCGCCGTGGGTGCCCTTGGGCAGGCCGTCGCGGCGGCGCAGGCTGGCGTCGAGATGCACGAAGTAGAAGGACGACCCGATCCACGCTATCGCCGTGATGACATGGAGCCACCGCAGCATGAAATTTACCCATTCCCAAACGATCGCGTCCATCTCGCCCTCTCCGCTGTTCCCTGCCCGCGCCCTTGCCGATGGATGCGGTGCGGCATGAACGGTAAACGCGTTCGCGCCGGCCGGGAAGCGGGGCCGTGCGGCAGGACCTTCAAAGAAATCGGAAAGATCGGGCGTCCCCCTGAGGCGGGCCCGGACAGGAAAGGGTAGCGGGCGTGTCATTGCTCGAGAACATGCGGACCTTCGTCCGGGTCGTGGACATGGGCAACCTGTCGGCCGCCGGCCGCAGCCTCCGCATGTCGCCGGCCGTGGTCAGCCACCGCATCCAGCAGTTGGAGCAGCACCTGGGCGTGCGCCTGCTCAACCGCACGACCCGCCAGCTCCAGCCGACCGAGCACGGCCACATCTTCTACCGCGACTGCCTGGAGGTGCTGGACGCCGTCGAGCGGGCCGAGACCAACCTGGCCTCCGCGACCGGCGTGCCGTCCGGCAGCCTGCGGGTGACCGCCCCGCTGGGGTTCGGCCGCCGCGTGCTGGGGCCGATGATCCCCCGGTTCCGCGAGGCTTATCCGCTGGTCGATGTGCGGCTGAGGCTGTCGGACCACCTGATCGACCTGCTGCACGAGGCGGTGGACATCGCCATCCGCATGGCGGTGCTGCGCGACAGCGCCTTCGTGGTGCGCAAGATCGCCGACTGCCCGCGCGTGCTGTGCGCCGCCCCGGCCTATCTCGACGCCGCCGGCGAGCCGGAGCGGCCGGAAGACCTGGCCGGCCACAACTGCCTGCTGCTGCGTTTCCCCGGTTCCCAGCAGTACCAGTGGAGCCTGAACACGCCCGACGGCCCCGCCAAGGTGGCGGTGACCGGCAGCTTCGACGCCGACTATGGCGACGTGCTGACGGACTGGCTGCTGGACGGCCAGGGAATCGCCATGAAGCCGGTGTGGGAGGTGGCCGGGCATCTGCGCAGCGGCGCGCTGCGCGTCGTCCTGCCCGACTTCCCGCCGGAACCGGCCGTCCTCGCCGTGCTCTATCCGCACCGCACCTTGCTTCCGGCCAAGGCCCGCGCCTTCGCCGACTTCGTCTTGGCCGAGACGCGCGCCGCGCTGGCCGACGTGCTGGATTACGACCCCCGGGGCTGAGTCCCGCCCGGCACGCCACCGAATGCCTCGACCAGCAGTGCCGCCGCGCGGTCGACCTCGTCCTCCGTCGTGAAGCGCCCCACCCCGATCCGGATGCTGCCGAAGGCCTCCTCCGCCGACCGGCCCATGGCGAGCAGCACATGGGAAGGCCCGCCCTCGCCGCTGGCGCAGGCCGACCCGGTGGATAGCGCCAAGCCGGGCAGGTCGAGCAGCCGGTCGGCCGCATCGGCGCCGGGAATCGTCACGTGGAGGCAACCGGGCAATCCGCCGTCCCCCGCCGGACCGTTGCGCCGAAGCCCCGGCAGGCCGGCCGCCAGCGCCGCGAACAGCCGTTCACGAAGCCCCGCAAGCCGCAGGGCGTCGGCTTCACGCCGTTCCCGAGCGATCCGGCATGCGGCACCCAGCCCGACGCACAGGGCGGTCGGCAGCGTTCCCGGCCGACGCCCGCCCTGCTGCCCGCCGCCGAACAGCAGCGGCCGGAGCGCCACGCCCTGCCGCACGAACAGCGCGCCGATGCCCATCGGTCCATACAGCTTGTGCCCGGACAGGCTGAGCAGATCGATGCCCAGCGCCGCGACGTCGATCTTCCCAGTGGCGAGACGCTGGACCGCGTCGGTATGGAACAGCCCGCCGGCCTCGCGGCAGCGCCGCGCCAGGTGGCCGACGGGCTGGATCGTTCCGACCTCGTTGTTGGCCGCCATGACGGAGACCAGCGCCGGCCCCCTGCCCTCCAGCGCTCCGGGATCGACCCTCCCGGCCCCGTCCACCGGCAACAGCCGGACCGTATGCCCCCGCCGTGCCAGTTCGGCGACGCAGGCCAGCACGCCGGGATGTTCGACGGCGGACGCCGCGACCGGCCACCCTTCCGGCACGCCGCCCAGCAGCGCCAGGCAGTTCGCCTCGGTGGCGCCCGAGGTGAACAGGATCTCGCCGGGCCGCGCACCGATCAGCGCCGCGACCTCGCCCCGCGCCCGCTCGATCGCCTCCGCCGCGTGCCAGCCCGCGCGGTGGCCGGCGGAATGGGGATTCCCGGCGCCGCCCGGAGACATCCAGGGCAGCATCTCGTCCAAGACGGCCGGGTCAAGCGGCGTGGACGCCATATGGTCCAGATAGATCGGGTCCGGATAGATCGGGTCCACGGGACGCCCTATTCGCTCCCGTCGTCCCCCGGACCCTGGAGATGGTCGGCCGACGCGCCGCGGAAGCCGGTCGCCACCACGTAGGTCTCCGCGGAGTCGGCCCGGCTGGCCGGAGGCTTGGCGTGCTTGACCGACGCGAAATCGCGCTTCAGCCGGTCCAGCAGCTCCCGCTCGGTGCCGCCCTGGAACACCTTGGCGACGAAGGCGCCGCCGGGCGCCAGCACCTGGGCGGCGAAATCGTAGGCCAACTCGGCCAGGGCCATGATCCGGATATGGTCGGTCTGGGGATGGCCGGTGGTCGGCGCCGCCATGTCGCTGAGCACGATGTCGGCCGGCCCGTCCAACGCGTCCTTCAGCCGGTCGGGCGCGTCGTCGTCGTTGAAGTCGCACTGGAAGGTGATGGCGCCCTCGATCGGCTCCATCTCCAGTATGTCCAGGCCGACGACCTTGCCCCTGCCGGCCTGAGGCTTGACCCGCTCCACCGCCACCTGGGTCCAGCCGCCGGGGGCGGCGCCCAGGTCCACGACCCGCTTGCCCGGCGCCAGCATGCGGAACCTGTCGTCGAGCTGGAGCAGCTTGAACGCGGCGCGGCTGCGGTAGCCGCGCTTCTGCGCCTCCACGACATAGGGGTCGTTGAGCTGGCGCTGAAGCCACAGGGTGGACGACAGCGAGCGTTTCTTGGCGGTCTTCACCCGCACGCCGAAATTGCGGCCGCTGGGGGTGTTCGGTCCGGAGGATTTGCTGGTCATGGTGCCTGATATAGGAAGTGCAAGCCGGTTGCACCGGCAAATTTCACCTCGGGCCCGGCCCTGGGGTCCGGAGTCACACCCCGTTGGCGGCGATCAGGTCGACCAGGATGCCCTCGCGCAGGCCGCGGTCGGCGATGCGCAGCCGGGTGACCGGCCAGGTGTCGCAGATTGCCTCCAGCACGGCGCAGCCGGCCACGACCAGGTCGGCGCGTTCCCGCCCGATGCAGGGATAGGCGGCGCGGCCTGCGAAATCCAGCTCCAGCAGCCGGCGGCTGACCGCCCGCGCGTGGTCGATCTGGAGATAGCTGCCGTCCACCACCGACCGCTCGTAGCGCTGCAGGCCGAGATGGATGCCAGCCAGCGTGGTGACGGTGCCGGAGGTGCCGAGCATCTGGACCTCGCCGCGCTCCACCGAACCGCGGATGCCGTTGCGCGCCTCGAACGCGGCCAGCGCCTCCGCGATCTCGTCCACCATGGTGACATAGGTGGAGGCCGACACCCGGTCGCCGCCGTAAGACTCGGTGAGGCCGACGACTCCCTGGGGAACCGAGATCTGGTCGATCATGCGCGGCCGCCCGCCGCCGCCCAGTTCCAGCCACATCAACTCGGTCGAGCCGCCGCCGATGTCGAAGACCAGCGCGTTGCGCACGGCGGGGTCGAGCAGCGGCGCGCAGCCGGCCAGCGCCAGCCGCGCCTCCTCGTGGGTCGAGATGATGTCGAGCGGGATGCCGGTCTCGCGCTCCACCAGGTCGATGAAGTCGTCGCAGTTCTCCGCCCGGCGGCACGCTTCGGTCGCGACCGCCCGCACCGCCGTGACGCCGCGCCGCTCCAGCTTCGCGGCGCAGATGCGGAGCGCCGCCAGCGAGCGCTCCATGGCGGCCTCGGACAGCATGCGCGTGCGGCTGACGCCCTCGCCCAGGCGGACGATCCGCGAGAAAGCGTCTATGACCCGGAATCCGCCGCCGACCAGGGGCTTCGCCACCAGCAATCGGCAATTGTTGGTGCCGAGATCGAGCGCGGCGAAAACCGGCCGCGCGTACGGAGCCGGGCGCATGCCCGCCGCCGTCCCCTGCCGATCGATGCCCAACTCGATGTTCACGCTGCCCCCAACCGTCTCCGCGGACGCCTTGATTGGCCGACCATGGCTGAACATGGCCGAACCGGGCCGAATGCCCGGATTGATCATGGTAGCGCAATCCTCCCCCGCGATGAAAGGACGCCTTTCGGCGGTCCCCCGGGGAATGTCATCATCCGTCATCATCGGGACGCATTCCGTAGCGGATTCTTGCGCCCGCGACAGGGTCCCGGGTAACCGTCGCGCGGTGCATGATGACGCCCCCTCCCCGGTGGACGTACGCATATGTCAACATGGAGCCGCCGCTGCCTGCTGTTCACGATAAAAAGATCCGGCGCCGAGACGCGGAACCCTCATAGCATGGCAGCGGTAAAGACAATCTTCCTGATCGGCGACGGGAGCGAAAAAAGTTGGAAAAAAGGGCTTTCGCACGCCGAACCGCTTTGCTATACACCGGCACCCGAGCAGGGGACGACGCCGAAACGAAACGGCCGCACCCGAGCTTGTTGGGGGATCGTCTAGTGGTAGGACAGCGGACTCTGACTCCGCCAGCCTAGGTTCGAATCCTAGTCCCCCAACCAAACCTCCTTGAGAATCCTGCTTCCTCCTAGGCTTTGAGCCGCGCGACTGGCACGCCGTCCCGACATCCGGCGCGGTCCGGCCAATCGCCTGTGCCAATTTCCTGTGCCAGCGATCCCCGGCGCCGCGCCCGGCCAGGAGACCGGCATGGCTTCGCTGACCCATCTCGCCCGCCGCGGCGCCACCTACGTCTGGCGCCGCACCCTTCCCAAGGCGTTCGCGGGTTTTCGAAAGATCCCGGACTACCGGATTTCCACGCGAAGCCCCCATCTCCGCGAGGCGGCGCGGCGGGCGCGTCGCCTGGACGTCGCGTTCGACGCGATCGTGGAGTCGGTCGGGATCATGATGGCGAGCGGTCTCACGCTCTCGTTCGAGGATGTGAACGGCATCGTGCGTGCCGCGCTGCAGCGCGTGCTCGACGAGGCCGAGGCCGCGCGCGCGATCGCGGGGCCGCGCAGTGCCGAGGACGCGCGAACCGCCGCCGCGGCCCACGGAGCGCGCCGCACCGCACTGCGCCGCGCCCTTGTCACCAACGACCTCGGTGCCCTCCCGACCCTGTGGCCCGCCGCCGCGGCCCTGCTCACCGACCGCGCTCCCCAGGATGCCGCCCTGCTCGGCCGCGCCCTGCTGCGCGCCCTGGAACGGGCCTGCCTGATCGAGGCCGCACGCGAGGACGGCGCCTACGATGACGACATCCTTCACTGGCTGCCCTATCCGTCCGCCGCGCCCGTGACGACGCTAGCCGCTTCTTGCAACCCGGCCTACGCGCTCCCCACGACGCTGGCTTCGACCCGGTCGGATCCTCTGCTTGGTTCCGGCGCGCCGCCGGCGCCGACCGTCCCGTTCTGCGCACCGGTCGCCGCACCGCCGCCCGGGAGGTCGGGCGTCTCCGCCATGGCAACGCACGCACCGGCTGCCGCGGCATCCCTGATGCCGGCTTCCGCCCCGACCCTGGCGGAGTCCTCCGCCGTCGTGCCTGAGAAGCCTGTCGCGATGACCACCCCCAGCACGCCGATGACACCTGGGGGCCTGCGCGTCAGCGACTTGCTCGATGGCTTCCTCCTTCACCTGACCGGCCGTGTCCATCCGGAAACCATCGTCGATTATCGACAGTCGGTCGGCCTGTTCATTGAACTCGCCGGCGACCGGCCGGTCGCCGGCGTGCGCCTCGACCATGTGCTGGAGTTTCGCGACCACCTGCGCAAGCTGCCGGCGAAATACGGCCAGCGCCGCGAGTTCAAGGGCAAGCCGTTGCGTGAGGCCATCGCCATCGCCGATGTGCTCGACGACAGCGTCGGGCAGCGGGTCGACGAGAGCATCGCCCGGGGTGAAACCCCCGCGGCGAACCGCATGTACGCGGTCGGCGAAGCACGGGTCCCGCGCCTGTCGATGAAGGCAGCGAACAAGCACCTGACGGGTCTCAAGGCGTTCTTCGACTACGCGTCCAGCGCCGGCCACACGACGGGCGACAATCCCATCGCCAAGGCCTTCTACGCCAAGAAGTTGACCGGCAAGAAAGCCAAGGATGAGCGCGAATCCTGGCAGCCGGACGCCGTGCGCGCCGTCCTGCTTTCACCGGCCTGGACAGGCTGCCGATCGGCGGCGGAGCGGGCGGAACCCGGTCCCAACATCATACAGGACGATTTCTACTGGGCATGGCTCGTCCTCACCCATCACCCGTTGCGCCTGGAGGAAGCCTGCCAGCTCATGGTCCGCAACATCGTCCGGAAGGACGGTGTCTGGTGCCTGCACATAGCCGAGGATGAGCAGGGCAACCAGCAGCTCAAGACGGAGAACGCGACACGGCTGGTGCCGATTCACCGGCTGCTGCTGGAGGCTGGGTTTCTCAGCCGCGTCGAGCAGTTGCGGAGAGAGGGCGTACGGGCGCTGTTCCCCTCCTTCCAACCGACCACGGCCAGCCGCGCCAAGCAGCTGACCGAAAATGTTTCCATTGACGTCCGCCAGCGCTTCGGCCGCCAATTCTACAAGAAGATCGTTGCCTACCTGCAGGATCTCGATCAGCACCAGGAAGGCCGTGTCAATCACTCACTGCGCCACACGATCGATACCATGCTTCATAACGAGGACGTGGCATCGGTCCGCATCGCGGAGCTGCTTGGGCACCAGAGAATGACAGGCGGTGAGACAACCAACCGTTATTACAAAGGTGCGACGCTCGCCAAGTTGAAGGAGGCCGTCGACCGCATAGACTACGGAGTGGCCGTCGACGCTGACGGTCGCCTGACTATCCACATCGAGGCTGAAAACAGGAATACGGTGGTTCGCCTGGAACGTCGGCACTGAACGTTTGTGTCCGGCTGACCTTGCGCCGCTACGGTATACGCGGATCGATGAGCCGCAGGGGAAACTGCTGGGATAACTCGGTGACGGAAACGCGGTCTTATGTAGCTGCCGCCACCAAGAACGGCTTGCAGAACACCCTCGGCATGAGGAGCATAACCCTGTATTTTCAAGAGGATACGGGTTATGGCCGAACCGCATGTCGTTGCCGCTTTGAAGGACAAGCGGGCCGAGTTGTCCGGCAGCATCGCCGATCTGGAGAAGCGGATCGGCCAGCACCGGGCCGATTTGCTGCATGTTGACGCGGTCTTGCGGCTGTTCGCGCCCGAGTTCGAGCCGGCAACGATCTCTCCAAGGGCGGTGCGCCGGCCCACCAGCTGGTTCAAGCCGGGCGAACTGGCCCGGTTGCTCCTCGAGGTGTTGCGAACGGCGCCGGCGGCGTTGTCAGTTCGCGAGATCACCGTGCAGATCATGGAGCGCCGGGGGCTCGATCCCCAGGACGGCCGAACGGCGGAGCTGCTGCGCAAGCTGGTCAGCAATGCCCTGAACCGGCAGGCCGCCGATCTGGTGGAGCGGATCCAGGACGGTGTCCTGGTCAGCTGGCAGGTGCGCGAGTGATCAGGCGGCGGGGCGGCTGCGTTGCCAATAGCCGCAGAAATCGACAGACGGACCGGTGCGGGTGACCAGCACGAGGACGGTGCGCACTTGCAGGCCGTTGCTGTCGCGCCGGTGATCTTCCTTCCAGGAAGCCTCCCGCGCGTACCGAACCAGATAGACACCGGAGATGCGATGGTGATGCCCCATCTCGCCCCGGCGAAGTCTTGCGAAATAAGCCTCCGCCTGGTTGGTGCAGGCCTCGTCGGTGGCGTACTCGACCGAGTGGTTGATCCGCCGGGTGTCGAACCGGGCATGCAGGGCGTTCCAGGCCGAAGACTCGTCGGCGTGCACCGTCGAGGCGCGATCGACCCTGGCCTTGATGAAGCTAGCGGCGGCATCCTCGCTGTCGAACACCGCCGGGACCGTGCCGCCCAGGCTGGTGCCGGACAGCGCGCGTTCCCGGATCACCACGACGACCCGGCGCTTGCCGCTCCGGTTCTCCGCCAGGCGCCGGTCCCGGCGATCGGCCTTCCGGTTCCCGGGCCGGACGTGGCCGCCGACATGACAGCCGTCGATCTCGACATGCCGCCCGGCGCCGCCCAGCCGCAGCTCCCCGACCTCCAGCGCCATCGCCTCGCGGAGCTTGTGGGCCAGCACGAAGGCGGTCTTGTACTGCACGCCGAGATCGCGCGACAGCGCGAGCGCCGCCTTGCCCTTGACCTCGTCGCAGAAGATCACGACCGCCGCCAGATAGTCGCGGATCTGCAGCTTGTGGAAGGCGAACAGGGTGCCCGAGGTCGGCGTGAAATCCCGCCGGCACGCCGTGCAGCGGAACCGCGGCGCCCCGTTCGGCCGCGGGCAGGCCCAGCAGGTCGGGCAGTCGCACCGCGGACAGACCGGCGCGCCCCTCGTCTCCGGCCAGTGGATCGCGCAGAACATCGTCCAGGCATCCGCCTCCTCCATCCGAAGCACCTGCTTCAGGCTGATCGTCCGGGCGGCGGCGGTGAGAAGGAAGTGTTGGGGCATGGGCGCTCTCCAGGCCGGGAACTGCATGAGTTTACCGGATCGGAGCCCTCGCCGACGCTATTTGTTCGTGTTATGTTCCATTGTGCCGCCTGCCCATATCGGTCGCGATCACCGACCGGCCGGCATCGTTCCCAACTTGGTGGCGGATGCTACATAAGGCCGCCCTTTCCTGCTGAAGGACACCTCAGGAATTGGCCGACAGTATCAGATGGTGGTGCGGATCAATGGACGGCAAATGTACCTGTGACGGGCCGTCGATGATGAAGGCGAGGTGCTGGAGGTCCTGGTCCAGCGCCGGCGGAACAGGGCCGCCGCCCGTAAGCTCATCCGTAAGCTGCTCCGGAAGCAGGGCTTCGCCCCGACCCGGGTGACGACCGATAAGTTGCGCTCCTACGGGGCTGCGTTCAAGGAGGTTGGCCTGGGCGCCGACCACGAACAAGGGGTTTGCCGGAACAACCGGGCCGAGGTCTCCCACCAGCCGCTCCGCCGACGCGAGCGCAAGATGCAGAGGTTCAAATCGCCGGGTTCCGCCCAGCGTTTCGTCTCCATGCATGCCGCCACCTACAACACCTTCAACGTCCAGCGCCACCTGGTTTCTCGAAATTCAGAGTCTTTGCGCACCGGCCAAGTTCCCGTGACAATGCCCTGGCGAAAGTTCAATCACCAGCGGGAACCCGTACTTGTCCACGGAGAGTTGGATCTTGACGCCCTGGTTTTCTTGCCGCCGTCGAAGCCGCGCCCAAAGCAACTCGGCGCCGAATCATTCCGACTTCCGGTTCGGTCAGAATCGGGCTACTGTGGCACGAGACAAGGGCGGATAAGCCGTCCATATGAGAAACGTCGGATAAATGTTCCGGGTATACACATTGTTGATGCGGCCGAGCACGACTCCAGCACTATCGCCACCCTGGAGGTCGGCGACATGGGAGGACACCGAGCAGGAAGCTCGATGTAGCGGAGATGTGGCGTTTGCACCCCATACCTTCTTGGCCACGTCATTGCCCTGCCTCTCCCCTTTTCGTTGTCTTGACGATTTGGGTGTAGATGGTTGCGGGAATGAGGCCGGCTTCCCGTCCTTCCTGTTCACGCAGCATGACGAGCAGCTGGTAGTACATCGATTGCGACATGTTCGTCCTCGGGAAGGCGCGCATATAGTCGTCCACCGTTGCCACGGCGGAAGGACCGCAGGTGGCGAGAAGCGGCGCCATTAGCAGCCGGTTCGCATGCCGAAAAAGAAACCCTTCAACATGCGCCATATTAGCGGTCCGCGACCATGCACCCCGCTTCGGCAGCGGAATCACCGGCTCAAGCAAGCGATGCTGATCGTCACTGGGCGCCAGGCCGGAGCCGAAGTCCCCTACCACTACGCGATCTCCGGATATCGGCATCAGCTGTCTCCAGCAGGAAAAACTCCCCTGCTGAACAGCCGCCAACACCAGCCTTCGCCGCGGCTTAACGTTGTCTGCATACCGCTTTTCTGGTAATACGAAATCGCAATCCTGCTTAGCCCAAGTGGAGCGGCCCATACGCCGTTCATCAAATAATCGGAGCCTCTGTCTATGACCCCTTTGGGAGCTGCCGGCATAAAGCATGTCGCAGATAAGATACTTGCGCTTGATCCCGACGGGAAATACGCAAAGCTAAATACCGCTGAACGAAATGTAGAGTATTCTAGCGAGTTTGAGTTTGGGGAGGCTATTGGAGACTACGAGGGCGAGGAGGAGGTCTGTCGAGCATTCATTGTTTGTTGGCTTTGCACCGTCGGAGGATACCTCCCCGGCAACATTGCGCTTGAGCGCCGTTACTCAATTGGCCGGCCGAAGGTTGGCGCAGAATTGGATATCCTGGTCCGCCACCCGGATGGCACGCCGTATGCGCTCATTGAAGTCAAAGCTCCTGGTGAATACGAGGTTGATCAGGATAAGTTCATCAAAGGGCAGCTTTTTGATATTGCTCCATTCGAGCAGGGAGCAAGCATCTTGTGCTTTGCTACGATATCCATTGATAGCGCAGAGCCCCTTATCACATCAAAGACAATAGACCACAAAATCTATAAAAAGTATGAAGACTGGAGTATTTCTCGCGCGGCTTCAAATGATATTCCATCGAATTACGGCGAACCCACGCATGTTTATTTGGTGAATGGTGGGCCGCGAGATCTGCGGAAAGACGTCAGCCTTATTGAATTGAAGCGCGTGCGCAAGCGTCTTCATGATGTACTGTGGCGTGGCTCCACACCTGACAACACAATCTACGCATACGTAGTAAAGCTGTTTCTCGCCAAAACTCATGATGAAAAAACAATGAGGCCGGGCGGTAAATACAAATTCCAAATCGGTTACCCGGGTAATCAGAGGGAAACGCCCTCTCAAACGTTTTCTGAAATCAACGCTCTATACAAAGTAGCGTATAAGAAATACATGAGTCTTCCCGACGATGCTTACGTCGAGGGGCTTAATGACCGTGAGTTTTCTCATGAGCAGACAGCTTTTGTCGTTGAGCTTATCCAAGACATATCTTTGTCAAAGGCAACTGGCGGCCATGCCGACATTCTCGGAGCCTTCTTCGAAGGTATAACGCGAGATGGGTTTAAGCAGACCAAAGGATTGTTCTTCACTCACCTCAACGTCGTTTCGTTCATCATTCACGTCCTTGATCTTGCAGGACTTACCAAAGCTAAGATATGCTCTGACCGCCTATCTTCGGAGAAACTCCCCTATGTCATCGATCCGTCTTGCGGCTCGGGCACATTTCTCTTGCACGCTATGGCCTACATCACCGGGAGCATAGAGCGTGAAAGAGAGCAGATCGAAAGGGAGGAAAGCGACGAAATTAGAGATTTTATTCGATCCCATTTCCCAGTCGGACAGGAAAATCTTTGGGCCAAAGATTTTCTGTATGGTATTGACTACACGGAGGTGCTTGCACTTTCGACAAAAGTCAACATGCTTCTGCGGCGTGATGGGCAGACGCATATCTACCATGCAGATGGCCTCGCGCCACTGTCATCCTACAATGAATCTAGGCTGCGGGGCAAGCCACACGACGACCCATCAGTCTATTCTAAGAGTGTTGCAAACAGCTTTGACGTCGTAATTTCAAATCCACCATTCTCAATTACTCTTGATCCTCACACTGTCAATAGCCTTCAATCAACCTTTGAGCTCGCAAGCAACAGCAATTCTGAGAACTTGTTTTTAGAACGCTGGTACCAACTGCTGAAATCGCGAGGGCGTCTGGGCGTGGTGCTGCCTGAAAGCTTTTTTTCTACGCAAGAAAACCTGGACGCGCGCCTCTTCCTTTTCGCTCATTTTAATGTGAAGGCTGTTGTGGCTCTTCCCAAAGAAGCGTTCGAACCGTGGACGCCGACACGAACCTCTCTCCTGTTTGCGGAGAAAAAGACCGTCGATGAGGAACGTCTGTGGAAAAACCGTGCGGTCAAGTGGGAGGCTCGCGGACAGAAAGTTCTTAGCGAGGCGCTCAGGGCCGTTGCTGGGGTCCTTAAAGCTGCGTCCGAGCTGCGAAGCGCGGTAGAGGACGGATCTATAGCATCCCTGAGGGAAGAGGTCAGCAGAGTTGGTATTTCGCTACCGGCACTTAGCCTAACTGAGTGCGCCGTAGATATCGAGAATGTGGCTGCTGATTGGGAGGCAACTACGGAGAATATCAAGCCAGAACGTAACGAATTCGAAATGCGAGATATCGTTAAGCGGGCACGTGCTTGTGCTCGCTGGATGTTGCGTCGTGCCCAATCGATCAGCGTTGGCTGCGAAATCCTTCCGAAGGCAAACAAAATATTAGGACTGGGTAATGATGTGCCTTCAGCCGAAATGCCGTTGGAAAAAATTGTCAGTATTGTTTCACAGTACTCTCCAACTTTGAAACGCCTTGATGTACGCGTCTGGGCATTCAGAAAGATTGCTGACCATTTTCCTGCACCGTTCTATGTGGCCGGTGCGGATCAGGTGGGGTACCGGCGCACCAAGCGCGGGGAGGCTGAGCGTCCAAACGACTTGTTTGTGGCCTACAAAGGGACCGAGGTGCCGAGTGAGGGAGCAGGGGAGAGGGTATTTGACTTGGAGCTATGCGGCGGTCAGTGGGTGATTGACACGTCTGCAGGCGTGCCACGTAATCTCGCTTCTCAGCTATGCAAAGCTATTGCTTGGAGCAATGAATGATGTTTGCTTCGTCACTTACTCAGGTTTCTGAAACGAATGAACTGCGAATCGATTACCATTTTCGTGAGCTTACATCGGCTGTGAGCAAAGTAGTGTTTGGGATCGCACAGGGGTACCCCTTGGCAGAACCTTTCTTCCTAAGAGTGGCAAACGGTGAGAACCTGCCTGCTTCGACATACGCTCGTGAGGACGAAGGTTCCTCGCTGCTCTACGCTTCTGTCGGGGCCTTATCCCAGTTTGTGCTCAGGCCTGATGCCTGCACCCCGCTTCGTGACGGTGCGCGGGGAGTCGATGCTGGGTTTGTTGAAAACGTGAAATGCAAGCCTAACGAGGTTCTTCTCACAAGGTCAGGAACTCCCGGCATTGCATGGACCTCAAGTTTTTGGAATATGGCTGAAGAAGGCGTTGATGCTCTAATTCCTTCTGGCTTCCTGATCCGGCTGGCGTGTAACGAAGACTATTTCTATCCAGGCTTTGTAAGTGCAATTCTCAACCATCCAACCTGGAGATTGTGGAGCTCTGGATTCGCAGCCGGAAAGCGCCAAAGAAACATTTCTCAAGAGCACCTTGCGCAAATCAGACTTCCAGCTTTGTCGCTTGGGGAGCAGCAGGAGGTAATTGCAATCTATCAGGAATTTCTTGCTAGCGCGAAGAACATACTTTCGTCCCCTTCAGGAATAACCCAAAGTTGCGACGAAGTTCTAACTGCTGAGTGCAATCTTCAGCTGCCTAATATTCTGCGCTCTTCAGGCGTTTCTGAGAAAAATTATATGATTGACGTAGCTGAGAGCGACGTACTTCGAATTGACCATCGTTTCTTGAGGAGCGATAATAGAGCAATTTACACCTATGTTCGCAATATGCCTGGAGTAAGTTTGGGCAGAGCAATGGCATGCCCGCTTATTAAGAATTCCCAGCCAGAAATAATGGTTATTGATGAGGAGAGCGGGCCTCGAGTGATTGCCACCGCCTCTATCCAATTTGGGCAGATAGTCAAGCAACTTACGAAACCGACATCAGATGAGTACATGGCCAGAGCGAGATCACGAGCTGTGACAGAAGGCGACGTTCTGATCGCCATGGATGGTGACGGATCCATTGGTAAAGCAGCTGTCTTCACCGGAGACTTTGAAGCCGTGTGTGACAGCCACGTGGGTATCATTCGGCCCGCTCATAACGAGCTGGGAGCCGCTCTAGCTTGTTATATCAACTCTTCGTTTGGGCAGGCGCAGATTTCAAGAAAAATTAGTGGTTCTACTGGTCAGGTGCAGCTTTCGGTTGACGATCTTTATCAACTGCTTGTGCCCCAGGTGGTGATCGCTCAGGCTCAGTCTGTCGGCTCTGCTTATCTTGCCCTTCTCGATCGATATGAAACTCCAGTCGCGCGTGTTAGAAGGAGCCTATGTGAATATTCAGCAGGAATTTCCGAAATTATCGCGGATTCAGGATGTTTGACGCCTGAGGCGGAAGCTGAAATGCGCCGAGCAATAGTACCAGCATTTTTGAGATCACAACTCGGAATGCTCAAACCAAAAATGTTTTGACGGGATCAGGTGACCCTGCCCCCAACCTTGGTCCAGGGATTATGAGAGTCCTTCCGGTTGATGCCTTGTCGCAGGGCTGACATCCGGCCCCGCGATCAGACCTGATAGATCCGAACTTCCTGATGGCTGGCCCTGTGGAGTTGTGGGCAAGCCGACAGGCTTGTCCAGCAAATCCACAGGGCATCCCCGCGCCGCGACCTCGGCCGGCGTCCGCCAGCCGAGCGCGCCATGTGGTCGGACATGGTTATACAACGAAGCAACACAATGCCCATGGGACCGAGGTACGGGAAGTTCTTTATCCGTGGCATCCTTGGTTTGGCCGTAACCGGCCGCTCAAGACCCAGGGGCGGGTTTTTTGTAGAGGGGGATGAGGTCGCGCAGGTTTTCGATGCCGAAGGCAGTGAACGCCAGGACTTCCTCGCCTCGGACGCCGTAGATCCAGAGGACACCGTCCTCGGGTTCCATGTCGAGACTGACCTCGTGCAGCAGATCCTCGTCCTCACCGAGCATCTCGGCGACGCGGGCGATGGTGAAGACGGAGCTGATCGCGGCCATGTCAGGCGGCTTGTGCCCGGAGAGCCTCGGTGGCGGCCCAGTTCCAGGGCAGGAGTTCGTGCAGGCGGCTGACCAGATGGTCGCCGATGCGGTCGAGCACCGCCGCGAGATAGGCCTCGGGGTCGAGGCCCGAGAGCTTGGCCGTCTCGATGATCGTCATCGCGTCCGCGATCACGGCGCCGCCGGCGTCCGAGCGTAACCGGCCGGTCCAGGCCGCCTTACAAGGACTTTGCTATCGAGATAGCTTACGTCGTTAACGACGTCGTTATGGACGTCAACAGCGAGGTGAGATATGCGGGTGGAGGTGCTGAGCAGGGGAGAGCGCCGGCGTCGCTGGTCATTGGTAACCGGCCGATCCAGGCCGCCTTACGAGGATTTTGCTATCGAGATAGCTTACGTCGTTAACGACGTCGTTATGGACGTCAACAGCGAGGTGAGATATGCGGGTGGAGGTGCTGAGCAGGGGAGAGCGCCGGCGTCGCTGGTCATTGGACGAGAAGATGCGGATTGTCGCCGAGGCTGCCGCTCCCGGGTCCAGCGTCTCGGAGGTGGCCCGCCGGCATGACATCTCCCGGCAGAACATCTATCAGTGGCGCTGCGAGTTGAAGCACAAGGCTGTCCATCCAACGGGTAAGGCCGTATTCCTCCCGGTCGAAGTGACGGAGGACGAGCCGAGCCCGGGCGCTGGATGCGGCGGGGATGTGCCAGGCCACCCTGTCGAGATCGGGCTGCGCAGTGGCCGCACCCTCCGCTTTGCCGCCGACATTCCGGATCGCGTTCTGATGCGGCTGATCCGGGCCGCGGAGGCGGCATGATCGGCCCGGGCACCGGCGTTCGGGTTTATCTCGCCTGCGGGGTCACGGACCTGCGCAAGGGGATCACCGGGCTGGCGGCGGTCGCGCAGGAGCATCTCCGGCAGGCCCCCGGCTCGGGTGCCGTCTTCGCCTTCCGGGGGCGTCGGGGCGACAGGATCAAGCTGCTCCACTGGGACGGCCAGGGGTTTTGCTTGTATTACAAGGTTCTCGAGCAGGGCCGCTTCCCCTGGCCGGCACCTTCGGACGGATCGGTACGGCTGACGGCGGCACAACTCGCAATGCTGTGGGAGGGAATTGATTGGAGACGTCCCGCCTGGACTTCCCGGCCGACGCGGGTCGGGTGACATTCTCTGGTCATGACTGAGGGATTACTGTTACCCGCCATGAAGTTCTGCTAAACTTGATCCATGCAGCCGCAGCCCGATGTTCTGCCCGACGACCCAGCCGCCCTGAAGGCGATCATCCTCGCCCAGCGTGAGGAGATGGCTCGCGCCAGGGCGTCGGCGCTGGCCTTCGAGGCCCTGGTCCAGGCGCTCCGGATCCAGATCGCCAGGCTGCGGCGGCAGCGGTTCGGACCGAGTTCGGAGCGGATCGGCCGTGAGCTCGAGCAGCTCCAGCTGACGCTCGAGGATGTCGAGGTGGCGATGGCCGCCAACGACGCTTCGGCCGAACAATCCGATGCCGGTGACGCCGGGGAAGAGCCGGCATTGCCGAAGGCCGAACCCCGCCGACGGGGTAAACCGCGCCTTCGCGACGACGCGCCGCGCGAGCGGATCGTGCTCGATCCCGGCGACCACTGCCCCGACTGCGGAGGCCCGCTTCGTCTGCTCGGCGAGGACTTGTCCGAGGTTCTCGAGTTCGTCGCGGCCAAGCTCAAGGTGATCGAGACCAGGAGGCCGAAGAAGTCCTGCCGGCTGTGCGAGAGGATCGTCCAGGAGCCGGCACCGCCCCGGCCGATCCGGCGGGGAATGGCGGGTCCCGCCCTGCTGGCCCATGTCCTGGTCTCGAAGTTCGACGATCACCTTCCCCTGTACCGCCAGGGCGAGATCTTCGCCCGGATGGGGGCCGACATTCCCCGGTCCACCCTGATCGACTGGTGCGGCCAGGCGGTCGCGGCGCTGCGGCCCCTGACCGACCTGATCCGCGCCGAGGTCATGCGGTCGGACCGGCTGCATGCCGATGATACGCCGATCCGCGTCCTCGATCCGGGACGCCGCGCCGTCGAGGGCAAACCCCGCGGGGTCAAGGAAGGGCGGATCTGGGTCTATCTCCGCGACGACCGGCCCTGGGGCGGGAGCGATCCGCCCGCCGTGACCTACTTCTTCTCGCCCGACCGCAAGGGCGAGCACCCGCAGGCCCATCTCGCGGGCTTCGAGGGCGTGTTGCAAGCCGATGCCTACGGCGGCTTCAGGAAGCTCTACGAGCCGGGCGCCGAGGGCCATCGGCGCATCCGCGAGGCGGCATGCTGGGCTCATCTGCGCCGCGCCTTCCACGACGTCTGGAAGTCCACCGGCTCCCCGATCGCCTTCGAGGCGCTGGAGCGGATCGGCGTCCTGTACGACATCGAGCGCGAGATCGCCGGGCGGCCGGCGGAGGAGCGGCGCCGCATCCGGCAGGAGCGAAGCCGAGGTCTGGTCGAAGCCTTCCAGGCCTGGTGCGAGGACCGGCTTCGGCGCATCCCCGGCAAGGGCGACCTGCCGGCGGCGATGCGCTACTTCCTCAAGCGCGTCGAGGCCTTCTCCCTGTTCCTCGAGGACGGGCGCGTCGCCATGGACAACAACCCGGCCGAGCGGGCGATCCGGCCGATCTCGGTGGGCAGGAAGAACTATCTCTTCGCCGGCTCGGACGCCGGCGGCGGCATGATCGCGGACGCGATGACGATCATCGAGACGGCCAAGCTCTCGGGTCTCGATCCCGAGGCTTATCTCGCGGCGGTGCTCGACCGCATCGGCGACCAGCTGGTCAGCCGCCTGCACGAACTTCTGCCCTGGAACTGGGCCGCCACCGAGGCGCTCCGGAAACAAGCCGCCTGAAGTGGCCGCGATCAGCGCCGTCTTCACCATCGCCCGCGTCGCCGACATACTCGGCGAGGACGAGGATCTGCTGCACGATGTCAGTCTCGACATGGAACCCGAGGACGGCGTCCTTTGGATCTACGGCATCGGAGGCGAGGAAGTCCTGGCGTTCACTGCCTTCGGCATCGAGAACCTGCGCGACCTCATCCCCCTCTACAAAAAACCCGTCCCTGGGCCTTGAGCGGCCGGTTACGGTCATTGGACGAGAAGATGCGGATTGTTGCCGAGGCTGCCGCTCCCGGGTCCAGCGTCTCGGAGGTGGCCCGCCGGCATGACATCTCCCGGCAGAACATCTATCAGTGGCGCTGCGAATTGAAGCACAAGGCTGTGCATCCAACGGGTAAGGCCGTGTTCCTCCCGGTCGAAGTGACGGAGGACGAGCCGGGCCCGGGCGCTGGATGCGGCGGGGATGTGCCAGGCCACCCTGTCGAGATCGGGCTGCGCAACGGCCGCAGCCTCCGCTTTGCCGCCGACATTCCGGACCGCGTTCTGATGCGGCTGATCCGGGTCGCGGAGGCGGCATGATCGGCCCGGGCACCGGCGTTCGGGTTTATCTCGCCTGCGGGGTCACGGACCTGCGCAAGGGGATCACCGGGCTGGCGGCGGTCGCGCAGGAGCATCTCCGGCAGGCCCCCGGCTCGGGTGCCGTCTTCGCCTTCCGGGGGCGTCGGGGCGACAGGATCAAGCTGCTCCACTGGGACGGCCAGGGATTTTGCTTGTATTACAAGGTTCTCGAGCAGGGCCGCTTCCCCTGGCCGGCACCTTCGGACGGATCGGTACGGCTGACGGCGGCACAACTCGCAATGCTGTGGGAGGGAATTGATTGGAGACGTCCCGCCTGGACTTCCCGGCCGACGCGGGTCGGGTGACATTCTCTGGTCATGACTGAGGGATTACTGTTGCCCGCCATGAAGTTCTGCTAAACTTGATCCATGCAGCCGCAGCCCGATGTTCTGCCCGACGACCCAGCCGCCCTGAAGGCGATCATCCTCGCCCAGCGTGAGGAGATGGCCCGCGCCAGGGCGTCGGCGCTGGCCTTCGAGGCCCTGGTCCAGGCGCTTCGGATCCAGATCGCCAGGCTGCGGCGGCAGCGGTTCGGACCGAGTTCGGAGCGGATCGACCGTGAGCTCGAGCAACTCCAGCTGACGCTCGAGGACGTCGAGGTGGCGATTGCCGCCAACGATGCTTCGGGCGAACATTCCGATGCCGGTGACGCCGGGGAGGAGCCGGCATTGCCGAAGGCCGAACCCCGCCGGCGGGGTAAACCGCGCCTTCGCGACGACGCGCCGCGCGAGCGGATCGTGCTCGATCCCGGCGACCACTGCCCCGACTGCGGAGGCCCGCTTCGTCTGCTCGGCGAGGACTTGTCCGAGGTTCTCGAGTTCGTCGCGGCCAAGCTCAAGGTGATCGAGACCAGGAGGCCGAAGAAGTCCTGCCGACTGTGCGAGAGGATCGTCCAGGAGCCGGCGCCGCCCCGGCCGATCCGGCGGGGAATGGCGGGTCCCGCCCTGCTGGCCCATGTCCTGGTCTCGAAGTTCGACGATCACCTTCCCCTGTACCGCCAGGGCGAGATCTTCGCCCGGATGGGGGCCGACATTCCCCGGTCCACCCTGATCGACTGGTGCGGCCAGGCGGTCGCGACGCTGCGGCCCCTGACCGACCTGATCCGCGCCGAGGTCATGCGGTCGGACCGGCTGCATGCCGATGATACGCCGATCCGCGTCCTCGATCCGGGACGCCGCGCCGTCGAGGGCAAACCCCGCGGGGTCAAGGAAGGGCGGATCTGGGTCTATCTCCGCGACGACCGGCCCTGGGGCGGGAGCGATCCGCCCGCCGTGACCTACTTCTTCTCGCCCGACCGCAAGGGCGAGCACCCGCAGGCCCATCTCGCGGGCTTCGAGGGCGTGCTGCAAGCCGATGCCTACGGCGGCTTCAGGAAGCTCTACGAGCCGGGCGCCAAGGGCCATCGGCGGATCCGCGAGGCGGCATGCTGGGCTCATCTGCGCCGCGCCTTCCACGACGTCTGGAAGTCCACCGGCTCCCCGATCGCCTTCGAGGCGCTGGAGCGGATCGGCGTCCTGTACGACATCGAGCGCGAGATCACCGGACAGTCGGCTGAGGAGCGCCGCCGCATTCGGCAGGAGCGAAGCCGGGGTCTCGTCACAGCCTTCCAGGCCTGGTGCGAGGACCGGCTCCGGCGCATTCCCGGCAAGGGCGACCTGCCGACAGCGATGCGCTACTTCCTCAAGCGCGTCGAGGCCTTCTCCCTGTTCCTCGAGGACGGGCGCGTCGCCATGGACAACAACCCGGCCGAGCGGGCGATCCGGCCGATCTCGGTGGGTAGGAAGAACTATCTCTTCGCCGGCTCGGACGCCGGCGGCGCCGTGATCGCGGACGCGATGACGATCATCGAGACGGCCAAGCTCTCGGGCCTCGACCCCGAGGCCTATCTCGCGGCGGTGCTCGACCGCATCGGCGACCATCTGGTCAGCCGCCTGCACGAACTCCTGCCCTGGAACTGGGCCGCCACCGAGGCTCTCCGGGCACAAGCCGCCTGACATGGCCGCGATCAGCTCCGTCTTCACCATCGCCCGCGTCGCCGAGATGCTCGGTGAGGACGAGGATCTGCTGCACGAGGTCAGTCTCGACATGGAACCCGAGGACGGTGTCCTCTGGATCTACGGCGTCCGAGGCGAGGAAGTCCTGGCGTTCACTGCCTTCGGCATCGAAAACCTGCGCGACCTCATCCCCCTCTACAAAAAACCCGCCCCTGGGTCTTGAGCGGCCGGTTACGTCCGAGCCGGCGAAGAGATAGTTCTTCCTACCCACCGAGATCGGCCGGATCGCCCGCTCGGCCGGGTTGTTGTCCATGGCGACGCGCCCGTCCTCGAGGAACAGGGAGAAGGCCTCGACGCGCTTGAGGAAGTAGCGCATCGCTGTCGGCAGGTCGCCCTTGCCGGGAATGCGCCGGAGCCGGTCCTCGCACCAGGCCTGGAAGGCTGTGACGAGACCCCGGCTTCGCTCCTGCCGAATGCGGCGGCGCTCCTCAGCCGACTGTCCGGTGATCTCGCGCTCGATGTCGTACAGGACGCCGATCCGCTCCAGCGCCTCGAAGGCGATCGGTGAGCCGGTGGACTTCCAGACGTCGTGGAAGGCGCGGCGCAGATGAGCCCAGCATGCCGCCTCGCGGATGCGCCGATGGCCCTCGGCGCCCGGCTCGTAGAGCTTCCTGAAGCCGCCGTAGGCATCGGCTTGCAACATGCCCTCGAAGCCCGCGAGATGGGCCTGCGGGTGCTCGCCCTTGCGGTCGGGCGAGAAGAAGTAGGTCACGGCGGGCGGATCG